>NZ_BDMN01000127.1 GCF_002189065.1 Bathymodiolus platifrons methanotrophic gill symbiont
CTGAAGTTTCCCAATAATTATTTATGGTAAAATTGAAACTATGCTACAACTATATGAAAAAAATAGTCTTTTCATTCGTTTCAAATGCTATTGCCTAAAGGGAATTAAGTAGGGGTTTGCTATAAACATGGCAAAACCACCTAAAATAAACCTCGATACACCAGCATTGTGTATTTCAGCTACTCAATAATTGGGAAACTTCAGATTATTACTATTGAAGACCCTATCGAATTTGTTCACCCTCATTTAGGTTGTATCGTTACTCAACGCGAAGTGGGTATGGATACTGAGTCTTACGAAGTAGCCCTGAAAAACACCCTCCGCCAGGCCCCTAATGTCATTCTTATCGGTGAAATTCGTGCCCGTGAAACCATGATGCATGCCTTAGCCTTTGCCGAGACTGGACATTTATGTCTATCTACACTACATGCTAACAATGCAAATCAGGCTATTGATCGTATTCTGCACTTCTTTCCTGAAGATATGCACAGCCAGGTATTTATGGATCTTTCGCTTAATTTAAAAGCCATTATTGCCCAGCAACTGGTTGCTCGGGCGGATGGTAAAGGCCGCTACCCAGTAATGGAAATCCTTTTAGGTACTCCGCTGGTTTGTGACATTATTCGCAAAGGTGATGTACATAAATTAAAAGAGCTTATGAAATCTTCCAGAGAGTTAGGTATGCAGACCTTTGATCAGGCACTTTATGATCTATATACTTCTGGAAAAATCAGCTATGAAGATGCAATTAATTCAGCTGACTCTAAAAATGAAGTACGCTTGATGATTAAATTAGGAGCACATAATGATTTCTCATCAACTGACAATGAAATCAGCTTAAGCAGTGTAGATGAAGAAGAAGGGGGAAATCTCCGATTTTAAATTCGCTAAGGCCTATAGGAGGAGCTGCTGAACTGAGGCTATCCTATCTCTATACTATGCCACGCGAGTATTCGTTGATGAGTTACGCATTAAACGCTCTACAGCATACCTTACCCTAACGTTGACTTTTATGCTGCAACCCGGAACCCTAAATAAGCAATTATTTGGGTTTAAATTAAAACTGAATCTTAAGCTCTAGTTTTAGTATAGGCAAAAGCGGACTAAAGTCCGCCCTACTCTCCCATATCAATAAAGCCTTGTTGCCGCCAGGCTTCATATAGTGTTACAGCAACGGTATTGGACAAATTCAGGCTTCTGCTTGCCGGTAACATGGGTAAGCGTAATCGCTGATGGTCCGCTAAGTTAGTTAGAATACTATCAGGTAAACCTCGTGTTTCCGGACCAAACATCAGCACATCATCAGGCTGAAATTCGGCATCAGAGTAACATTGTTTAGCTTTGGTGGTTAAAGCATAAACTGTAGCGTACTTCTCATTGCTTAAAAAAGCATGAATATCTTCATGCACTTTTATATCAGCCCATTCATGATAATCCAGCCCTGCCCTGCGCAGTTTTTTATCATTTAGTTCAAAACCTAAGGGTTTAATTAAGTGTAATTTAGCCCCCGTATTTGCGCATAAGCGAATAATATTACCAGTATTGGCGGGTATTTCTGGCTCGAAGAGTAGGATATTAAACATATACAATCCAGTTCAGGAAGAAGGCGCGCGACACACTTGAGCAACTGTGGGGCGCGGATCTTTAGTTCGCCTTTTAAAATGCAGGCTAAAGGCCTGCGCCCCTTATTAACGATGTAACTTATTTCGCGCACATTCCTTAGTAGTTTGTTGATCAAACAAAAAAGCCCGATGTATTTAAAATCTGAAGTTTCCCAATTATTGAGTAGCTGAAATACACAATGCTGGTGTATCGAGGTTTATTTTAGGTGGTTTTGCCATGTTTATAGCAAACCCCTACTTAATTCCCCTTAGGCAATAGCATTTGAAACGAATGAAAAGACTATTTTTTTCATATAGTTGTAGCATAGTTTCAATTTTACCATAAATAATTATTGGGAAACTTCAGTTTAAAATATACATCGGGCTTTTTATTTGAATATTAGCAACTTATTTAACAGTCACTGCTTTCAAATTCCAGATATCATCACTGTAGCTTTGAATAGTACGGTCAGTAGAAAATTTCCCACTATTTGCTGTATTTATAATACTCATTCGCGTCCAGAGATCTTTATCCTGATATGCTGCCTCTACACGTTTTTGTGCATCAATAAAACTACGGAAATCAGCAATAGTCATCCACATATCATCTGAACTCTTAATAGAGTTAATAACATCATCAAAAATACCAGGCTCACACTGATTAAAATGTCCACTTTCAAGCAAGTTCATAACACGCTGCAAGTCTTCATCCTGATTAATTATGCCCATAGGGTCATAATGGTGGCGCATTTCTTCAACTTCCCCTTCTGTTAAACCAAACTTAAAGAAATTATCATCACCCACTTCTTCGCGAATTTCTATATTAGCTCCATCCAGCGTACCAATGGTTAGAGCTCCATTCATCATAAACTTCATGTTTCCAGTACCTGATGCTTCTTTACCGGCAGTAGAAATTTGCTCAGATAAGTCAGCTCCAGGACATATTTTTTCCATCGCTGAAACGCAGTAGTTTGGCATAAATACCAATTTTAACTTCTCACCAACTTCAGGATCATTATTAATAATTTCAGAAACATTACTTATCAGCTTAATAATACGTTTTGCCATGTAATACCCTGGCGCAGCCTTACCACCAATCAATACACAACGATCTGTCCAGTTAGCTGTATCACCACGTTTAATACGATCATATAAATGTATTACATGTAATACATTTAACAACTGACGCTTATATTCATGAAAACGTTTTACTTGCACATCAAACAAGGCATTTACATTAAGATCTATATCATGCTCTGTTTTTTTGTAGTCTATTAGTATTTGCTTGGCACTTTGTTGTAATTCATACCATTTTTTACAAAACTGCTTATCATTAAGAAATTTTTCCAATTTCTTTAGTTCTGATAAATCGGTAATCCATTTATCACCAATTTTTGAAGTAATAAATTCTGCTAATTCAGGATTACATGCGGCAAGCCAGCGTCTAGGAGTAACGCCATTGGTTTTATTGTTAAATTTTTCTGGCCATAATTCATAGAAGTCTTTAAACAAGCCATCCTGTAATAATTGCGAGTGTAATTCAGCTACACCATTGACAGAAAAACTCCCTACAATAGCAAGATACGCCATTCTTACGTGCTTATCACCATGCCCTTCTTCAATCAAAGACATACGCGCTAAACGCTCGTTATCACCTGGCCAGCGCGATGAGACTTCAGCAAGAAAACGTGCATTTATTTCAAAAATTATTTCCATTATACGCGGCAATAAAGACTGAAATAAGCCTACAGACCAACGCTCTAGTGCTTCAGGCAACAACGTATGGTTAGTATAGGCCATCGTTTTTTGCACGATACCCCATGCATCATTCCATTCCAGCCCATGGTTATCAATCAACAAGCGCATTAATTCTGCAACAGCAACACTTGGGTGTGTATCATTTAATTGAAAACAGTTTTTTTCAGCAAAATGGGTAAAATCATTTCCATGTCGTCCCACCCAGTTAGCAACAATATCCTGTAAACTTGCTGACGCTAGTAAATACTGTTGTTGTAAACGCAAGGCCTTACCATTTTCATTAGCATCATTTGGATAAAGCACCATACTAATATTTTCGGCTGTATTTTTTGCAGCTACTGACTCGGCATAATCTCCTGCATTAAACTCGTCAAGTTTAAACTCCTCAGTAGCTGTAGCTTTCCACAAACGCAAAGTATTAACCGTACCATTTTGATAACCTGGAATAGGAGTATCGTAAGGTACTGCTAATATGTCATGCGTATCAATCCACATCCTTTTCTTTCCGCCATGCTCGTCTATAGCATCTACAACCTTACCACCAAACTTGATGCGGTTAGTATATTCAGGGCGCTCTATTTCCCAGACATTACCATTTTTTAACCAATGATCAGGTCGTTCAACCTGTTCACCATTAATAATTGCCTGTGTAAACATACCGTATTCATAGCGTAAGCCATAACCGGTAACCGGTAACTGTAAAGTCGCACAACTATCTATAAAACAGGCAGCTAGGCGTCCTAACCCTCCATTACCCAGACCGGCATCAGGCTCACTATCAATTAGTTCTTCGATATCCAGACCTAAACCATACATTGCCTTAGTAACTTCATCAGTAACACCTAGGTTAAGCATGGCATTACTAAGCGTACGCCCCATTAAAAATTCCATGGACAAGTAATATGCTTTCTTACAATCTGTCTCTCTATAAGTATTGTAAGTATTTTTCCAGCGCTCTACTAGCCGATCACTAATTGCCAAAGAAAGTGCTTCATAGGCGTAATGCGGAGATCGACAGTTCTGATCACGACCTAAGCGATGACTATAATAGCGTTTAAAGTCAGCGACAAAGTCTTTTTTATTGAGCCCTAATTTAGGTAATGTTGTAATATCTGCGCAGGGTTTACTTTTTTTAAAAATATTAGTTGGCATAGCCTTTTACAAGTTAAGATTTAAAATTTAATTCAATATTCATTGCCTAAGAACTGGCACTTAGATCAGTTCTACAGTTTACCGTGACACTGCTTATATTTCTTCCCTGAACCACAAGGGCATGGCTCATTACGGCCTACCTTTCTATCTTCTCGAACAAAGGGAACCTCTTGTTCATCTGGTTTAGTGTTTTCCTGGATTGCTTCCGGTTCTGCTAATGCACTCCCGGCTTCCGCATGTTCAAAATGCATTTCCTGAGGCACTTGGCGTTGCTCATCAATGGCATCTACATCCTCTTGCTGTGTTACTTTCACCTTGGCAAGAATACTAATAACTTCGTATTTAACCTGATCCAATAATGCAGTAAACATATCAAAAGCTTCACGCTTATATTCCTGCTTAGGATCTTTTTGTGCATAGCCTCTAAAGTGAATCCCTTGACGTAAACTATCCATAGCAGCCAAATGTTCTTTCCAGCTATTATCTAAAACCTGTAACATGACAGATTTTTCAAAATGACGCATCACATCTGATGTCATGAGCTCTTCTTTGTCGGCATACTCCTTAGCAATAATATCTACGATGGCCAGTCGCAAAGATTCTTCATGCAAGTTAGTATCTTCCTCCAGCATTTTGGCTACAGGTATTTCGATTTCGAACTCATCGTGTAAATGCGCTTCTAACCCTACTATATCCCATTGCTCTTCCATGGTTTTAGGTGGTATATATTTAGTAATTACTTCATTTACTACATCTTCACGAATGGCTGTAATAATATCGGTAATATCTTCAGACTCCATTAACTCATCGCGCTGCTTGTATACAACTTTACGCTGATCATTTGCGACATCATCATAAGCAAGAATTTCTTTACGCATATCAAAGTTTCTTCCTTCAACTTTTTTCTGCGCATTTTCAATTGATCGTGTTACCCATGGATGCTCAATTGCTTCTCCTTCCTCCATACCAAGTTTTTTCATCAAGCCTGCTACTCTGTCGGAAGCAAAGATGCGCATTAAATCATCTTCTAATGACAAATAAAACCGCGTAGACCCTGCATCACCCTGACGCCCTGAGCGACCACGTAGCTGGTTATCAATTCTGCGTGACTCATGCCGTTCAGAACCAATAACATGCAAGCCACCACTTTCTTTTACACGTTCATGACGCGCCAGCCAGTCTACTTTAACTTTATTTCTGTCTGTATCCGTTGGCTCTTCACCTAGAACAGCGATTTGTGCATCTAAATTTCCACCCAGGACGATATCAGTTCCACGTCCCGCCATATTAGTAGCAATTGTAATTGCTCCAGGCATACCGGCCTGTTCAATAATATGTGCTTCACGTTCGTGCTGTTTTGCATTAAGCACTTCATGTTTAATCTTAGCTTGCGTTAGAATACCGGAGATTACTTCTGAATTCTCTACAGATGTTGTTCCTACTAATACGGGTTGCCCACGTTTAACACAGTCTTTTATATCTTCCGTAATTGCTAGATATTTTTCTTTCGCAGTCAGAAAAATCAAATCTCCTTTATCATCTCTAATCATGTCCCTGTGCGTTGGAATAACAACAACCTCAAGACCATATATTTTATTTAATTCAAAAGATTCAGTGTCTGCCGTACCTGTCATTCCAGAGAGTTTCTCATACAAACGAAAGTAATTTTGAAAGGTAATTGATGCTAAGGTCTGGTTTTCATCCTGAATTTTAGTACCTTCCTTAGCCTCCATTGCCTGGTGCAAACCTTCAGACCATCTTCGGCCTTGCATGATCCGCCCGGTGAACTCATCTACAATGATAACTTCATTATTTTGTACTATATAATCAACATCACGATTGAATAGTGCATGGGCTCTTAATGACGCATTTAAATAGTGCATCAACCTGATATTTGCAGGTTCATATAAACTTGCGCCTTCAGCTAATAAACCATGCTCAACTAGTAATTCCTCTATATGTATATGTCCAGCTTCAGTTAAATGCAGCTGTCTGGATTTTTCATCAACTGTATAGTCGCCAGGCCCTTGTTCTTCCCCTTCTTTTTCACCTTCCTGACGTTCTACTTTCGTTAGATATGGAACAATTGCATTAGTTTTTAAATAAATTTCAGTACTATCTTCGACTGGTCCAGAAATAATTAATGGTGTTCTTGCTTCATCAATTAGAATCGAATCTACTTCATCTACAATAGCAAAATGCAGGCCTCGTTGAACTTTCTGGTCGAGGCTAAACGCCATATTATCGCGTAAATAATCAAAACCAAATTCGTTGTTAGTACCATATGTTATATCGGCGGCATAGGCTTGTTTGCGCTCAGCATGATCTAAATCACTGATTATGACACCGGTTGTAAGTCCTAGAAAACCATATAACTGACCCATCCAGACAGAATCTCGTGAGGCAAGATAATCATTAACGGTAACTACATGCACACCTTTACCAGGAAGAGCATTTAAATAGGCTGCTAACGTAGCCATTAATGTCTTACCTTCTCCGGTTTTCATCTCGGCAATTTTGCCGTCGTTAAGCACCATTCCGCCAATCAGTTGCACATCAAAATGGCGCATATCAAATACGCGCGAAGATGCTTCTCTGACTACTGCAAATGCCTCAGGAATTAAGTTATTTAATTTTTCACCATCAGCAAGTCGAGTTTTGAATTCTATTGTTTTTGCTTGTAATTCTTCATCTGATAATTGTGCATATTCGTCAGCTAACTTATTAACTGACTTTACTAACTTTCTCTTCTTTTTAATTAACCGATCATTACGACTACCGACAACAAATTTAACAAGCTTACCTAGCATCCTTTTTACCCAGTGTGAATTCTTAAATGAAACATATAACTTTGCAATTATAACCTGTTTGCTACCTCTCTGACATAAAAACAAACAGCTTTAATTCAATTTAAGTATATTTTTATCATTTTTAATTAGTACTTAAACGCAAAAAAGCCCCTGTTACTTGCGTAACAGGGGCCCTATGCTATGTAACTCCTACTTAGCCTAAGCTAAGTATTCATTCATTAGATGAATGTTGGAATTAGTGGAGCATCTACCATAACCATTTGACGGTTACCATCTTCGTCGAAGAAGAATAGTAAGCCAGCAAAACGACTATCTGGATCATAGATCAAGTCAGCTAAACGGTAAACTTCCCATGCAGCATCAGAAGCAGTTACTTCAACAGTTCTAGACTCACCTGGAGCGATAGGGCTGTTATCAGAAACAGTTAAACCTTCTTCAGCTAAAAGATCATCAGGATAACCTGACTCATCTTCTAATACATTAGGCTCTAGGAAACGTACAGATGCAGTATTGAACTCACCTAAACGAATACTAGAATCACCATTATTAGTGATAGTTAGAGTCATTTGCATAGCACGACCAGGAACACGATACGTAGCATCTTCAACTTTAACGTTAATAGTTGTTTCAGGCATATCAATCCACTGAATACCACGCATCAAACCCGCTTGTAATGGAGTTGTAATAGGGTATTTTTCATTTGTGGAACCCATAGATACCATGATTAAACCCAAAGTACCTACAGCAAATGCAATCGCAACTTTCTTATCAGTAGCACTGATTAGTGTATCAGCTTTACCAGAAGTTACAGCGATATGACGTGGTATGAACATAGGACGTTTAATCCAGAACAACAACCAAGCTGTACCGATACCCATCCACAATGCGTGCCAGAAATATACGTTATCTAAAGCGTAATTTTCTAGATCAATTGTATCACCAGTTAATGTAGTTAAAGGATTAACGAAGTCACCCATTGAACCAGTAATAGTTACCCATTTACCTGGACCAATAATTGGACCCCCGCCTTCAACGTTCATCATAGTATGTACGTGCCAGTCACCTGGACGACGTGCTTTTAGAAGAACTTTGAACTCATAAGTTTCGCCAAGTTCTAGTGTTACTGAACGAGGAACTAATTGACCACCGATCCAAGATCCTGCACGAATAAATACAGGGCCCGGAATACCAATGTTCAAGAAAGAAACTTCTGGCTTATCAACTGTTTCAGGCCATCCCGCGAAAACGTGGAATTTACCAGAAATAGTCATTGTATCGTTAATTGCAACTTCATCTTTTGACCAATCAAGATCAAACCAGTGAATTGTACGCATACGCATGAACGCTGCTTGAGACTTTTCACCATGTGCAGATGCTGTAGGCGTGTAGAACATCGCAGATGTTACAGCCAATAGCAATGCGACAAATGATAGCTTAGCTATTTTGTCTTTTATTGTTTTCATATATCTCCTCCAAACTAGAGAATTTAATTTCGTTTATTAATAAGCATAAATACTTATCAACTTATAATTATTATTAGATGCCTTCGCCACTAATGAAGTCAGTTTTGTTAAACCAACGACCAAAATAGTGCCATAAGAAGTAAATGATAATACAAACGAAAGCCGAGAAGAATGCAGATACTGGAGCAACATCTTTACCAAATGTTCTTAGTGTTCCTTTCTCTACCATTCTGATGTACTCAGGAGTACCAGTACGTACGTAGTGATAACCTTGTAAATCAGCTAGTGTAAACATCATACCGTTGTATTCAACAGGTACGTGTAAAGGAGCAATAATTGGCCAGTTACCTGGGTAGAAAACTAATCCCCAAGCCATACCACCAATAACCGCTGTCAATACAAAGCTACTAGACATCATTAATACAACGTCAAGTATAATCGCACCAGGAACTAGGTTAGATGGGAAACAGAAGTTTACTGGGAAGTAAGTCCAACCCCAGAAGTTTAAGTATCTGTTAATCCACTCACCGATCATAAGAGCCATAACACAAACTACCGCGCCGAAAGGCAGACGGTAACGGTACCATAACATTGATTGTACAGCAGCAGGAAAAGTGATTGATACGATTGGCGCTACAGTTACCCATAAACGTCTATCTTTCCAATCTGTCCAGAAATCCCAGTCACCACCAGTTAACATGTAGTGAATATGATATCCACCCAGTACTGCGGTGAATAGAGTAAATAAAATCATCCAGTCCAACGTGCGTGAAACTTGTACCGCTTCAGCGCGTGAACGTACAGCTGATTGAGATGCACTCATTAGCTTACCTCCAAAAAAATTATTTTTATTATCATTATCTCTCTTCCATCTCGCCATCAGATGATGGCGAAACAAGGAGATAACAAGTTTTACTACATTATATTAAAAAGCTTGCTTTATATTAAGCTAAGTCTTTTTTAAGTAGTTTAGTTAAAGCTTCAACTTCGATGTTTACAACACCCATGATCGCTAGAGCCGCCCATCCGAAGAATACGAAGCCGTAGTGAAGAGGTGCAACAAACAATTCTTCCATAAACCAGAAAGTGTGTCCCCACTCATTCAAGCCAACATTTGGTAGAATCATGAAAGGACCAATTACTGATACCATATACATTAAAGATAGACCTTCTTGGTAAGCAGGTAATCTTGTTTTTGCATATAAGAAAGCAGAAACACCAGTGATGATGTAAATTGGATATGACAAGTAGAACTCGATGATGTGACTAGGTGTAAAGTCAGTATCACGAACAATAGTTTGATGCCATGTACCATCTTGCTCTGTGAAGTATGAAGCTCCCCAGTAGATAGCCCAACCGTACATTACTAACCATGTCCAGTGAGTGAAATGTCTTCTTAACTCTTCACGTGGAGTGATAGACATAACGTTACGATCACGAGTTTTCCAGATATATCCCCATAGCGTAGAAGCGATTACCACTTCTAGTACTAATTCGATATACAGCATATTCATCCAATATGTTTCGAACTCAGGTGCGAATGAATCTAAACCAGCAGACCATCCGTAAACACCTTCGTACCAACGAATAAATGAATAGAACACTAAATACAACATCCAACCTGCAATCAGGTTAGTTTTGTTTAGTAGTGGTGCTTCTGAAGCATCAGCTTTCACTGAATCAGTTGTAGCAGCCATTATTACCTCCTAAAAGTAAATATTAAATCTCTCGACAAAGTCGAAAGCATTATTACATCCTGTAACATCACTATTAATGATGACACCATTCCATTTGAGTGTTGCTAAGTTTATCAACTTTACACTTCATGTCAAGAAAATCTACACCGTCGCTAACGTTGAGTCGATACTAATATTTTCAAATAGCTGATTTCCCTAATATATTAAAATCCGTTTTTACTTAAATATTATTTAAAGCCTGCCTTAATACTCCGCCATACATGCTATACAAACACCTGATTCGAATTTAAATCTACAGAGACTTTGTAATTCACTTATTAGCTATAAGTGCCACTCTACCTCAGCATTTAACAGCTGACTGCACACTATTAATACAAAAACCTTTCGGTCCTAACTATTTTAATTATGCAGTAGAAGGCACTACATGATTTACCCACTGATACTCGAGCACATAAAATGTTTCCCCTTCCCAGCATCCTCTCGCCAGTTTTTTCTGTTAGAATGGCCGCACTCTTTATTTTTATTTTGACTTAAACATGCAAAAGAAACTTGTTCCCCTTATATTTTTAGCTGGACTTGTTGCCCTAATCCTTTTTCAAAACAAAGCTGTTATGCCACTTGTTGAAAAGATTGCAGCTTCTGATCTTTTTCTTGTTGATACTGACGATCAAGGCAGCAGAATTGCATCTTCAACATCCATGACTAATTACGCATTTATGCATTGCAATAAAGAAATTAGAGATGAAATTGAGAGTGACAAACAAATCACTTTCCCATCCGAACCCTTGCAGCCCTGGTCTTTAGGAAACTATAAATATATCATCAATGCTGAAATTGAACTAAGCGAAGAAGACGGAACATCTTTTTTTAAAAAATATGCCTGCCATATTCAGTATGACAATGGCTCAGACATGGAAGGCGTTATGGATTCTGACAATTGGAGCCTTAATGGCCTGTCTGGAATTTCAGGGCTTTAAGCATATTAAGGTGATTTCTGTCAAAGAATATCACCTAAGCGGTGACTGGTTTTTCTGAGCCTACGCCCATATTTCATTTATTGGCGTATAGCTTTCAAGTAAATTTAAGCTAGTTGCAACTTGCTTATTTGTAATTCTTGATTTGTAGATGTTGATTGCTTTAGCGGATATTTCCTGTAAATGAAACGCAGATACACCCGTTTCAGCCAATTGCTGAATATATATTAAAGTTTCCGAGCACAAAGCTATCGTAGCAGTACGCGGATAGGCCCCCGGCATATTTGCAACACAATAATGAATTACTCCATATTGTTCATATATGGGATTATCATGCGTTGTCGCTCTTGATGTTTCAATGCAGCCGCCCTGATCTATACTAACATCGACGACAACCGCTCCTTTACACATGGATTTAACCATTTCCTCAGTTACAACATAAGGAGCCTTTGCTCCTTTATTTAGTACTGCCCCAATGACTAAATCTGCATCTAAACAATTTTTTGCAATTGTTTTCTTTTCTGAATACAAATATTCAATTCCTTTTAGTTCACCAGTCTTCTGCAGACCTACTTTAGAGTTTGTTAAACCAGCCTGAAACACATTAGCACCCATGCTATTTAATGCACGGGCAGCGTGAAAACCTACTACCCCATCACCTATCACTAGCACTTTCCCATGCCGCTTACCCAGGACTGATCCCAGCTGCACACCATTTCCATGATTAAATTTGGCCAAATAATAGGATCCAACTAAAGCAGCCATATTCCCCGCTATCGCACTCAACGGAGCCAATAGAGGCAAATCACCTTGCCTGTTCTCTAGTGTTTCATAAGCTATAGCCGTTGTTCCGCTCTCTAACAAGCGATAGGTTAACTCTTTTTCAACCCCCGCCAAATGTAAGAAAGTAAATAATAACTGCCCCTGCAAATAATTATATTCAGAATTTAATGGCTCTTTTACCTTGACCACCAACTGTGCCGCCCAGGCTTCCTTAGCTGAAACAATTCTTGCACCAGCCTGTTCATATTCAATATCCAGATAGGCCGAACCAATTCCTGCACCACGTTCCACTAAAACTTCATGTCCTGCAGTTACTAGCTTAATAACTCCCGATGGAATAATTGCAACACGGTACTCCTATATTTTAATTTCCTTTGGCACACCAATAATCATTAGTTTACTCTTTCATTCATTTCTTTACCGAAACAGATGCACTCCATTAGCACTTTTCTGGAGTACTCCTGAATCCGCTTGACTCACTTCTGCCGACCTACTATCTAATGCCTTATTTTAGTTAAATTAATTTACCTTGGGGCGTTAGTATTGATCGTATGCTTTATAAAGTGTTATCTGCCCATCCTTATCAAAAGCAACAACATTAAAAGGTGCTTTCTTACCCCCCATTTCCATACCTGGAGTGCCGGCTACCATACCAGGTACTGCTAATCCTTTAATTTCTGGTTTATTGAGTAGCATGGCTTTAATATCATTAGCAGGTACATGCCCTTCAACAATATAACCATCGATAATTGCTGTATGACAAGAGGCTAATGAGTTATTTATGCCGTATTTATCTTTGATATGCTGCATATCTTCGAGTACATTATCATGCACATTAAAACCATGCGCCTTCAAATGATCCAGCCATTTACCGCAACAGCCACAAGTAGGACTTCTATACACCACAATATCCAATGAACTGTCTTTCATCGCAACAACTGGCGTATCCCAGATACTTTCTGCCTGACTTACATTAAAGCCAAGAATACTGATTGCAAACATTGCTATTAGTAATTTTTTCATCATCACTTCTACTTATGATATGGCTTACTTAAATCATGTACCGCATCAACCATTGCTTTAACATGTTCAGGATTAATATCCGGCAAAATACCATGCCCTAAATTAAACACATGCCCTGATCCAGAACCATATTTTTCTAGTATAGTACCGACTTTAGTCCTGATCACATCAGGATTAGCATACAGAGTGATAGGATCCATATTTCCCTGCAGAGCGACACGCCCTCCTACTCTTGCCCGTGCTTGCTGTATATCTGTTTGCCAGTCCAGCCCGAGTGCATCGTAGCCTATGTCAGCCATTAATTCTAGCCATTGTCCGCCACCTTTAATAAACAAAACTGTAGGTATTTGTTTACCACCTTGCGTAGTATTTAACAATGAACGGACTTGTTCTGCATATCGCAGAGAAAACTCTAAATATTCTTCTGTACCTAAAGCGCCTCCCCAGGTATCAAAAAGCATAACCGCTTGTGCACCAGCGGCTATTTGCGCATTTAAGTAAGCTGCGACTGATTGCGCTAATTTATCTAGCATTTTATGCATCAACATAGGCTGCTCAAACATCAAACCTTTTACTTTAGAAAAGGTTTTACTGCTACCACCTTCTACCATATAGGTTGCCAGGGTCCATGGGCTACCTGAAAAGCCAATTAATGGCACACGCCCTTGCAGGTTTTTTCTTATCAGACTCACAGCATCTACAACATATTTCAATTCTAGTTCAGGATCTGGAATTGGTAATTTTTCTATATCTGCTGCACTACGTACTGGATTTTTAAAACGCGGCCCTTCTCCTTCACTAAAATACAGCCCCAAGCCCATTGCATCTGGAATAGTTAAAATATCTGAGAACAAAATAGCTGCATCAAAATCAAACCTCTCCAATGGCTGCAATGTCACTTCACATGCTAGCTCAGGATTGGTACATAGATTCATAAAGCTACCTGCTTGAGATCTTATTTCCCTATATTCAGGCAAATACCGACCAGCCTGGCGCATCATCCATATTGGCGTCTTATCTACTGACTGCTTCAATAGTGCTCGAATAAATCTATCGTTTTTTAAATCACTCATGTTATGTATTAGTCCTTTTACTATTAAACTTGAATAAGATACACCTTACACAAATTCCAGATATTTGTTTTGAAAACAGGGCGTAACTGCCGTCTACCACTATTGTTTAATTAACGGACATAATCACGCCATTAATAATTAAACGAGGCTTATGAAGTACATTTTGAATTGGTATTGCTTAAAACATCCAAAACACCAAACTTTGAATCAAAAATTTCTTGTTTTTAACTACCCCACTCCAAAGAGTTATTTAGATAATTAATCTCGCCCGTAGTTATTTAAAGTTGCCAGTAAAGCAGTTTTATCTACGCTTATAGGTAAACTCGCTTCACCTATTTTTTTAAGTAAAATTAGGCGTATATCTCCATCGGCATTTTTTTTGTCTACAGCCATTAATTTTATAAATTCCTGCGCGGATAAATCTGTAGGCGGCTGCGTGGGCAATCCCGCCTTTTTAAAAAGTGTCACTATTCGTTTTACATCAGCTTCATCCAACCAGCCTAAACGCTTTGACAAATCTGCTGCCTGACACGTCCCAATCGCAACAGCTTCACCATGTAAATAGCGGCCATAACCCATTCCAGTCTCTATTGCATGACCAAAAGTATGACCTAAATTTAGTATCGCTCTAATACCCGATTCTCTTTCATCACTAGCCACAATTTCTACCTTATTGCGGCAAGATTGTTCAATAATAATCGTTAATGCCTCTTCATCCCTGCTTAATATTTTTTCGATGTTGTCTTCTATCCACGTAAAGAACTCAGCATCCCGAATCAAGCCGTATTTAATGACTTCAGCTAAGCCTGCCGAAAACTGCCGGTCATCCAGCGTCTGTAGTACATTGACATCAATAATGACACATTGAGGCTGATAAAAAGCACCAATCATATTTTTACCTAACGCATGATTAACCCCTGTTTTTCCTCCTACAGAAGAGTCAACCTGTGCTAACAAAGTTGTAGGTATCTGAATAAAAGGGATTCCACGCTGGTAACAGGCAGCAGCAAAACCACTGATATCGCCTACTACACCACCACCCAGAGCAATGAGTGTTGCATTCCTGCTAAATCGATTATTCAACAAAGTGGAAAAAATAATGTCCATCGTTGCCAGTGTTTTGTACTGCTCGCCATCAGGTAACACTACAACTTCTACTTGATATTGCTGTAAATGAGCTGTTACTTGCTGCAAATACAGGGGAGCAATAGTCTCATTAGTTACAATCACCACTTGCTTCGATTTTATATGTTGAGTCAATAACTCAGGTTTACTCAGGTTACCCGCCCCCATATATATTGGATAACTTCTATCACCCAGCTGAACCTGCATGGTATTCATCATTAATTTACTTTACTCATATATTCTTTAAGAATTTCTTTCACAGCCGCCTTGCTTTGTATTTGACCGCTATCAATAACAAAATCAGCACAAGACAAATACAATGATTCACGCTCATCTAATATAGATTGTATTTTTTCTCTGGGGCTATCAACATTTAACAAGGGCCTTTGAGTATTTCGCGAAGTACGATCAAGGATTCTATCGACTGAGCACTGCAAATAAACGACAAAACCGTTTTCTTGTAATCGCTGTCTATTATCTGCATTTAAAATGACCCCGCCACCTGTAGCTAGCACTATATCTTCCAGCTCTGTTAGCTCATTAATCATTTTATTTTCTCTAACTCGAAAGCCCTTCTCTCCTTCAAATTCAAAAATAGTAGCAATATCAACGCCTGTTATATCCTCGATGGCTTTATCACTATCATAAAACGGCACAGCCAAGGATTTTGCCAATAAACGACCTACCGTTGTTTTCCCTGCACCCATCAAACCAATTAAATATATATTTTTTTTATTCATTAACATTTTTTATTCATAAAAAAAGGGGCATTATGCCCCTTTTTTTGTTGTAATTGAAGCTTACTAACGCATTTTCATCGAATCTTTAGTGATTTTAGGAGTAATAAAGATCAATAGTTCTTTTTTGAACTCATTTTCCGTCGTTTTTCTAAACATCCAGCCAACTAATGGTAAATCTGCAAACCAGGGCACTGAATTAACTTCATACAGTGTATCGCCCTCATAAACACCACCTAGAACAACAGTCTCGCCATCTTCTATATGCACACTAGTAGTAATTTGTCGCGTATTAATCGCTACACCATCAGGGGTAATCTCTCCAGGCGAGTCCTTAGTAATATATAAATCCATAATTACACTACCACTCGGGGTAATTTGCGGTGTCACTTCAAGAATTATCGAAGCATCCTGAAATTGAGTCTGCGTTCCATTTTGACTAACCGTCTGATATGGAATTTGTACGCCTTGTTCTATTCTAGCCTGGCAACGATCAGATGTTAAAACTTTGGGATTGGAAACAAATTCAGCCTTCTTATCATCCTGTAAAGCTGAAATTTCCAGATTCAACACATATTTTGCACCACTCGCCAGCGTCATCCCTAACGCACCATAAGGATTAGAAGCTGCCAGGTTAGATAATACAGGAGACACTATATCTCCTGGTGTTCCATTCTTAGGATTACTTCCAGTAGTCGCACCCACTGAGCCATTAGGACCCACATAAGCTGCGCCAAATTTGACCCCTAATTCCTGAGCAAACCCTTCTTCAGCAATGACAATCCTCGCTTCGATTAGGACTTAACGTACTTGCCTGTCTAACTTATCAATCATCTCCCTGATTTCTTCGTGAATTTTACCGGTATCCTTAACAATTAAGGTATTAGTTCGCGAATCAACTATCGCTGTTCCTCTATTTGATAAAAGTGAGTATCTGTCATTACCCTGCCCCGTACCGCCGCCGCCAATACCACTTTCCCCCGCCTTGGCCACCTGATGAACTTGCCCCTTGCGATATGGTACAGCCATCAGCACTGATAGAAGACATTCCAAATAAAATATTTCTAAAATTTTCAGCTTTTGCATAATTAACTTGTATATATTCTGTTTTTAAAGGCTCCAATCGCTCGGCCACCTCTTGTGATTTTAGCTCTTCTTCCTCTAGCTTTAATATTTCAGCTGTTGGAGCTACCAGAATAACATTCCCCGCCTCTCTTTTAGCCAGACCCTTAGATTTCAAAATAAAGTCTAATGCCTGATCCCAAGGCACATCATTCAAACGCAGTGTAATATTCCCACTAACAGCATAGAAGCGACAGTGTTAAGTTCGGTAAAATCCGCTAAAATCTGCAAAACAGAACGAATTTCTATATCCTGAAAATTTAATGATAAACGTTCGCCGCTATAAGGAAACTTATTCTTGCGCTTCTCTTCTTCCTCAGCTGTTGTAATCGCCCTTATTTCTACGGTTAATAATCCATCCGACTGAAAAGTAGAATACCCAAATTGACTATCCACCGGCGTGATTAATACTTTTACTTTTGTCCCTATTCTTTTTGCCTCGATCATTGAAACAGGCGTAGCAAAATCAAGAACATCCATTTTTTTAACGTATGCATCAGGTAACTTAGTGTTTATTCAATCTTTCCAGATCTTTCTTGTGTATTAACCACTGTATTAGGATTGGACAAGGATATTAATAAGCGCCCCTGGCCTTTCTCTCCTCGACGAAAATCAATTTTATTAATTGCCTGCTCAGGCATTAAGGACGCAAACTCAGTCAGGGGTTTTTTAGTTAATTTTTTATGACTATCGCGAGCGATTCTACCGGAACTATGAAAGGTAATGATCACTCGGTTCCCAAGCGATTTTACCTTATAATCAACCAGTTTTACTAGGTCAACAACTACTCGTAGCCGTCCTCCCGCTTCAACAGCAACAAAACTACTGATACCACCTGCATTTATAATATTTTTTCTGTTTTAAGTTACTTTTGACACCAGCAAAATCTAATATTATTCTTGCCGGATTATCGGTATGAAATACTTTTGGCTTAGCAACATTGCCTGTCATTTCAAAAGACAATTGCAAGTTATCGCCAGACAGCGCATTAAAGTTTACCTCACTAAGCGCGACAGCCTGAGCTTCTACTAAAGAAACCTGCCCCAAAAATAATATGCTTATTGCAACAACACGCAATAAAGACCACTGCTTTAAAAAGCTCATACAAAAACCACCTTGCTTAATATTCATATCAATCTCCAGCTCATTCAGATAGCGCTATTAATGTCTGGTGCTCACGCCATGTACCAGGCTGATCTGGAACAATTTCCACTATTTCTATTGCATCTTGCAAAATACGTAATATGCATCCGTAATTTTTGCCTAAATAATTCCCCTCACTAACTCGATGAATAGTACCATCACTGGCTTTAATCAAGCCCCATAAAACACTTTTCATTTTCACTGTGCCAACCATTCTCAAGGTATCTAATGAATAACTTTCCAATTCTTCTTTACGGCGATTAAAATCAGGCTGTATTCCATTTGAAGCAACAGCTTTCGCAGCTAACGTTTCCATGCTCTTTTCAATGGGCTTAAAGGGATCTCTTAAACCATCAGGGTTAAATAAAAAGCTCCCTACTGGCGGCATTGGTTCTATGGGCCTAACGGATATAGCCTTGATATTTTTTCTTTTTTCTTTTAATCTTTGTTCTAGCTCAGGATAAGTAACAACAGTGCTCTTCTTTTTACACCCTGCCACCACCAGACCGTCATGCTCAAGGCATACAAGGGCACTATTATCTAATACTTTGGCATCACTTTCTACTTGGCTATTTCCCTCTCGGTAAGTTGTTATTAAGGCACTCATAGCAAGCATATTATTAGCAGGGTTAATTTGAATATTCTTAATCGTAACAATTCTTGGTAGTGTCGCAAGACCACTAATAAACAATCCTAACTCACTATATTGACCTATAACCTTAATATTAATGGGCAACTCGATAACATCCCCTTTATTAATCTTGCCAGCAGGTTTAAATAATTCAAATTCCAGGCCACTAGATAATCCTGTTTGTGAAATATCTATCAATAAACTAGCAACCTCTGCTTTAGTAGGCATTAACTTCATCATCTCAGCTAAAGAGGATTGTATTTGTTTGTATTGCTTTTGATGTAACTCTAAATTTTGTGCCATCCTCCAGGCATACTGATAATTATTCAAGGCATCCGCGACTTCCTTTTTCTCAGTATTTAATTGCGCTACTTTTTCACTGGTAAATTTATAATATCCAAAACTTACTATAATTATGAACACCAAGACCCCAGCAGCTACTTTAATCGGCTTAGGCCACGCACCTGCTTCATTTATGTCCCAATTAATTTCAGAAAAATTCATTAGAACCCCTCATCTTCTGTTTTAATTTTCCGTTGTTTTGTATAAAGAACAAAATCACTTAACCTGCCATCATTGTTTCTACCTTTAATAACATTCAGTTCAGGACTAACTAGCCAGGGTGAAGCCTCAACATTACGCATAAAGGCTGATACTCTTGCATTTGATTGCGTTTTACCATTCAAAACTACATTAGAATTATTTTGTTTAATCTTGGTAAGAAACACACCGTCAGGTGTTACCCTGGCAATTGCATCAATAAAATGGACTATTTCAGGACGACTTTTTTGTAATGCCTGAATCGCATTTCTTTTACTTTGCAGAACTCCATTTTTCGCTTCAATATCTTTAATTTTAGCGGTAATCAAATTTACTTCAGCTACTTTCGCCATTACAATTCGTTTTTTATCTTGCTGTTCTTCAATCTGACTATCCAGGTATGCCTCAATGCCAAATAAGATTGCTACGGCAACACTTGCAACAAGAGCAATACCAATAAAAACTCCTGCTGCCGTTGCTTGCGTAGCTCGTCACTCCAGGGTAATAAATTAATTCGAGTCATTAATCAAAGCTCCTTAATGCCAACCCACAGGCAATCATCATTGCTGCTGCATCATTGCTTAAACTTTGTGGTTTGATTTTATTAGATAGAGCCATATTAATAAAAGGATTAGCAACAAATGCAGGAATCCCTAATTCTTCTTCAATTAATTTATCAAAAATCAGGAATTGATGCACAACCACCGGCTAACACTACACAATCAATACTTCTATTAGCACTCGAGGAAATAAAAAACTGCAGTGACCTTGCAACTTGCTGTACTAAAGCACGTTTAAATGGCCCTAATACATCACTATTATAATTATCAGGCAAACCACCATGACGTTTAGCAAGCCCAGCTTCTTCATAGGAAAGGCCATACCGTCGTTGAATCTCCTCGGTTAACTGCTTACCACCAAATCCCTGTTCCCGAGTATAAATTGCCCGCCCTTCCTGTAATATATTCAAGGTCATCATGGTTGCACCTATATCAGCAATAGCAACTGTTTGCTCATCATCCGCATTAGGTAGCTGATCCTTAAGCAAAGCAAATGAATTCTCTATAGCAAATGCCCCGACATCAACAATACTAGCCGTCAAACCAGCCATTTCCAGAACTTCTACACGCTCATCTACATTTTCTCTTCGAGATGCAGCTAGTAAAACATCCACCATTTCAGAATTTGCTTCGTTGACTTGCTGCACTTCAAAATCTAATCGTACCTCATCAAGAGAATAAGGAATGTATTGATCGGCCTCAACCATGATCTGTTCTTCCATTTCATCTTCCGACAACTGCGCAGACATGGTAATCACCTTTGTCATCACTGCCGAACCTGCAATAGCAACACAAGCATGACGCGCACGCGCCCCTGACTGCTTTAATGCAACTTTAATAGCTTCAGCTAACTTAAGTTTGCACAAATCTCTTGTCTTGGAGCAATATTTTCTGGCCCTTTATATCCCTGAAAACGTATAGATGACATTTTCAAAGTCGCGGCAGGGTAGGTTTCAATTGCCCAGCAACCCGGATTTAATTCCGGGCTCCAGGCTAAATCTACCTTAGCCCCTGTCAGCATGGTAATTGTATTTAATAATTGCAATGCAGTATGTGCTGTACGGGCAATTCTGTCAGCACCCACATCAAGCGGAAGCTTGCCGGTTTTTTCTTTTATAAATCGGTCGGTATCTCGGCGAAACAACGTATTTGCTTCTGTGTTTAATATTCCGCCCGCCACATGATTGAATAATTCCTGTCCTAGCGATACCGGCCAGCCTAATGGGGCATCTATCGCAAGTAACTGTGTGGATCCCGGCACAATCCAGCTCGACACAATTTCTGCAACGGATTGATTTTTAGCTGGCTTAACCAGCTTATCAACAATTAGTTTGCCATCAGACAGATAGCCATGCGCCAAACCAACTTTATTAGCCTGATGGCACAATCTATACCGATAATAGAAAGGGTCATCAATAATAACTAAATTCCGTATTGCTGCTGATACTCTCTAATTGCATCAATATTCGCACTATAAGATTTATCGTCTTCAATAAATGTAATAATATGCTCTAGCGCAATAATTGATATAACAGGTATATTAAAGCGTTCGGTAATTTCCTCTATTGCAGAAACATCATTTTCACCTTTTTCCTGCCTATCCAGAGCAATCAAAACTCCAGCGGGTGTTGCTGCTGCATTGATAATAACCACAGATTCGCGCACCGAAGTTCCGGCTGTAATCACATCATCCAGAATCAGCACATTACCTTTTAAAGGCGCTCCGACCAAGTTGCCACCTTCGCCATGATCTTTAGCTTCTTTACGATTAAACGCAAAGGGAATATCGCTGTTCTGCATTTGTGCATAGGCAATAGACGCAGCGCTAACTAAAGGGATACCTTTGTAGGCCGGGCCATATAAAACATCCACTTTGATGCCTGAATGTATCAGTGCCTGAGCATAAAACTGTCCCAGTTTCGCTAATTGCGCACCGCTATTAAACAGGCCGGTATTAAAAAAATAGGGGCTAGTACGCCCTGATTTTAATTGGAATTCACCAAATTTTAATACCCCGCAATCTAAAGAATATTGAATAAATTGTTTTTGATAATCAAGCATCTGTTATATCCGTGCCAAGAAAGTTTTCTAAAATACTGTCCAGAAAAAAACAACCTTTTTCCGAACAGACTATTTGTTGCTGGTGTTCATCTAACAAGCCTTGCTGTATACAATCTGCCAGGGCAGGTTGTAAAGATTGCAAAGCTAAACCCGTTCTTTGTCTATAGGTTTCTAATTGAAAGCCCTGCTTTAGCCTTAAATGATTCATGACAAATTCCAGCGGTAAATCTGTCTGACTAATTTCCTGAGCAAGTCTATCACCTTTACTAAGCTGGAGATATTTCTCAGGCTGCTTAGCTTTCATAGTACGCACAATATTATCCGGTAAACCCAGAGTAATCTTGCCATGTGCACCCGCGCCTATACCTAGATAGTCACCAAAAGACCAGTAATTAATATTGTGCTTACATTGTTTACCCGTTTTCGCGTAGGCAGAGATTTCATATTGCTGATAGCCATGCTCCTCTAACAACTGCTGACAGGCTAGTTGCTCATTAAAAATAGCTTCATCATTAGGTAAAACAGGCGGATATTTATGAAAATAAGTATTCGGTTCTATCGTCAATTGATAAAAAGAAATATGGCTGGGCTGAAGTGCAATGGCTTGTTGTACGTCGCTTAAACTATCATGATCACTACTCTCAGGCAGACCAAACATTAAATCCAGATTAAAATTATCAAACCCTGCTTGCCTGGCAATTTCAACCGCCCGTATCGCTTCCTGTCCCGAGTGTACCCGCCCCAGACGTTTTAAATGAGCATCATTAAAACTTTGTATACCGATAGATAAACGGTTAATACCAATAGCCCGGTAATCAGCAAATTTTTCACTCTCAAAAGTACCCGGGTTAGCCTCCAGAGTGATTTCTATACCATCGCCAAAGGGGATAAGACGCTCAATACCCGTCAGTAAGCGCTGTATCTGTTGGGCTGAAAATAAGCTAGGCGTCCCTCCACCCATAAAAATACTGTGCAGCGGTCGAGTTTCCTGAAATTGCTCCAGGTCTTTTGATAGGTCCTTAAGTAAGCTATCAATATAGTCTATTTCAGGTAAGGATCCTTTTACTGCATGAGAATTAAAATCACAATAGGGACATTTCTGAATACACCAGGGGAAGTGAATATAAAGACTAAGTGGGATAGTTGTTTTGCGAACACTGTGCATTGCTATAGGTAAAAAATAGGTAACTGTACTGCAAAGTAGCATAAATCATAAACAACAAAAGTGATATAAAAACTAATAATAACTATAAAAAGCCTTGAGAGGGCATAGTTTGCAAAGTCTTAACCCACTTTGATGATTTAATGCTGTAGAAAGAAAAATGGCATAAGTAAGCTGGTATATTCTTTGACAGAAATTACCTAAGTTTTATTCGGTGCAATGCAGGAAATGAGAGCTCAGTCACAAACGCTTTATAACAAACCAAGTACAATTATTAGCAGAATCTAATAATATCAGACTATAAAATAGAATAGCACAAGCAATACTTAGGACTAAGAATTTTATATTCATTAACAACGAACAGTACAAGTTTTGAAATTTTTTGGAGAAAACATGAACACATTAACTTCATTCATAAGTTACTTCATAACCGTTAGTATTTTATTTTTAATAATCAAATTCACACGGCCATTAATAGTGCTTTTAACAGGCTTAGCTACAGTACTAGCTTTATTAATATTTTTCATTGCAATTATTTCTGACATTAAAACACATAAATACACAACAAAAAGGGCCAATATAAGGTGCACAAAGAAAGTTATAAGAACCCAAGGTAAATTAAATAAGGCATCAATGTAGAAAATGAGAGGTCAGTCACAACCGTTTTATATCAGAACAAGTACAATCATTACTTACATTTGCAGAATCTAATAGAATTAGATGAATTGATTTTTTTAAAATAGGACGGTACTTTCTATGCTACGAACACAACATATCGTACAGTGCTCACCCGCCTCTATTAATGAGTTAAATAAGCATATTGCTTTTCATGAAGCAGGTCATGTAACGGCAATTTATATTAGAAATAAACAACAACAATTACCCCCTGTTTTTTTTCAAATTACTATTAATAAGAGCAGGCAAAAAGATTTCCCTTTTTTTGCCAGGGTTGAAGGTGGTAGGTTAATTGAAAACCTACCCGTTGCTGAAATTGAAAATAAGCATTTTGACACTGCCCTAGAAAAACAACCATTAAAACATGCCTATGAGGCAGATGTGATTAATTTGCTAGCCGGTGGTTTGGCTGAAGCAAAGTTTGTTGCATTACGTGACGACGAGATATTTAACCCGTACTTAGTAAATATAAATGCCTTGAAAAACTACGGTGGTCATTCAGATCTTGAACAGGCTAATCGTTATTTAGAATACTTTATTTCCAATATAGCCGAGCGTGAATTAAAAATTCAGTCACTCTTCGAGCAAACTTTTCAATTTATTGAAGAGCCTAAAAACTGGAAGTGCATTGAACATTTTGCAAACTACCTATTAAAAAATGGGCAATCAACTATTTCTTGTGAAGAAGCAAGCACCGTTCTTGAACAATTTTTGGTCACTTAAATTTAAATAAAGCCCATCTACTCACTCATTTAGCTCTTCTTTTCAAAGTGTGAATTAGAACCGTATTGCTGGGTTACGTTTTTTTACTCTGTAAAATCTAACCCAGCCTACGTCATATCTTATTAAAAAAATTCGTAAATAAACAGTGTTTTGCGTCTGAATATTTACCTTAACTTAATCGCATTTGATAATGCGCCCTTTTTATGCGAGTACAAGCCTATTTACCAGACGCTTTGTCAGGAGAGATCATTGCACCACAACTAGCTTCTTCGCCTTTCATGCCGCCCATTCCCTTCATATTTCCACCTTGCATGCCTTTCATATCGTCCATTCCCTTCATATTGCCACCCTGCATACCTTTCATACCGCCGCCCATCATTCCCATACCACAGCTGCCTTCTTTTCCTTTCATCATGTCACCACACATGCCTTCCATCCCTTTTTTCATCTTTCCGCCCTGCATCATGCCGCCGCACATGCCTTCGCCGCATTTGCCTTCCTTGCCTTTGCCCATATCCATTTTCATGCCGTTATTCATATTTCCAGATGTGGATTTTTTCTTACCCCAGCCGGATTTACTTACTGAATAACCTTTATTTTTTACTTTTTTGTCCGATGATTTAGCTTTCATATCACCGCAAGCTCCTTCTTTTCCTTTCATCATGGCGCCACAGGAATTTTCCAGACCTTTTTTCATTTTGCCATCTTCCATCATGCTGCCACATCTGCCTTCTCCACAAGCCGCTTCCTGCTTCTTGTTCATTTTAGAGCCGCACTCCATTTCGCCTACTTTATCTGACTGCGCAAGTTGCATATAGCCATTGTCTAACTCGCTCATTGCAAATGGGTTACTTTCTGCATTAACAGCGTTTGCCGCAAATGTTGAAGCAACTGCCGAACCAATCGTTGTTAAAGTTTTTGTTATTTTTTTCATGTTTTCCTCTCAATATTTAGTTTATTATTCTTTTATGATGTAACTCTTCCTTCTACACAATTTATGCACGTGTTGCAAGTGCTATTTGTTGACTTTTAATTCCTTGAATTACTTAAGGTATTTAATCAGTCTCCAATAGCTCCTTCATCGCTACACCCATATTTGAAGGTGAGTTGACCACTTCTACACCAGCTGTTTTTAATGCAGTAACTTTGCTTTCTGCCGTGCCTTTTCCACCTGTGACGATTGCTCCGGCGTGCCCCATGCGCTTTCCCGCTGGCGCTGTTAAACCGGTAATATAGGAAACTACTGGTTTAGTAACATGATTTTTAATATATTCGGCAGCCTCTTCCTCTTCACTGCCTCCGATTTCGCCAACCATAATAATGCCCTGCGTATTTTCATCAGCTTCAAAGCGACTAATCACATCAATAAAGTTCATACCGTGAATAGGATCTCCACCGATACCCACACATGTACTTTGCCCCAGACCTTGTTGAGTTGTCTGGTGTACTGCTTCGTATGTTAATGTACCTGAGCGCGAAACGATTCCAATCGAGCCTGGTAGATGAATGCTACCGGGCATAATACCTATTTTGCAGGCTTCAGGTGTGATAATTCCTGGACAGTTCGGACCAATTAACAGTGCATCACTCTCTGCCATCGCGGCTTTAACGCGTAACATGTGTAACACAGGAATTCCTTCAGTAATACAGACAATCAGTTTAATACCTGCATCAACAGCCTCTAAAATTGCATCTGCAGCAAAAAAGGGCGGTACATATATTACACTCGCATCTGCACCTGTTACTGAATAAGCTTCTTGTACGGTATTAAATACCGGTAAGCCTAAATGCTCCGAGCCTCCTCTTCCAGGAGTAACACCACCCATAAGCCTGGTGCCATAATCTAAAGCATGCTGAGCATGAAATGTACCTTGTTTACCAGTAAATCCCTGGCAAATCACTTTCGTATCCTTATTAATTAAAATACTCATCTGCTCGCTCCAGCAAGACTAACCGCCTGTTCAGCTGCATGATCCAGGTTGTCTGCGGCAATTATATTAGGTGCTGCTCCTTGTAGAAGAGCCCGGCCTTCCTCTGCATGCGTTCCTTCCAGTCTGACAATAACAGGTAAATCTGTTTTAATTTGTTTTAACGCGCCTAGAATGCCTTGTGCAATAACATCACAATGCACTATGCCACCAAATATATTTACCAGTACAGCCTGTACATTACTATCTGAGACAATAAGTTTAAAAGCCTCCGTTACTTTTTCTGTCGTCGTCCCTCCACCAACATCAAGAAAGTTGGCCGGTGTCCCACCTTTTAATTTGACTAAGTCCATAGTTGCCATAGCCAGCCCCGCGCCATTCACCATGCACCCTATATTGCCATCCAGAGTAATATAGCTAAGGTCAAATTGTTTAGCCTTATTTTCTTTCTCATCCTCTTGTGCAGTATCCCGTAAAGCAATCATGTCTTTATGCAGGGGCAACGCATTATCATCAAAATTAATTTTTGCATCCAGGGCAAATAATCTGCCATCCTCAATTTCTACTAAAGGATTAATTTCAATTTGACTGGCATCTTTTTCGACAAAGAGTTGTAGCATGCCTGACATTAAGTTTTGCAATGCTTTGATTTGCTCACCCTGTAGGGATAATGCAAACGCAATTTGTCGACACTGATAAGACTGTAAGCTTGCGGAAGGATTAATAAATAAACTGATAATTTTTTCAGGACTTTGCTCAGCAACTGCTTCAATATCCATTCCACCAGCTTCGGAAGCAACAAAACAAAGTTTTTCCTGATGCCGATCAACCAGTAAGCTAAGATAAAATTCACGTTTAATCGGATAGGTTTTTTCTACTAACACTGAATTAATAGGCAGGCCTGCCGCACCCGTCTGCTTTGTAACTAGACGTTGCCCCAACATTTGCGCAGTCAATTGACTAGCTTCCTCTGCAGTTTGCGCAATTTTAACCCCACCCACTTTTCCGCGTCCGCCAGCATGAACTTGTGCTTTGATTGCCCAACTATCACCTGCTAAGGTTTTTGCCGCATCAGATGCCTCATTAGCGCTGATGACCACTATGCTTTCGGGGACAGGTATCTGATAATCTTTAAACAGTTGTTTTGCCTGAAATTCATGGATATTCATCGTTGGCCTTATAGGTAGTATGATGAGCGAATAGTAACCTTACAGTATATATGCAGGGCACTTATATTGCAGTATTTTTTGCTATAGCTGTGCTGTATACAAGTTTAAAAAGCCTTGAACTTAGAAAAAATCAGCTTTATCTAAAACTCATAAAAAAAGGGCGGAACCTCTGTAGAGGTTCCGCCCTTTTATAGCCTGCCCAAAGAGGCAGGCTAATAATTCACGAACTCGTAACTATATAGCTATGATGTTCTCTGCCTGAGGACCTTTGTCGCCCTGAGTTACAGTAAATTCAACTTTTTGGCCTTCAGCTAAAGTTTTGAAGCCAGCACCAGAAATTGCGCTGAAATGAGCGAAAACGTCAGGACCAGACTCTTGCTCAATAAAACCAAAACCTTTAGCTTCGTTGAACCATTTAACAGTACCAGTTGTAGTAGACATAATAATATCCTTTTTCTTTATAAGAGTAATTGAAGCCTTGTAACAAGGCCATTTGGCTGGAAGTGATGCTATTTACTTATAAAAACAGGACGAGCTACTAAAGATAAAACACTAAAGATAAAACATCGAAACGGTGTGCATAAATATAAGACGTACTTTCAAGCTAGAATGATTATATACGGCTTTTCACAGTAGTCAACAAGTATTCCCTATAAATTTAATGGGGTTTGTCATCTGTACCTAGGTAAACCTAAATAAAAGCTTGAAAACTATGCAATTAATTCTTAACTGGCACCTATAATCTACAACTAAAACAAGTAACCCGTATTACGTAAACTGCATACGGGCTACTGTATATGTTAAAGCAACAAGCTGACTATCTAAGGATTGCAATTCCTTTTAATAGATTTAGTGCTTCTTTCAATGGGTAGTCACGCATATCAACGCCTTTAACATCTTCGTCCTTTTCATTCTTCTCTGCTTCTTTTTTAGTCTCTTTTTCCTCGTTCTTACCATTACCATTGGATAAATGACGTGATAAATCAGCTTCTTTAATAGGCTTAAAATTAGTTGCTTCCAGAGTCTCTAGCTTAAGACGTTCAAGTTCTATATCTGGCTCTATACCCGTTGCCTGAATAGATCTACCTGATGGTGTGAAATAACGTGCCGTCGTCATCTTAACCGCGCCACCATTGCCTGTAGGCATGATAGTTTGCACCGAACCTTTACCAAAAGATTTAGAACCCATAATAATTGCACGTTTATGGTCTTGCAAAGCACCCGCAACAATTTCAGAGGCAGAGGCCGAACCCGCATTAATTAATATAACAATCGGTGCTCCGTCTAATAAATCACCCGGTGTTGCATTAAAATCCATTTTTGCATCTTTAATACGGCCCTCTGTATAAACGATTTTACCCGAGTTTAAAAAGGCATCACTGACTGACACTGCGCCATTTAATACTCCACCCGGATTATTACGTAAATCCAGCACCATGCCTTTTAGCTCGCCGCCATTTTCTTTTTTAAGACTATTAACCGCTTCTTCAACAGCTTTACCAGTTGGCGATTGAAAACTACTAATACGTAAATACCCAAAGCCTTCCTCTAAAGTACGACTACGTACACTTTTTACTTTAATTATATCTCTGACTAAAGTTACTTTAAAAGGAGCATTTTTTCCTTTACGAACTACAGTTAATACAATCTCACTACCCACTTCGCCACGCATTATTTTAACTGCATTGGTTAAGGTCATTCCTTTTACGGGTTGTTCATCTAGTTTAATGATTAAATCGCCTGATTGCATGCCCGCTCGCTGAGCAGGAGTGTCATCAATAGGAGAAATAACCTTAACAAAACCATCCTCCATAGTAACCTGTATTCCAAGACCACCAAAACGTCCAGTTGTACCTACTTTTAATTCTTTATACTCTTCTGCATCCAGATAGCTAGAGTGTGGGTCCAGACCAACTAACATACCCCGGATTGCATTTTCCAGAAGCTCTTTGTCATCAACAGATTCAACATAATCCTGTTTGATACGCCCGAAAATTTCAGTAAATGTTCTTAATTCTTCAAAAGGTAAACTAACTGCCTGCTCTGCTTCCTTATCTGCAAGCACTGACCCTGCAGTAGAAACTAAAACACCAAGGCAACACCCAATAAGTAGCATTAAAATATTTTTTTGTTTAAACACGTTGTAAAACTCCGTCACAATATTCCTGATAAATTCTATCTGAACCCATGATCTTAGAAAAAATCAGTTGCTCACGGATTCAGATTTTTTGATTAAGGGTATTTTATATCAATATGCAAATAAATAATCTAATTCAATAAAAAAGAGAGAATATCAATACTTATTAATTAGTAATTTATACGCATTTCACCGCCCAGTCTAGCAATAGCGAGTAGGCTTTAACGCCTTTTTTTACACCATTTTTTCGGGTTAAGTGGCTTATTTTTCTTACGAATTTCAAAATATAGCCCTGCTTTATCCCTACCGCCACTATTACCCAGTGTTGCTAGTGTCTCTCCCGCATTAACCCAATCACCCACTTCTTTATATAAGCTCTGATTAAATGCATAGAGACTCATAAAGGTTTTATCATGCTTAACAATCACTAATAAACCATATCCTTTAAACCAGTCGGAAAAAACTACCTGTCCATGAGCGATAGCTTTTATTTTTGTACCTTCCTTTGCCCGAAGTAAGACTCCATTCCATTTACCATCAGCACGCTGACTACCAAAGCTTCTAACTATCTTTCCCTTTACTGGCCAGGGCATTTTTCCTTTTAATTTAGTAAAAGACTTAGCTGGAGCTTCAGCAACAATTTTAACTTGTGTTGCTTTTTGAAGCGTCGTAATAAGGCGCTTTAACTGCTTCTCGTTCTTTTTCAGCCTAGACAATTGCTTACTATTCTTTTTATAGTCTTGCTTAATTTTAACAAGCAATTGTTTGCGCTCTGTTTTGCTTATTACCAACTGTTCTTGAAGCAATTTATTTTCTGCCACGACCTTAGCCAGCACTTGCTTTTCTTGCTGCTTTTCCTGCTCTAGTGTTGTTAATAACTGCAAACTAGAATTAATCCGTTGCAGCTTATCCAGCCTAGCCTGATTAAAATACTGATAATAAGTCATAACCCGACTACTTCGGCTGACATCTTGCTGATTAAATAACAGCTTTAATTGTTCCTGCCGACCAAGAGCATAGGCGGTTTTTACTTGTTCTGCCAATTGTTCTTTTTGTGTTAACAACCAGCCATTTTGTATTTGTATTTCTTGTTGAATGTCATTAATACGCTTTTGCTTCTGCTTGCTCTGAGTATTTAATGTCTGGATAGTACGGGATATTTCCCCGTACTGTCGCTCTACACGCTTTAATTCAGAACTCGCATGCCCTTTCTGCTTATTTAAGCGCGATAAATTATCAGCCAGTGTTTTAATTTTCTGCTGAACCTGGCGCAACTCTTTATCATTATTTACCGCAGCCATAGTCATGCTATGGCTGCAAAGTAAAAAAATTAACAGAAAAAACCTCACCTGCACTTAAGACTCTGTCAATAAAGACTTGCCATCCATTTCTACAGGTTGCTGTATACCTAGTATATCCAGCATGGTCGGCGCCAGGTCTTTTAAACTTCCACCCTCAGCTAAAGGTTTTTGACCCCCAATATGCATTAATGGGACCGGACTGATCGTATGTGAAGTAAGAGGCCCACCCTGTTCATCACGCATTTGTTCAATATTGCCGTGATCAGCAGTCAATAACATTTGTCCGTCAACTTTTTCCAGTGCGCCTACAATAGCCGCTAATGAAGCATCTATTGTTTCTACCGCTTTCAGTGCCGCTTCCCATTTGCCTGTATGCCCCACCATATCGCAGTTTGCATAATTACACATAATGACATCATATTTTTGCTCGGTAATTGCATTGACTAAATGCTCTGTTACCTGTGCTGCATGCATTTCAGGCTGCAGATCATAGGTTTTCACTTTAGGAGAAGGCACCAGGATACGATCTTCGCCAACATTAGGCTCTTCGACACCGCCATTCATAAAAAAAGTGACGTGCGCATACTTTTCAGTTTCCGCTAAACGTAATTGCAACAGACCCTGCTGTGCCAAGACTTCACCCAGACTGTTTTTAATTTTCATAGCAGGATAAGCCTTCGGGTAAGGAAATTTTTCATTATATTCAGTCAGCGTGACAAAACACCCCTTAAAGCCTGCATGATTACGCTCAAACCCTGAAAAATCACTGTCGGTGATTGCCTGACTAATTTCGCGTGCACGGTCAGCTCGAAAATTCATAAAAATGATAGCATCATTTTCCGCTAAGCGTGTTGCCTCACCCTGTGCATTTAATATCGCTGTTGCTGCAACAAACTCATCAGTTTCTTCGCGCTGATAAGCGGCCTGCAAACCTTCTATTGCCGTTTGCGCAGTATATTCACCTTCACCTAAAACAAGCAGTTGATGCGCTTTTTGTACGCGCTCCCAGCGATTATCGCGATCCATAACATAAAAACGCCCGACGATTGAAGCAATATGTCCTACCCCTAACTCATCAATTTTATCCTGCAAAGCTTTAAGAGATTGCTCTGCGCTGCTTGGCGCAACATCACGACCATCTAAAAAGGCATGCATAGCGATTTTTTTTAAGCCTTTTTTTGCCGCCAGTTCCAGCATCGCTAAAATATGCTTAATATGGCTGTGCACTCCACCTGGAGAAAGCAACCCAAGGATATGCAATGTGCCATTATTATCAAGTGCCTGATCGACAGCCAGACATAAAGCCGGGTTTTCAAAAAAACTGCCAGACTCAATTGCATCACTGACTCTTGAAAAATCCTGGGGCACATAACGGCCTGTACCTATATGCATATGGCCAACTTCAGAATTACCCATTTGCTTATCGGGTAAACCCACAACGCTCCCAGAACAATCTAGTTCAGTCATTGGGTATTTTTTCTGCAAGCTATCCCAGAATGGAGTATTAGCCTGAGCGATTGCGTTATAGTCAGTCTCCGGCCTTACACCAAAGCCATCAAGAATTAATAATACTAAAGGTTTGGGTCTCGTCATGGTTTATCTCGTAGATTTTAAAAAATTAAAACAGTAAATATTTTATGATGCGCGCTATTTTATAACAATATAAGGTGATTGTCGGAAAAGAATAGTTCAGATTGCGCAGGGTTTTTGTTCATCTTCTAAAGCCTGCCCCGTACTTGACACGGGGGCACGACTACAGCCGCATAGTTGCGCTATGTCACTGTAGTCACAACGCCGAAGAAGGGCAACAGGCGCGCCATGCTACCTCACAACATTCTGGGACTCCTGTCACCAACATTCATTCGCCTACGCAGCGAATGGGAGATGCCCTGGTCGCCCTGCGTCCGTCTCAACTACGCACAAAACCCTGCTCCGTTAAGACTACCTCAAATGGCTGGACGGCTATTCGGAATGCAATTCTTGCCTCCCTCGCGCGCTACTAGCGCACTTCGGATCAGCGAATTGCCCTGTTGCCTACCAGGGACTAAAAATCATCACTCCGCTTAGGCTCCGTTTCCCTGATTTTAAGCGAAAGACAAGTAAGCTGGACTATTCTTTGACAGAAACCACCTAAAGAATCAGAATTCAATAATATACGCAAGGACTGGCAGTGCTACAGCAGAAAACTTTCGGACATTATTAAACCCTCGTCCCTAAGTATTTTGTACGCAACACTCACCACCAAGTTAAGATTTTATACACAATGAAACGCATAACCATGACTCACATTATAGGGGGCGATGAGTGCAGAGTTTGCAATTTTGAGTTGCTTGAATCTGAAAACCAGATCTACACCATTTCTAGCACAAGCTCCAAATTTCAAAGAAATTCAAAAAACACATGGATAATCCAAGTGTTAAACTAAGGTTATTACGTATTATATTGGCTTAATTCCTTACCCTAGTGCCTACAGATAACTAATTTTTTTTACGTTAAATTGATAATTATCATTGTAAATGAGAATCATATTTGCTAATAGTTGCGCTTTTTGATATATTTAAGAGTTTTCTAATAAGCTTTAATAGGCTAAACTAGGCATTTTTCTTCAACCTTAAAAAAAAATAACAACCTAGCGCCTGCTTCTAAATTCATTTAAAGCAGAACAAGTATGCAAATACAGCTTATTTGGATGTTATAATTACGCACCTTGCAAATAAAGTGAGCCCATGGAAATTCAAGATAATCAACCCTTATATAATGATGCCGATATAGAAAGAGCAGCGCGCTGCTTAAAAGCTATGTCGCACCCTCTACGCTTAAAAATCCTTTGTGTATTAGGTACAGAGGCGATTAGCGTTCAAGATATCGTCGAAAAAGTGGGCACTAGCCAGAGTAATATATCGCAACATCTCGCTATTTTAAGAGAAAAAGATATATTAAACTTTAAAAAAGATGCAAACCGCGTTTTTTACTATATTGATGACCCGCGTATGCTCAAGTTAATTGAGATGATGCGTCAGATTTTTTGTAATCAATGCTAATTTTAACCTATTAATAAAACTCATAATGGATCAATATATCGAATTCGCTTCCGAACACTGGATGCTCGTTACTGCTTTTTTTGCAGTTATTTATTTTTTAATCCAGGATATTTTCGAAGCTAGCGTACGTAAATACCAAACGATTTCTCCCATGCTTACTGTGACCAAATTAAATACTGGCCACCCTATCATCCTTGATGTCCGCGAAGCCGGTGAGTTTAAAAAAGGACATATAGCAGATGCCATTCATATTCCACTGGATAGCATAGAAAATCAGGTTAAAAAAATTGATCTATATAAACAAGATGAAGTAATCGTCGTCTGTCACTCAGGTTCTCGTTCTGCTCCTGCTTGCTCAAATCTTCAAAAATTAGGTTTTGAAAATGTTTTTCTTATGACTGGCGGCATGCAATCATGGGAAGAAAATAAACTGCCTATCGTTAAAAGCAAGAAATAATAAATCCAATACATGTAAATTAAATGTGCCTTAAGGACTAAAGTCTTAGGCTTACTTAAGAGCTAATAATTCGAATTAAACACTAACACACAAAATCATGGCTGAAGAAAAGCAGGCACAAGAAAAGCAATTTTCAATACAAAAAATCTACACTAAAGATATCTCTTTTGAATCACCTGGATCGCCTAAAATTTTCACTGAAAAATGGGAGCCTACGGTTGACTTTAATTTAGGTACTAATGCATCACCTTTAGAAGACTCCCTATTTGAAGTTTCAATTACCGTTACTGTCACTGTAAAAACAGGCGAAACAACAGCTTACCTTGTGGAAGCAACCCAAGCGGGTATTTTTTCTTTGGCTGCTTTTTCAGATGAAGAAATGGGTCCTATGCTAGGTAGTTTTTGCCCTAATATTTTATTTCCTTATGCGCGCGAAGTAATCTCTGATTTAGTGGCTAAAGGTGGATTCCCACAACTTTTACTAGCACCTGTTAATTTTGATGCCTTATATGCACAGCATATTAAACAAGCGCAGCAACAATCGGCTAGCACAAGCACTTTAAATTAAAATCTGCAATGACTAGCAAGATCAGTGTCTTTGGCGCAGGCTCATGGGGAACAGCCCTAGCCATACAAGCCGCTAAAAATGGTAATCAAACCTTGCTCTGGGGTCACCTTCCAGAGCATATTGCAAACCTGGCTAAAGACCGCCAAAATAAACGCTATCTTGCTAACCTGCCATTTCCCGACACCCTTCAAGTTACCGATAATCTAAAAGAAGCAGCTCAATTTAGTGACATCCTTTTAATCTCGGTTCCTAGCCATGTATTTCAAGAAACCCTACTTAAAATAAAGCCCTTTGTTAATGATCAGGTAAAAATTGCCTGGGCAAGTAAAGGCTTTAATCCAGAAACAGGCGAATTACTAAATAAAATTGTTGCTAATGTTTTCTCCACTGAAACACCCGCTGCAGTTCTATCAGGACCCTCTTTTGCTCAAGAGGTTGCTGCAGGCTTACCATCTGCTGTCACTATAGCTGCAACCCAGCAAAGCTTTGCAGATCAGCTTGCACAGATTATGCACAGCCCACGTTTTCGTATTTATACAACTAATGACATCATTAGCGTACAAGTAGGTGGTGCGGTTAAAAATGTACTAGCTATTGCTGCCGGAATTGCTGATGGTATTGGTTTTGGTGCGAATACCAGAGCTGCACTGGTTACCCGAGGAATAGCGGAAATTATTCGCCTGAATACTGCTTTGGGAGGACAACAGGAAACCCTAATGGGCCTCGCGGGATTAGGTGACTTGATTCTTACCTGTACCGACAATCAATCACGGAATCGCCGCTTTGGTATTGCGTTAGGGCAGGGAAAAAACAGAGAACAAGCAATACAAGAAATTGGCCAGGAAGTAGAAGGTATCTCGGCAGCAAAAGAAACCTATATGCTGGCTAAAAAACATGGCATTGATATGCCAATTACCGAACAAACCTACCGTGTATTATACGAAGGACTAGCACCATTAAGTGCAGTACAGAACCTATTACAACGCGACCAAAAGTCAGAAACATTGTAGGACTTTTTTTAATTCTATCCTTTGCCTTTATCAGGACAAAAACTAGCTAAATAGCTCACTACTCCTGCATTAAATTTTAAACAAAGGCTGTAAAGGGTCTTCCTGCTCACTGCCTTCCCCCTTGGCTAGTTTATTGTTTTGAAAAGCAAGCCATAACTCGGTCCCTTGCCATTCTTCCACCTTAGCACTATATAAAGCCGCATTTAATACTAAAATTTCTCGCTGCAACAACTGATCACATTGCTCGGCAATTTTCGTTAGACTAGACTGATTAAATTTTTCACGGCCCCATTGAAGTAAGGCATCTTTAGCCATTATTGAGTCGTTATTTGAACAAGCTTGTTTCAGGTTCTTATTAACATCCGGTTTTTTTTCTACAGCGACTTGTTTCTTTTTCGTGTTGCTCGATTTTCTGGATAAGAAATACACTAAAGTAACTAGCCACGCAGCAGCAAAAAATAATGCTAACCAGAACCATAAGGTATTTGTTTGCTGAAAAGTCCCCATTTCCTGCTGAGTATTACTCTCAGTTGATGCAGGTACAGGCGAAACAATAGGCGGAGTTGGTTCTAATGTTGCAACTGAACCAATTGCAGCAGTCGCGGTAATAGTCCGCTCTGCAATTCGCGCCATTTCCATTTTCTGAGTTCTAGTATTCCACCAGGGAATCGTAATTTCCGGTAATGTATAGCTACCTGCCAGGCCAGGAATTAAAGCAATTTTTTCTTCTCTAAAAGCAACCATACCATCATCTTTAGCCTCTTCCTTTAATACAGGTTGGTCAGGATAAGCTTTTATATGCTGTGGCATATTATCTTTATATAGTTCGGGTAATATACCGACAGTTGCGCCTTTAACAAATAAAGTGATTGTTCGTGTCACCGGCTGGCCAACAATCATCTCGCCTGAGTTATCCGACCATTTTTCCTGTAAATAAACCTGTTTGGCTGGTAACCAATTTAATCCTGCACTCGCTGGTTTAGCTTGTACATCCAGATTTATCGCTGTTGATGCAACACGTTTAGTACGTGTACTTTGTCGATTAAAAAAACTATTAGTTCGGCGTTGGCCAGGAATAATTACTTCAGCCGTCATGGTCAGAGGAGCAATAGTCATAATGCCACTTTTTTGTGGAAAAATAACATACTTACGCTCTGTTACCACATAGTTTTCTCCCTGAAACTGGGTATTATAATTCTTATCTGCGCCCAGCTTTTCTATCACGGCATCCGATAGCATTGGCTCGGTTAAACTAGCCTGTGAGATATTAACTTTACGATAGAGCTTTAAGGTATATATAACTTGTTCTTGAATATAGGGCTTAGATGAACTGACTTCAACCTGTAAAAACAAATCTTCATTCGTCTTATCTATAGCTTGCACATTATTAACTACAATAGCGGCAAACTGGCTGCTATCCTGACCAAACTTAATGGCAGGAATAACCAGATTTCCCTCATGTTTAGCCATAACAGTTAATACCCATTGCAGAGATTTTGTTTTTTTCCAGTTAACAATCTCTACAGATTGTTGTTGCGACTGATTTAAAACCTCAAAATCTTTATCTAATGGTGAAAAATCAGGTTCATCATCCGGATCATCATTTGCTGTAAAAACAATCTGAAAGGATTCTTTTAAATTAACCGGATTACGATCGGTATTTACACTAATTTCAGCTGCTAAAAGTGAACCTGCCAGAGAACTAAAGAGCAAAAAAAACAGCAGAAAAGGGAACTTATAAATATAAGAAAAAATCATACCTGGTTAATAAATGTTATTAGTAAAAACTGCATATATTTTACCTTTTAATCTTTTTAAAAGCTTCCCAAATTCACCTATGCTCATAATCCTGAAACCGCTGTTGAGCACGCTGTTATGCAAAATATGAGTGCGAAAGACAAGGGATAGCCCGCAGGCAAGGGCTGAAATGCTGTATTAGTACCCAGTTTATTCAGAAAACTATGAAGCAAAGTATACTCATACAGAAGAAAATATAGATTCCATTTACACCATCAACTCTCTAAATGATGCGAAGACTTATCTATTATTTGCAAAGAACCCTTCGAATCTTCAATTTCCGATGTTTCAACACGCCTTAATTTACGTGCCATCGCACTAGTTCGTGTTGATTGTAAATTCTCCAGAGAACTAGAAGCAGTGTGTAATTGCTTTTGCACTTTCTCTAGTTGGCCTGCATATTTAACAAACTCAGTTTTCACTTCTGCCAGTATCTTCCAGACTTCACTGCTACGTTTTTGTACTGCCAACGTTCTAAAACCCATATGCAGGCTGTTGAGTAATGCTGATAAAGTTGTTGGCCCAGTAATGGTTATCCGGTAAGTACGTTGTAATTTTCCAAACATTTCAGGGTGCCGCAAGACCTCTGCAAAGAGCCCTTCAACAGGCAAAAACATAATTGCGAAATCGGTAGTGTTGGGCGGATCAATATATTTGGTACTGATATCTTTGGCAAAACTTTCTATGGTTCTTAACAACTGCTTTTGTGCCAGTTCAATTTTATTGACATCACCTTCATCAACCGCCTGTAATAACCGTTGATAGCTTTCCAGAGGGAATTTAGAATCAATCGGTAACCAGACTACTTTTTCATCAGATTTACCTGGTAATTTGACCGCATATTCGACATTAGCCTGGCTACCTTTTTTAGTGGCGACATTAATATCATATTGCTCAGGAGAGAGCACTTGTTCCAGAATATTACCTAATTGATATTCCCCCAGGATACCGCGTGTTTTAACATTCGAAAGTACCTTTTTCAGATCACCAACACCGACAGCCAGGTTTTGCATTTCACCCAGACCTTTATGTACTTGCTCAAGACGCTCACTCACTAACTTAAAAGATTCTCCTAATCTTTTCTCCAGAGTTTCATGCAGTTTTTCATCAACTGTTTTACGCATCTCACCAAGCTGTTGAGTATTGTCTTCTCTAATCGATTTTAATTGTTTCTCGATGGCTTCTCTAATTTCAACTATACTGGTTTTTGCTTGTTGACTTGCGCTTAATTGCTGTTTATTCAACTCGGAAAAATGTACTCCTAATTGCTCGGTAAATTCCTTGATAAGCTGGGAAAGTTTCTGTTCAAATGATTGTAAACGATCACTTAGCTCTTGCCGATTCTCCTTGGCATCTACTTTAATACTTTGCTCAAAACCATCAAGTTTTAACAGTGTCTTTTCCCTGAATTTATCCTGCTTTCTATTAAGTGATTCACCTGTTTCCTGAAATGATAAATTGACACTGCGCTTCAGTTCAGTGAAATTACTAATTAAATTTTCCGATAATTGATGAAGTGCGGTTTTAAATGCATCTAATTGACGATTTTGCTCAATACTATTTTCGCTAACCCGTTTTAACAAGGTATCCTGAAAGACTTTAAATAATTCATGTATTTCCCGACGATTATCTGCGCTGACATCACGCAATTCTTTACGTGAATCAATTAAGCCTTCCTTTAATGTCTGTTCATTTTGTTGTAGCAAACTGACTAATTCAAATTTAATTTGTTCTGCATTAGATTTAGACAATGCATTCACTTTTCTTAGCACGAAAAAAAGTAATAACAGACAGATAAACAATAATAAACTGCTTATCGTGCCAAATAAGAGGATTGGATCAGTCATTAGTTCTTTCATTAAATAGGTTTAGTTTCGTTAACAGGTTTAGGGGGGCAATTCAGCTACTGCTCTTTAGTTCTTCTATCTATCTGGATAGGACTAGTATGAGGGAAAATAACAAGGGTCTGAATAATGATAGCCTACCTTATTACTCAGCAACCTCAGACGGTATGCTCAGAATTAGATACATCCAATAACAATCCACCCTGTGGACTCATATCCGCTCGATATTGCAGCACGCAAAATTGAGTCAATGTGTCGTCTCCAGGTTGCTGTTTGTGTTCTTTATCATTGTGCGCAAAAAGCAAGTCACTGTCAAAGCCGGCAAATAAATTACATTGAATATGTTTCGCAACGCTACGCAGTATATAATTAAGCTCTAGAAAGACATAAGGTAGCAAGATGCATACAGATTTTTGGCTGGAACGCTGGGAGAAAAATCAGATTGGCTTCCATGAACAAGAAATAAACTCACATCTACAGGAGTTCTTGGCAACACTTAATATTCCCAAGGGCAGCACAATATTTGTGCCTCTCTGCGGCAAAAGTAGAGATATTTTATGGTTACTCTCTCAGGGCTACCAGGTAATTGCCGTTGAGATCAGCCCTCTAGCGGTAACAAACTTTTTCTCTGAAAATAACCTACAAGCCAGGATCACTGACTGTGAAAATTTTCAGTGCTGGGAAATAGAGGGTTTAAGCATTTATCTGGGCAATTTCTTTGACCTAAATAACATGCAAATAGCGGCTTGTAAGGCAATCTATGATAGAGCGGCATTAATTGCCCTACCACCAGAAATGCGCCAGCAATACGTTCAGCACCTAAGTAATATTGCACCGACATTAAGCCATAGTTTATTAGTTACACTGGAATATGCGCAACATGAAATGCCAGGCCCACCATTCTGTGTCGACGAAAATGAAGTACAAAACTTATTCAGAAACACTTGTGACATAGAACTTTTGTTTGCAGAAGATATTTTGTCAGACAATGATAATTTCAATGAAAGAGGCCTAAGCAGTCTAGTGGAAAAAGTGTACCGGCTAAGTACAAGTCAGAATAACTGAGCTATATTTATTAGTCTGCATGAACTGCACTAGTTTATATCGGTGCAAACTCATATAATACCCAAACTAATACTCTCCCTCTTAATATATTAATAGTTCATTACCCGTAACTCTCAGCTAAATGTTATACGTAATTCAGGTAAGAGACAAAGCTTAATTACACCTTATTGTCGGCGCTATCGCTTTATTCCGCTTACACCTTCAACTAACACATAAGATGCAAATGACCAAAAAACGTCCTTTATATACAAGCTATACGGGGTCTATTTTGCTAGAAACAGCATTATTAAATAAAGGCTCAGCGTTCACAGCATCAGAAAGACAAGAATTCAATCTGGATGGTTTGTTACCCACAGCTGTTGAGAGCATTGAAGAGCAAGGAGAGCGAGCATATCACCAGTTTTCCCACCTTAGAAATGACCTTAATAAACATATCTTTCTGCGTAACATTCAGGACACCAACGAAACTCTTTATTTCAATCTGCTGACCAGGCACCTTGAAGAGATGATGCCGATAATCTATACCCCGACAGTGGGTCTAGCCTGTCAGCAATTTTCACGTATTTATCGGCGCAAAAGAGGCTTATTTATTTCCTATCCAGATCGGGAAAAAATGGCTGATATGCTTAAAAATCTGGTTAAAGAAAATGTCAAAGTTATTGTTGTGACCGACAGCGAACGAATACTCGGTTTAGGTGACCAGGGTATTGGTGGCATGGGCATACCTATAGGGAAACTGGCCCTTTATTCAGGATGTGGTGGCATCAGTCCTGCCTATACTTTACCTATCACTCTTGATGTAGGAACGAACAATCAAGAATTGCTTGATGATCCAATGTATATGGGTTGGCGGCATAAACGGGTAACTGGCGAAGACTACTTCAATTTTATTGATTTGTTTATTCAAGGTCTTAAACAACGCTGGCCAGATGCTTTAGTACAGTTTGAAGATTTTTCCCAGAATACTGCTACTCCCTTATTAAAAAAATACCAGCATAAACTGTGCTGTTTCAATGATGATATCCAGGGCACTGCAGCTGTAACAGTTGGAACTTTGCTAGCTGCTTGTCATGCTAACAACACTTCAATAATAGACCAACGTATAGTTTTTATTGGTGGTGGATCGGCAGGCTGCGGTATCGCAGAACAGATTGTTGCACATATGATAAAAGATGGTCTGACAGAAGAACAGGCACTAAGCCGAATTTATCTGTTTACCCACCTTGGTTTGCTAACAACAGATATGGATCCTCTGCTCGATTTTCAAGAAAAATTTGCCAAAGATCCCGATGAAGTTTCCAGCTGGAATAACGATGGGGAAGCAGTCAACTTATTAGATATAGTACGTGAAAGTAAACCAACAATATTGATCGGGGTATCAGGGCAATCAGGTTTAATGACTGAAACTATCATTAAAACTATGTCTGCTAATTGTAAGAGGCCTATCATATTACCTCTTTCCAACCCCACCTCACATGTCGAAGCCTTACCAGAAGATATTATTAACTGGACCGAGGGCAATGCCATTATCGCAACGGGTAGCCCTTTTTCTCCGGTTGAGTATGGAGGAAAACATCATGTGATAGCACAATGTAACAATAGTTATATTTTTCCAGGTGTAGGTTTAGGTGTTATTGCCAGTCAAGCAACCCGCGTTACCGAAAAAATGTTTATGGTTGCCAGTGAAACCCTGGCAGAATATTCGCCTCTAGTTAAAGGCACCGACACAAACCTGTTACCGGCATTAAGTCAGATAAGAGAAGTCAGCCTCTCAATTGCTCTGGCAGTAGGAATGCAAGCTATAGCTGAAGGGTTTGCACCCGCTACAAGTAAAGAAAATCTAGAGAAAAATATTCAGGCTAATTTCTGGACCCCCGAATACAGGGATTATCGCCGTAAATTGTAAGCTCGTTTGATTGGTAGAAGCTAAAATTGGGTCAGACTCTAATACTGCTTACTTAAGAAATAATAGCAAAGTAAACAACAGCTTATAACCGTAGGCTGGGTTAGCTTATTAAGCGAAGCAGTAACTACTCAGCGGAGCTGAGTAGTCCAATGAAATTATAAAGCAAATTCAGGTAACTTTCCCTCAAAGACCAGGGTCATTGCCTGAGTTGCACTTAGACCTTGTTTACGGCACGTTGATAAATACCCTCTGACACGACAAAATATCTCTGCACCCTTGGTGCTACGAAAGCAGCCGGATATTTTCTGTTGAACCTTGGTCATCCGAATCGAATTTTCTGCGGCATTATTGGTAAATGGCACCCAGGTATTTGTCATGAAGCGCAAGACATCCTCTTCATAATTAATCAGCCTTTCCAGTAAGTTTCTAGCTTTACTGCGTTTTATTCGCCCCCGTTTTACTTCTTTAGGCT
>NZ_BDMN01000128.1 GCF_002189065.1 Bathymodiolus platifrons methanotrophic gill symbiont
GGGTTTGTGCGTAGTTGAGACGGACGCAGGGCGACCAGGGCATCTCCCATTCGCTGCGTAGGCGAATGAATGTTGGTGACAGGAGTCCCAGAATGTTGTGAGGTAGCATGGCGCGCCTGTTGGATTAACAAGTTTACCCGTGCGTGCTCGTTACTCGTTTCACCATCGACAATTTTCAAACTTTCGTTATGTCCTACTCTGGATAATCCAACGCTAGCCGACTTAACCCCTATATTCTGCAGTACGCCATGCCTCTGAAATGCTCCACCATGATGCTCTATCACTGTGTATGTAATACTTTCAGGTTTGTTTTCAGGTTTTAGGTTTACAGCAATTCGGTTAAAACCGGATGTGTCCGTGGTTGCCGGAAGTTCGATACTGGGGTCAAACATGAATTTATAACACGCATTTTGTCCAGGTGCTATCTTGCAACTTGCAGTGCCGTTGTTAGGAGTCCTGTTATCAATGTCATTTATGGGACGCGCCACACAAGCTGTTCCATTCATTGCGATGAATACAACGGTCATTTGTACTATCTTGATTATGACGTTCATGCTCTAACCTCCTGCGTAACAATTTAATTGATTGGAGAGCAATGTATGATAAGAAGGATATCACACATTAGTTTAATCTGCCCTTTTGCACGTAACCAGCTTCTTAAGCCAAGTTTCTGGCTGCCCACCTTCAAGTAACAAAATACTATATATTCAAAGACTTGTATTTTGTTACTTAGACGATATAAACCACGAAAGACACGAAGAACACGAAAGAAAGACTAATAAAACTGCTGACTTGTCCCCAAGCTTCGCTTGGGAATACATGGGGCAGCAGCTCTGTTGTGAGAAGTTTTGGTAAGCAGAGAGCTTACTTGTCATGCATTCCCAAACGGAGTTTGGGAATGCAAATTTCGTGTCTTTCGTGGTTAATTTTTCTTGTAATCAGCATCTTAAGCCAAGTTTCTGGCTGCCCACCTTCAAATAATAAAATACAATATATTCAAAGACTTTATTTTTGTTACTTAGAAGACTTTATTCTTTCCTTAAATCGAAATTTTCACTTTATCAATGATTGCTTCCCAACTCAACTGCGGTCAGATTAAAAACTACCGAAAAACGTTACGTGTCGATGTCACGCTTCACCAGAATTAACTCGTTTAGGGTTCCACCCCATCTGTTTATAAAAATAATATCGATAAAACCCCAACCACTCATGAATGGCAAAGTCCGTTACTGCAAAGTTATACCATAAGGGAACCATTGACAACTTTGCTTCCATATAATCCGCTCTAACCGGAATAGTATTTACGCCGAAATGAAAGAAATACAACTCACTTCTTTGAAGATGCAGCCCTGATGTCACCAGAACAATATTATCGTATGATTTCGTTTTAATTATATCACTTGTAAACTGGGCATTTTGCCAGGTATTCATACTCCTAGACTCTTCTATTACGTCTTTTTCTATAATACCCAGATCTAACAAATAGCTTTTATAAACTTCGGCTTCGGATTCACCAGTTTTAGAAGCATCGCCACCGCGATGCAATAACTTTGCACTCAGTAGAGCTCTGTACACAGTTTTTATATAGACGAACTGTTTCTGAGATTCTTGCGTAAGAAAACAAAGACGGCTCTATTCCACTTTGAAGTTTCTGCGTACCAGCACCTAAAAGCACTATTACATTATTAGTTAACCAGCTAACTTTTGTTCTATCTTCGTAACTATCTTGCAGCTTATCCAACAAATATCTGGGAGCTATTCCGACACCTATTAAAACCACTATCAAAACCATCAGTGTTCCCCTATCTGATTCACCCTCGGAACTAATTTAGCAACAAGCGCATTGATAAAGCTACTCAGCGACTTTCCTGTCATTATTGCGTTTTGAACAGCCCGAATAGTATATGAGCTTATACGTGCGATTCTTTCATTAAAAAATAATGGATTCACAAATCCTCCCCTTTTTTTAGCTGCTTGCTGCCTTTTCTCAAGATCTTCGGTGTACTTTTTATCAGAAGGGTGAATCAACTCTGGATCTTGTATTTTAGAAAGCTCTTCGACCGTGCGTAATAAGTTGTAGCTCATTGCTGTCAGCCGCATCTGGTTCTTGAGTGAGTTATTATCAGAAGACCATGCTTTTGTTTCTTTCAAATTACTTTTACTGTTATTGAATGCTTTCTCAATCGTCCAGCGCTT
>NZ_BDMN01000129.1 GCF_002189065.1 Bathymodiolus platifrons methanotrophic gill symbiont
GAATCTTTGGCAATTTGTGGGTAAACCACTGGATCCATTGTGCCATGTGCCATAAACACGGGTATTTCATTATTAGCCGTAGCTCGCTCTGTTTTAAGCTGCTCGGTAGTTGGCATATAGGTGGATAAGGCCATGATACCGGCTAGTTTTTGTGGATAGCGTAAGCCTGTATGCAAAGCAATAACGCCTCCCTGGGAAAACCTGCCAGCAAAATGTTTTCTGCTTTAATGCCTTTGTCGATTTGTTGTTGAATAATTTGATCCAGTAATGCAGACGATTGATAAATATCATCCACGGCGACCTCTCTGTCCAGTGATGCTTCGAGTATGTCATACCAGGAACGCATTGCATGCCACCATTAATAGTAACCGCCTGTACTGGTGCGTTCGGAAAAATAAAATTAATATGAGCCGCATTATTCAGCCTAAGCTCAGGCACAATACTTTCAAAATCGTGACCATCTGCCCCTAGGCCATGTAGCCAGATAACGGAATACTTTGGATTTGAAGTGGCTGGGATTTCTACGCAGCTAAGTGGTGAAGTCATAGTTATTGTTTATCTGCTTGTATTAGGTTTTTATTATATAGTGTTTTGCGTTGTTCTGCATGGCTTAAAATGGTGCGCCTTTCAGGTTCGCTTGCATAGGTCCAATCAGTGATTTCATCGATTAAACGAAAACAGCCTAAACAGACATCCTGATCATTCAGGGTACATTGGCGGATACAGGGGGAGTCAGTTTTTGAGTTTAGATGTTTATCCAGCAAAGCATTAATGTAGGTAATAGTCTTGGTACTATCCAGGTAATCGACAGGGGGAGTGTATATCTCATCTTTCAGGATAAGGCGTAAAGAAGGGTAGGAGCTGACTCCTAGTAGTCGAGAAAATTGTATGTGTTCGCTGAGTTTATTATTTGTCTCTGGACTATGTAGATCCTGGGTAAATTGATCTATATTCAGTGCTAGCTGATCAGCGCAGCTAATAAGAGCATCGTCTAAGGAAGGGTTTTGTGCATCCTGGTAATAGCTCTGCTGTATCATTTTTCGCATCGCTTGTGCAAATTCAGACGATTGATTTTCAGCTGCGAGTACAGCCCGGCAGGCTGGGTAGGTAGAGCGGTATGGTGTATTGTTTGCCCAGAAATCAAAATTAAAGCGAACAGTCGGTACTGTATTTTCTATTTGTCGCCATGCGCCTTGAATCATAGCCTGTGTTTCAGCAGGCATAGGTATATTGCTATCGGCTACTAGCCCACCAAGTACGGCTTTGAAGTTAAGTTCGGCAGGTAACTGACTTTGTAATGAACTTAATGATTGCTCAAACGCATAGCACCAGCTACACATAGGGTCGTAGATATAGTAAAGGGTATTGTTTTCGTATTGCATGCTAAATATAAAAGGATACTGTTAATCATAGGAAATTATAGCTTACGCAGTGAAACATATTATAAAGGTCTAGCGTATACTTTAATAATTGTTACAATTATGTTATTACATTGATAAGAATGCTGAGAGTGACTTATGCATACATACTTAAGAAAAATTGGTAATTCTAAAGGCATTATTATTCCTGCCGCTTTTTTAGAGAGTTGTTCACTGAGTGATGCTGTTGATTTACGTATAGAAGGCAAGACTTTAGTCATTAAACCACTAAATAAACCACGAGCAGGTTGGTTTGATGGTTATAAAGAAGAAGAAGCAGATGATGGGCTCTGGAATGATATGCTAGCTGATGATATAAATGAAGAATGGGAATGGTAAAGCGTGGTGAAGTGTATTGGGTGAATCTAGATCCTACGTTTGGTACGGAAATAAAAAAAACACGTCCAGCATTAATTGTTTCACCTGATGATTTGAATGCTGCGCTACCACGAGTAATTATTGCGCCTTTAACTAGTAAAGGTCAGTCTTTAGGATGTCGGCCTGAAGTGAATTTTAATCGTCGTGCATCGCGTATTTTACTGGACCAATTACGTTCAGTTGATAAACGACGATTACTGGATAAACTAGGTGAAATTGATGAAAAACTATGGCATCCGGTATTACTGGAGATGTTAGCGTAAGCAGTCCATGAAACATATCTTTTGATTTTATATGAGTTATACCTTCCGTAAAGTGAGGTATTTCATAAGAGAAAAATCAATTCGCAAGCATTAGATGGAGTAAAATTCATTGTACCTTTTAACACTATTGCAGTGACTAACTGGATACCCGAGTTAGGCATTCTTATATATGACGAGTAATTGATGAACGAAAAAAAACTAATTGATACCTCTAATTTACGTGGAGACTTTTTCGGTGGTTTAACTGCTGGAGTTGTTGCTTTGCCGCTTGCCTTGGCTTTTGGTGTTCAGTCAGGAATGGGAGCAATTGCAGGTATCTATGGTGCCATTGCACTGGGTATTTTTGCTGCCTGGTTTGGTGGTACGAACACACAAATTAGTGGGCCGACGGGACCGATGACTGTTGTCTCGGCAGTGGTTATTGCTACAGAGATTGAATTGCATGGCAGTCTGGATGCCGCATTAGGAACCATTATTGCTATTTTTCTCCTGGCAGGCTTGTTACAGATTGTCTTAGGCGTATTAAAAGTGGGGCAGTATATACGGTATATGCCATACCCTGTGGTCTCCGGGTTTATGAGCGGGATTGGGGTAATTATTATTGTTTTACAAATATTTCCTTTTTTAGGACATGCTTCTCCTAAAAAAATACCGGATATTTTTTCTGAGTTACCCGGTATATTGCCTCTTGTTAATATTGAGGCTGTAGCTCTGGCACTGGCAACCATTGCTACGATTTACCTTTTTCCTTTGGTAACCAAGCTTATTCCTAGTGCCTTAGTGGCCCTAGTTACGTTGACTGCTGTTTCTACCTTTATGGGGCTGGATGTTGCAATTATTGGCAATATTCCTGGCGGTTTGCCTGCTATACATTATGATGCGCTGGGGCATATAGACTTTACTGCACCGATGCTGATTATTATTCCGGCACTGACTCTGGCTGCATTAGGAACGATTGATTCTTTATTAACTTCGATTGTTGCTGACAATATGACCAAAACACAGCATAACAGTAATAAGGAGTTAATTGGTCAGGGCCTTGGAAATATGGCGGCGGCTGTTATTGGCGGGATTCCTGGGGCTGGTGCAACGATGCGTACTGTGGTTAATATTAATTCAGGCGGTAAGACTAAAGTATCAGGTGTTATACATGGTTTAGCGCTGTTATTTGTGCTTATTGGAGCAGGTACTTATGCTAAATTAATTCCCTTACCCGTGTTGGCGGGAATTTTAATTACTGTGGGGATAGGGATTATTGATTATAAAGGCCTTAAACATATATTGCATGTGCCTAAATCAGATGCAGCAGTGATGTTGATTGTATTGACGATGACGGTGTTTGTTGATTTATTACAAGCTGTTGCCGTGGGTATGGTATTAGCTTCAGTATTATTTATGAAAAAAATGAGTGATATCGTGGAAGATAAGTCCTCGATAGGTTCTGTTGATGAATTTGCTCGTGAAGTGGCATGGATGGATGAGAATGAATTAAACGAAGATATCCTGCAAAAAGTCTATATCAAGCATTTTGATGGGCCGATTTTTTTTGGTTTTGCCGCAAAATTTCAGGAAATGACCAGAGCGCTTCCAGACGTTGATGTCGTAATCATGCGCATGAAAAAAGTGCCCTATATCGATCAGTCGGGTATATATGCTATTGAAGATGCAGTGATGGCTTTGCAGGAAAAAAAGGTGCTAGTACTGATAACAGGTATACAAAAGCAGCCTGAAGATATGTTAAGAAGGGTGGGCCTGGTTCCTGATATGATTGCTGATCAGCATTTGTATAAAGATTTTAGCAGTTGTGTCAATGCTTTGGAATCAGGAGAAGCATTTAAGGATGTGGTCAAAAAAGAGAATTTTGCCTGGGCACATATAACACGGTGATAGTTGTTTTGAAATAATTGCCATATGCAAAATAATACGAAGCTACTCGAACTTAAAGAATTACTAGCTGTACAGAGCGAGCTTGAGTTGGTCATACTCGTTGGTAGCCAGGCTCACGGTAATGCCAATCAGGATAGCGATTGGGATTTTGCCATACGCTGGATAGAGTATTTAGAGCCAATGCAACAACTAGCTAAGACAGAAAGGCTGAGACGTCTATTGGCAAAACAGTTACTACAAACGGACGTGAACATTGATTTAATTGACTTATGCAGAGCGACCTTAGCTATGCGAGCGGTTGTCGCTGAAGAAGGGTTGATATTAAAGGGAGAAGAGAGCCTTGCCTGGGCGCATTTTTTACAACGTACCTGGCGAGATCTGGAAGGTTTTTATTGGAATAAAATTTATGCGGCTTGATTTATACCAGGCAGAAACCGAACGAATAGCTAGCGAGCAGACTGCTTTGCTGGATTATGCCTAGCGTATCTTATTAGCAGGTAAACAGCTTTCTCGTCTAGAGCAGAATGGGATGTTACATGCCTTGCAAGTGTTAATTGAAAACGCAATTGGAAAATCCAAGCAGTTACTAAAAGCCAATAATGAAGTCGTGCCTGTTTCTGCTTATGATGCTTTTGACTCTCTGGTTGGCCTAGGTCTCATTGAGCCAGCAGAACTAGGACAATGGGATGCAGTGATAGGTCTACGCAATAGAATTGTGCATGAGTATATGAATATTGATATGGAGTTAGTAATGAATATAGTTAGCCAAAAGCAATATACATTTATAACTGATTTTTGTGTAAACCGATAACTTTGTAGGCTAGAAAAAATATAGGGTTATTATAGTGGTAAGGGCACTATAATAACTACAGACATAAAAAAGCCCCCGATCAAGTAATTGATCGGGGGCTTTTTTGTTACCAGCTAAGACAGATTAAATCTTGCCATCTAATCCCATCTGGAAATATTTGTGCGTGATTTTATCCTGGTTGTCTAATAACCAGTCTATGCTTGGCTCATTGTTCATTGCTTTTTTAATGGCTAAAGCCGTTGCTTTACGATGAATATCAAAAAGAATTTGATGGTCAAGGTTGTCATCAGTTGCAACGCTAGGGTTTAACCAGACTGAACAGATAATACCTAAGTCATTGGCTTTTTCTTTTGGAATATCACCTGCGCGAACGGCATCTAAAACACCATTAGCAATAGCAGCTTGTACGGTACCCATTAAGATATTAGTGTAACGGCTGTTATTAACAGTTACTTTGCTAACCATTAATGTCACAGGACGTACTTGAATATCAGTATTTAAAATAGCAAATACTTTAGAGTGACCTTTAGCCTGGTCGCCCGTTAAGGTTGCTAAAGCAGTCCCTACAGGGCCATCTAATTCACCGATGACAATTTCAGGTTCTGCTGCTGTTCCTGCTGGGCCACCAGCAACTAATGCTTCACCGGTACGCAATACGATTCTATCGCTCATGTTATTCTCCAAAAACTTAAATGAAAAGAGTTGTAACCGAGTAGAATAACATTTTTTTCTAAATAATTTTAGCTTTCATGTCCAAACTTAGCGTAAAAAACCATGATCGTGATGTCGCAGGCTATCAATATATTTATCCTGTTATTTCCAGACGCTCGGGTGGGCTGTCGATAGGCATTAATTTTAATACTAATAATGCCTGTAACTGGCGCTGTGTTTATTGCCAGGTGCCTGATTTAACTATAGGAGCAGCGCCTGAGCTGGATTTTGATTTATTAGAAACTGAGTTAGAAGATTTTTTACGCGATGTTTTGCAGGGATCGTTTTATGAGCGTTATCAATTAGAGCCGGAAATGCGTGTGATTAAGGATATTGCTATTTCAGGTAATGGTGAGCCGACCAGTGTTAAAGATTTTACTAAAGCGATAGCTCTAATTACCCGGGTTGTCGGGCAGGCGAAAATTGCAGAGCCTTTTCAATATGTATTAATCACTAATGGCAGCTTGCTACACAAGCAGGACGTGCAGGCAGGCCTAAAATTATTTAACGAATTTAACGGGCAGGTCTGGTTTAAACTAGATAGTGCTTCTGATGTGGGGCGAGAAACTATTAATCATAGCTCTGTGAGTGTCAAGAGGCAGCTAGAAAACCTAATAAGTTCAACGAAGCTCTGTTTTACGTGGGTTCAAACTTGTATGCTGAATTATGCAGATAAGGAAGGTGTTGGTCTTGTATCTGAGGGAGAGCAGACAGCATATCTAGAATTAATAGAAAAGGTAAGGCAGCGGGCTTCTTTGCAGGGTGTTATGTTATATAGCCTGGCTAGACGCTCTTTGCAGCCTGAAGCTAGTGTGATTTCTGGGGTAACAGCAGAACAGATAAACCATTTCGCTGAGCGTCTACGCAAATCGGGTTTAATAGTCAGCGTATCCCTGTAAGTTTTGTATTAGGGTAGGAGGGGCTTTAGCCGCGAATTATAATAAGTCGCGGCTAAAGCTCCTCTTACTTTTGGCATAATTTCTAGTTCAACTGTATAGTTCGTTTTTGTTCTACTGATTCTAATGCGGCAAGAATGATTGCACAGTTATCTTTTGCGTCTTGCAGAGAAAGCTTTAGAGGCTTCTGGTTAAGTACACAGTCGCAAAAATGCTCAACCTCCAATTGAAAGTGGTTAGCTAAATCCAGCTTTTCAACCTGTAATTCACCTGAAGCTGTTTGCCATGAGATAGTAGCTTGTTCAGTTGCTTTCGCCCAGACATTATGGCATTTAATGCCTCCTTTGCTACCAATGATTTCGTATTCAGCGCGGCGTGCGTGTTCAAAGCTGAAATTAAATTGTGCGTATTTTCCATCGCCAAAGTCGATAATGCCACTACTGCTTACGTCAGCACCATGTTCATTATGTTTAGCCATAGCAGTGACAGTCTGTGCTTCAGTATTTCCAAAATGAAATCTAGCGGCATGAATTGCATAGCAGCCAATATCCCACATTGCTCCGCCACCTTGGTTGATGGCGCGGTCTATTCGGTATAGGCGGGCGGCTTGCATAGGGTAGGCAAAGCAAGTGCGTATCGAACGTACCTCGCCAATTGCACCTGATAAAATAATCTCCTGAATACGCTGGTGCTGAGGATGAGAGCGATACATAAAGCCTTCCATAACGTAGACCTTGTGCTGTTTTGCCGCGCGTTCAATATTGTTTATATCGGTAATGCTCAGAGCCATGGGCTTTTCGCATAGTACATGTTTGCCGTGTTCTATAGCACGTAAAGTCCATTGCGCATGCTCTTCGCTTGCAAGAGGGATATAGACTGCTTGTATATCCGGGTCTTTAAGGAGTTCGGCAGGGTCATTGTAAATGCGTACATTTTCAATATCAGGTGCATATTGCTTAAGTGTTTCTTCTGCAGCGCCGGGTCTGCGACTGGCAATAGCAACTAGTTCACTATTTTCTGTAGCAACAATGGCAGGCATGAGTTGCTGGTTGATGCGGGCAGCACCGAGAATTCCCCAGCGTAGTTTGTTTGGTGTAGACATAGATTGTCTCTTCTTATTAATGGACGATTAGCAGAGTATAACAAAAAATTAAAGTAGGGCGCGGCTTTAGCCCGCCTTTTAGATGTAGAGGGGCTAAAGCCGCGCCCTACAGGGTGATTTGTACAGTTTTCCATCCTGAACTGATGTCTTTTTCATGTTTTTCAGGCAAAAAAATACCAGACTAAGCTAAAAGCCTAGTCTGGTATTTTTGGAATAATTCCTTGCGGAGTTATTACGCCATTGCGCGGACTCTAGTATTTAGTCTGCTTTTATTTCTAGCGGCTTTATTTTTGTGAATAAGACCTTTACTCACTGCTGAATCGATAACTGGAACGACTGTTGCGTAAGCTGTTTTTGCTTCTTCTACGTCACCAGATTCTACTGCAGCAATAACTTTTTTGATGAATGTACGTAGGTTGCTACGTTGTCCTGCATTGCGAACGCGATTGTTTTCTGATTGACGTGCGCGCTTTCTTGCTTGAGCTGTATTAGCCATGATGCCTCGGTTATTGCAATTGGTATTTTAAAACCGCATATTGTCCTTTTAAATGCTATGATTGTCAATCTTTTAATAGCAGGAAAATTAGTCTTGAGCCGTAAACTTTTTAAATCGACCGCGATAGTCAGCAGCATGACTATGATTTCACGTATTTTAGGCTTTATCAGAGACATGATGTTTGCCCGTATTTTCGGAGCAGACTCGGGTACCGATGCATTTTTTGTGGCTTTTAAAATACCTAACTTTTTACGTCGCTTATTTGCCGAAGGTGCTTTTGCCCAGGCATTTGTGCCAGTTTTGTCAGATTACAAACAACAAGGTGGTAAAGCAGCGTTACGCCATTTTATAGATCGCACGGCAGGAACGCTAGCAATCATTTTAATGTTAACCACTATTGCAGGGATGTTAGCGGCACCTTATCTCATTATGGCATTTGCTCCTGGATTTTCCTGGGAAGGGGAGCAATATGACCTGGCTGTGCAGATGCTACGCATTACTTTTCCTTATTTGTTTTTTATTTCCTCGGTTGCGTTTGCGGGAGGTATTTTAAATTCCTATGGTAAATTTGCAGTGCCTGCATTTACTCCGGTATTCCTTAATATCTGTTTGATTTCAGCGGCAATCTGGTTAGCTCCCTTAATGCAGGACCCCATTGTTGCTCTAGCCTGGGGTGTGTTTTTTGCGGGTGCTGTACAATTGTGTTTTCAATTCCCTGCTTTACGGCGCTTAGGTCTGGTGCCACGCTTACGTTTTGGGTTTAGGGACTCAGGGGTAAAGCATATAATGAAGCTAATGTTACCGGCTTTATTTGGTGTTTCGGTTACCCAGATTAACTTATTATTAGATACCTTACTGGCTTCATTTTTAACCACGGGCAGCATATCGTGGTTGTATTATTCCGATCGTTTAGTTGAATTTCCTCTGGGTATCTTCGGTATTGCATTAGCAACGGTAATATTGCCAAACCTGGCAAAAAATCATGCAGCAGAAGATACTGAGGCATTTTCCAGGTCATTAGACTGGGGGTTAAAGCTCGTGATCTTGATTGGAGCCCCAGCTTCTTTAGGCTTAATGATGCTGGCAGAACCGATGGTCTCTACTTTATTTCAATATAACCAGTTTGGCGCGCACGATGTTGCCATGGCTGGGCGTAGTTTAATGGCTTATTCTCTGGGGTTATTAGGTTTCATATTGGTAAAGGTATTAGTACCTGGCTTTACTTCACGTAAGGATATGAAAACACCGGTACGTTTTGGTATTTATGCCATGGTTGCCAATATGATTTTAAATATCGCGCTGGTTTTTCCGTTAGCACATGCTGGACTGGCATTAGCAACCTCGTTAGGGGCATTTTTTAATGCTAGTTTATTGTTGTTTGCGTTATTAAAAACAGGCTTTTATCAACCTTCAGCGGGGTGGCGAATATTGATATTGCGCGTTATTCTAGGGTGTTCAGCAATGGCGGCATTAATATACCATTGTGTTGATATTAGTCTGTGGCTGGACTGGGGAATGCTGGAGCGTGCGTGGAATCTGGCAATGTGGATTGCTATTGCGGCAGCATTATATGTAGTCGTATTATTGCTATCTGGTTTAAGGTTAAGGCATTTATCAGTAAGTGGTAGTGCCTAGGCCGGAATAGCGCGAGCGTTTTCCGGCAATACATATTTTAAGCTCGCTTTTTAACTTTCGTGGCCCTTTGGTGGAAAACGTTAGGTTATTCCACACAAATTATTTAAAGAGAAGTAATATGACCGATAACAAGCTTACAGAGGCACAATGGCGTGAGAAATTAACACCAGAACAGTTCAATATCTGCCGTTGCAGCGCAACCGAGCCCCCTTTTACGGGTAAATATGCAGACTGTAAGGATGATGGGATCTATCATTGTAGCTGCTGTGGTCAAGCTTTATTTGATTCAGAAACCAAATATGATTCAGGTTCCGGCTGGCCTAGTTTCTGGAATAGTTTATCTGACGAAGTAGTTAAAGAAATAGAGGATAGCGCACATGGCATGCGTAGAGTTGAAGTGACCTGTAGTATCTGTGATGCGCATTTAGGGCATGTATTTGAAGATGGACCGGAGCCAACATGCTTGCGCTATTGTATTAATTCAGCCTCATTAGATTTAAAACCAAGATGAATGATAAACAACAAGTTCAGGAATTATTAGATTTTATTGATGCCAGCCCCAGTCCCTGGCATGCGGTGGCAACGATGGAGCAGGCTTTACAAGGCGGCATCATTCATTCGGTTATCTGAAAAGCAGAAATGGCAGTTAGGAATAAGCACGAAACAACTTCCCGATATTAATTATTTTTGAGGAATCTTATTAACGTTTAAAAATTGGACAGTTATTTATTTCCGTCTCCCTAAAGCTAAGTTTTTAGTACTGTGATCAGAATAGCGGGGAGTCGCTATTTTTGCGAAAGCTTGTTTTGGGCATCCCAGCCCAAGCAAGCGGCAAAAACTTAACGCGACCGCTAATGCCTTCGGCGCCCCAGACGTCCTGCGTACGTGCCACTTCGCCACTACCATCGTAAACTCGGTGCTGGCTTCGTAACACTCCCTCAAATGACTGGACGGCGTTTCGGAATGCCTTTTATTTTGTCTCCACCTACGCTAGCGACAAAACAACGGCCCTACGCCTTCTGGGGACTACCAGCCCTCGCGTTCGCTCTCCATGGCTGGCAGCGTTGGTATTGACTAAAATCCCTCGACACAGAATTATAAAAACGGGTCTAAATAGTGCTTCTTTTCGGGGCAAATCATAGAGGTCTGTATAATACAGTTTTTAACATAGTAAAAAACACTATGACCTTATCAACTGAAGTTTCCCAATAATTATTTATGGTAAAATTGAAACTATGCTACAACTATATGAAAAAATAGTCTTTTCATTCGTTTCAAATGCTATTGCCTAAGGGGAATTAAGTAGGGGTTTGCTATAAACATGGCAAAACCACCTAAAATAAACCTCGATACACCAGCATTGTGTATTTCAGCTACTCAATAATTGGGAAACTTCAGCTTATCAACAATACCTAGAACAACTTATTATGCATGCAGACTGGATAAGCTATTTAAATACCCTCGAATTATCACCACAAACACCAGCCGATAAGCAAGCAATATTAGCCCCTCTAAATCATTTATCAGTTTTGTCCGTAACTGGTAAAGATGCAGCAAATTTTTTACAAGGGCAAACGACCTGTGACATTAATGCTTTAGTAGATTCTAAGCCTGCTTTAGGTGCCTACTGCAATGCTAAAGGCCGTACTATTAGTACATTTATAATTATCAAACAACAAAATGAGTTTCAACTTATCCTCACCAAGGATTTAATTGACACAGTCAGAAAAAAACTACAAATGTATGTGTTACGCTCTGACGTACAATTGACGGATCAAAGTGAACTGTTATGTATTACCGGCATATTTTATACAGAACTCCCCCTACAAACCCACCTTTATCAATACCCTCAGCTTGATAATAGTTATCTGTTTATTGGTAACGCTGAAGAATCATGCTTATTCTGGTCTGAATTAAGACAGCAACAAACAATCAGGCTCATTAGCTCATCGGCCTGGTTATGGCTGGATATTCAAGCTGGTATTCCCTGGTTATACCCCCCAACAAGTGAAGAATTTGTCCCGCAAATGCTTAATCTGGATAAACTTAACGCGATTAGCTTTGAAAAAGGTTGTTATACCGGACAGGAAATCGTTGCCCGCACACACTATTTAGGAAAAAATAAACGCGCCATGTACCAGGCAAGTTGCACAACTGAAACTGATATCCCTCCTGGCTCTGTTATTATCGATAATGAGGATGCCGTACAAGGGACTGTGGTATTGACTACCATACAGGACAAAACCACTCAATTACTTGTGGTATTGAAAGACCAGGCTGTCAATACAAAAAATCTTCAGCTTAAAAATCAAAATCACGATAAAATCACATTGAATTAGAGTCACTCTACCAAGCAATGCTAATGAATCCAGAAACTGCTCGACGCTTTAGACGCTTAGGCACGCTAACAATTTTTGCGGTCTACTTTGTAATATTAGTTGGCGGCATAGTCCGTGCATCGGGTGCTGGCATGGGCTGTCCTGACTGGCCTACCTGCTTTGGACAACTGATCCCTCCGACTAGCGAAGCGGAACTACCCGAAAATTATCATGAAATCTATGCAGTCGGATACTCTAATACCGACTTTAATGTCGTCAAAACCTGGACCGAATACCTGAATCGACTGACTGGCGTAACGATTGGTTTTTTAATTTTTTTAACGCTATGGGCTTCTCGCGCCTATCTAAAAACAGACAAGGCTGTCTTTTATTTATCTTTAGCCGTTTTTCTATTAGTCGGCTTTCAGGGCTGGCTGGGTGCCGTTGTAGTAAAAACCCATTTACACCCCTTGATGATAACTCTTCATATGTTACTTGCCCTGTTTATCGTCGCACTATTAATCTATGCCATAGCCCGATCGCAACATGACTTATTGCGTCAAATTGATATTTCTAAATTACCTGATAAATTTAAAACTGTTTTAATCGTTGCTATGAGCTTTACTTTATTACAAGTGGGCATGGGAACACAGGTCAGAGAAGCTGTGGATTTGATTGCAACACATCATAACTATATAGACCGAGAATATTGGCGTGATAGTTTTCCTATTATCTTTTATATACACCGTTCTTTTTCTGCCGTTATTTTATTCACTAACCTCTGGCTAGCCTGGAAAATATTTCAATCGGTACATAAAAACAGTTTATTATCACTTGTCTATGCCTTGGTCGGGCTGATTATTACTGCAATTCTGGCTGGTGTTTCTCTAGATCGTCTAGGCATGCCTCCCGTTGCGCAGCCAATACATTTATTAATGGCTAATTTAATTTTTGGCATACAATTTTTTATCTTTATTTGCATTAGTTATGCAGCTAAAAACAAGGACAGACTAGCGATATCATAAAACTACTTTACACTTGATACATACAATAAAGCAGGATGGGCAAAGTTTAAGATGTCCGTCAAACAAATCATATTCATAATAGACATGCTATAGCTACCCTACATACTGAGACTCTGATGCTAAAAATATTTTTAAAATGGCTGCTCACTTTTCTTTTTAAAGTTGACGTAAAAGGTATAGAGAATTATAAAAAAGCAGGTGACCGCGTACTTATTATTGCCAATCATAGCTCTTTTTTAGACCCCTTATTATTAGGTGTATTCTTACCCGACAAAATCACTTTTGCTATTAACAGTAATATAGCTAAGCTTTGGTGGTTAAAGCCTTTTCTAGGGTTATCCCATGTTTTTCCAATGGACCCGACCCACCCTATCTCCTTAAAAAATTTAATTCACTTTTTACAAAAACCCAGTAAAACCGTTATTTTCCCTGAAGGTCGGATTACAGTCACCGGTTCATTAATGAAAGTCTATGATGGTACCGGCATGGTTGTAGATAAATCCGGCGCAACCATTCTTCCAATCCGCATTGAAGGTGCTCAATATACACATTTTTCTCGTTTGAAAAATATTGTCCGCTTACGTTATTTCCCTAAAATTACTCTGCAAATATTGCCACCTACGAAAATTTCATTTGCTAACGATTTACGTGGAAAGGCTCGCCGGCACGCCAGTGGCCTGATTCTAACCGACATCATGAGTGATATGATGTTTTCTACCAGCCAATACAAGCAAACACTATTTTCCGCAATGCTGGATGCTAAAAAGGTACATGGAGGGAAGCACAAGGTTGCAGAAGACCTAGACAGAATCCCCATATCTTATAACACACTGATTACACGCTCCTTAGCAATAGGAAATGCGCTAACAAAAATAACTGCTAAGGGAGAAAATGTCGGTGTTTATCTCCCTAATAGCAGTAAAACACTGAATGTTGTTTTAGGCCTGCAAATACATCAGCGAGTCCCTGCCATGTTGAACTATTCAACGGGTGCAGCGGGCATGATTTCAGCTTGTCATACAGCAAAAATTAAAACCGTGCTGACATCTCATCGTTTTATCGAACTAGGAAATTTTGCTGAAGATGCGCAAATATTATCTGAAACGATCAATCTGGTTTACCTGGAAGATTTGGCTAAAGATATTAGAACCCTTAATAAACTCGGTGCATTAATACAGGCTAAAACAGCCCATTTATGGTATCCGCGCACTCAATGTACCCCAGAGAGCCCTGCCGTAGTACTGTTTACTTCAGGGTCTGAAGGCACCCCTAAAGGCGTAGTGTTATCACATCGTAATATTCTGGCAAATCATAAACAGGTTTCTGCACGTATTAGCTTTAATGCTCAGGATACTGTACTAAATTTTCTGCCCATGTTTCATTCGTTTGGTTTTACCGTCGGTACCATGCTACCTATTATGAATGGCATGACCACCTTCTTTTACCCTTCGCCATTGCATTACAGCATCATTCCTGAAATGGCTTACGAAACAAATTCCACCATTATTTTTGGTACCAATACCTTTTTAGCTGCTTACGGGAAAAAAGCACATGCTTATGATTTTTTCAATATGCGCTATGTTGTTGCAGGCGCTGAAAAATTGCATGAAAATACCCGTAAATTATGGTCGGAGAAATTTGGCATTCGTATAATGGAAGGCTATGGTGCTACTGAAACTAGTCCGGTAGCAGCGGTTAATACTCCGATGTTTTATAAAGCCGGCACGGTCGGGCGTTTAATGCCGGGTATGCAGTACAAACTAGAAACCGTTCCTGGCATTGAAAATGCCGGTAAACTGCATCTTTATGGAGAAAATATCATGCAAGGCTACTTGCTAGCCGATAAGCCGGGTGAACTTGTACCACCCAGTTCAATCTATGGCCCAGGCTGGTATGATACGGGTGATATAGTTCATGTTGATGAAGAAAACTACGTTTCTATTCGTGGGCGCAGTAAACGCTTTGCAAAAATTGCCGGTGAAATGGTGTCTTTAACAGCTACCGAACAACTCATTAATGATATCTGGCCCGATGCTCAACATGTTATTGTCTGTATTCCAGATGAACGAAAGGGCGAACAATTAGTGCTTATTACGACTCAGATAGACGCAACTAACAAAAATCTGATGGCACAGGCTAAAGGTGTTGCCAGCATTAATTTACCGAAAAAGTTCATCATAGTAGAGAGCGTACCGGTTTTAGCAACTGGAAAAATTAATTATATTGAAGCAACTGAGCAAGCTATAGCACATTTTGCTTAGTTGTGATGACCATACACAAATATGTTAACAAGCAATCAAACTGTAGAGCGGACTTCAGTCCGCACTTCTGAATATCAGATACTTACTAAACAAATAAGCCATCACCACAATGTAACTCTATGAAAAAAAACCTCTACTGATAATAGTCGTATTATTGTTACTACTTTCTGGCTGCAACACCCAACCCACTGCTACTTATCATCATTCAAACTTACCGGATACTAGCTCTATCCCCGGCTTGCTTACTAAGCTATTGATGCACAACACGAGTTTTCGCCCACTCGAATGGTTAATAACGGTGCAACAAACATTAGTCCCGGAGCAGAACTATTTAAAAACTGAAATTAACACACCTATTCCAGAATCAGGCAGATTTTCAGCAGCGAATAATAACTCACCAGTAAGCCAACCCGAAACATCGTCCAAACAGAATCAATCATCTGAACAAAGTCAGGACTTGTTTCCTTTCCTGATGGTTTTTATTATCGTTTTGATTATTATTGTTCTGGTCGTATTAGCACTTATTTATTTTCGTAAAACTCGGTTTAGTCAGAAAAATACTAACTTAGGAATAAGCACGAAACAACTTCCCGATATTAATTATTCTTGAGGAATTGCACGGTAATTCCATTTTGGTAAATGTGTATCAAATACAATCGGCATTATTTCTTTGAAGTCAGCGGCATATTTTCGTCCTGTCTCGTATATTTTGTCGAGTATGTGAACAATTGTTGTTAGTCCTTTTGACGTTGATGTTCTAGAAATCAATGTTTTAACTGTTTCAACCGAGTCAAATACAACACCTTCACAAGCACGAGTCACATGAGGAAAAAAACGATGTTCAATGGGATTATACTTGGAGGTATAAGGAGGATAGTGGGCAATCCTAATTTCCAATCCAAGTGCATTCGCAGTCTTTTGTAAATCTTCTTTAAAAATGTAGTGCCGTGAGCTGTTACTCCCTCCACCATCGCAAAGGATCAACAATGATTTTGCTTTAGGTCGGTTATGGCAGGTTTTTATGCGCACAATAAACTTTTGCGACAGAACCAACTTGTTTAATGCCAAACTGTACTGGGCGCTTACGGCCAATACCAGCCATTGAATATTTCTTGTTTTACACTAATTACACTGAAACCAGTGCACAATCTGATTTGATATTTGTTATCATCAAATACCAGTTTAATAAATTAGAAATGTATGAAGCTTACAATTGGTCAATTAGCTAAACAGGCTAATGTAACTATTGAAACAATCCGTTATTATCAAAGAAAGGAGCTGTTGGATGAGCCAATAAAACCTGCTACGGGTTATCGGCGGTATCCACCTGAAGCCATATTCAGAATCCAGTTTATTAAACGCGCTCAGTTATGTGGTTTTTCCTTAAAGGAAATCTCGGAATTATTATCACTGGACAGTGGTCACTGTGCTGATGTTAAAAAAATTGCAGAAAAGAAACGTCAGCAGATTGATGACCAGATAAAAGACTTAACAGCCTTACGTGATGTATTGGATAGTTTGGTTCAAGGGTGTGAGAAAAATCCATCCACAGAGCACTGCTCTTTCATCGACACACTTTCAAAAAAAACATCTAGTAATATTGAAACATAAAGAAAACCTAAAACTTTCTTGACTCTGTTCCAAGGAACGGACTTTATAATCACACTGTTCTTAAAATTTTATTTCAGGATGATTATTATGGCTATAGATGAGAAAAAATCTTGGACAAACATGGGTGCTGTACTAGCAGCCATAGGAGCATCGGTTTGTTGTGTTGGGCCGCTATTACTTTTGTCTCTAGGTGTTAGTGGAGCATGGATTAGTACGTTAACTTCTTTTGAATCAGTCCGACCTATTTTTATTATTCTTACTTTGCTTTTTATAGGGTTAAGTTATCGTAAACTTTACCTGATACCCAATAACTGTGAAGAAGATGAGATATGTGCTTTACCTGATAGTCAGAAAAAACAAAAACTTACATTTTGGATTATCTCCATATTCATATTGCTTTTATTGGTATTTCCTTGGTATGCACCGTATTTTATGGGGTGAGAAAAAATTATGTCTATTAAAACGCTATCCTTATTATTAAGCGTATTGCTTGGGCTATTACTAATGCCGACGATCTACGCTAAACCTTCTAGTCAAGTACAAAATAGCAGTCAAACTGTAGTTCTTAATGTACAGAATATGACTTGTCCAATGTGTAAATATACAATTAAAAAAGCTTTATCCTCCGTTTCTGGTACAGAAAATGTCAGCATAAATTTTGCAGATAAAACAGCTACCGTTACGTTCAATCCTCAAAAAACCAATAGCAGTGCCTTAACTACAGCTACTAAAAATGCAGGGTATCCAACAACAGTGCAATCTTCCAAAAAATAAAAATGGAGTAATATTATGTCTAGCTGTTCTTCAGGTGGTTCAACCTCGTTTGCACTAGTATGCCCTCAGTGCGGGATATCTTGTAAAAATATAAGTATGAAAACAATTTTTCATCAAGTTAGGTTTCCTGAAATTTTAGATATTGAAACTGGCAGCTATTATTACTGTGCCGATAAGAGCTGTTCAGTGGGCTATTTTTCTCAAGAAGAAAAAGTTATTTTTAAGAACCAATTGAAAATATTTACCGAACTTAAAAACAATAAACTTTGTTATTGCTTTGATATTAATACCGAGCAATATGTAGATTCACTCAAAGATGGAACAGCAGAAACAATAAAGAATTTTGTTATACAAAAAACTAAAGTAGGTGACTGTGCCTGTGAAATAAGAAATCCTTCAGGGCAGTGCTGCTTAGCAAATTTTAAACAGTTGGAAAAAACTTTGAATTTGGATAAATAAGTGCTCAACAAAAGTATAGGTTAGCCTTTTCAGATGGTTAAGGGTGAGAAATAATGAAAAAAGAAATTGTATTAGAATCAACCATTACTTGCCCTGAATGCGGGAGAATAGAAATTGAAACCATGCCTACAGATGCTTGTCAGTGGTTTTATGAATGCAAATGTTGTGGTGTATTGCTAAAACCTAAACAAGGTGATTGCTGTGTTTTTTGTTCTTACGGTAGTGTTCCTTGCCCGTCTATGCAGAAAGGGAAATGACAAACAGAGGATTTACAAAAAACCATATTAACCGCGGGGAGTCGCTATTTTTGCGAAAGCTTGTTTTGGGCATCCCAGCCCAAGCAAGCGGCAAAAACTTAACGCGACCGCTAATGCCTTCGGCGCCCCAGACGTCCTGCGTACGTGCCACTTCGCCACTACCATCGTAAACTCGGTGCTGGCTTCGTAACACTCCCTCAAATGACTGGACGGCGTTTCGGAATGCCTTTTATTTTGTCTCCACCTACGCTAGCGCTACGATTCCGACAAAACAACGGCCCTACGCCTTCTGGGGACTACCAGCCCTCGCGTTCGCTCTCCATGGCTGGCAGCGAATGTTTGACGGACCTTTGTGGGTCGTAACCAGAAGTTCGTAATTCGCAATTTCACCTAAAATATCAACTTTGGGAGACGGAAATAAGCTAGATTCAATAAGCATTTCTGACTGCCCAGAATGTATGGAAATTATTTACCTGAAAGCCTATAGGTATGCGATGCATACCCTACACAAAGCTTGTTCCGCGTTGAATTAGTCGTCTAATTTTGGATGATTTAATTTTTCCATTTCCCTTACTTTAAACCTAGAAAAATCAGTTAAACGCTAGCGTTACTTTTCGTACCGCTGCGCTTCAAGCCCCTTTACAAGGCTAAAGCATCATAAGGACTACAATGAATAGAAAAACTATAGGATGATGACTTCTAGGCGTGTTAGTGTGCTAATTCTTTACTGATTAGCTAAGCCATGCTTTTGTATGCGATACAGCAGGGTGTCTCTTGATAGACCTAGTAAGCGGGAAGATTTAGCCCGGTTACCATTAGTTCTTAGTAATGCCTGATGAATAAGGTCAGCTTCCAGCTTATTGAGGTTAACACCGACATCAGGTAAGGCAAAATCCTGATTATTTGAGCCAGTTGTTTTAGCCGCAAAAAAATCATGAGGAAAGTTTTCAGCTTCAATCAGTTGCCCAGATAAGAGAACTGATGTTCTTTCACATAAATTACGTAATTCCCTGACATTTCCTGGCCAGTCGTAATTTTGCAGGATTTTAACGGCTTGTTTGCTAAATTTCGGTGCTGTCCTGGAATGTTCTTTTGCAAAGTGATCAATGAAGTGTTTGATCAAATGTTCAATATCTTCAATTCTTTCTTTTAATGCAGGAATTTCCAGCGGGATCACATTAAGACGAAAATATAAATCTTCCCTAAACCTGCCTTCAGAAATTTCCTTTTGTAAATCAGCGTTTGTTGCAGAGATGATACGTACATCAACTTTATAAGGGACTGTATCTCCAACAGCTAAACATTCCCCATTTTCTAAAAAACGTAATAACTTCGCCTGTATTGAAATTGGCAAAGAGTTAATCTCATCAAGAAATAAAGTTCCACCATCTGCCGCTTGAAAAATTCCTTTTTTATCGCTAATAGCTCCTGTAAAAGAACCCTTTCTATGACCAAATAATTCAGATTCAATCAGGGACTCGGGTAATGCCGCACAATTCAGGGTTACATAAGGTTTGTCAGCTCGCTGACTGTCTTTTTGTATGGCATTAGCCAGAACCTCTTTGCCTGTTCCAGTTTCGCCCTTGATAAGTACAGTAACATCTGTCGCTGCAACCATCCGGGCGCTGCGCAGAACATTGTCATAGACAGGGGTATGACTGATGATTTTCTTAAAATGACTCATACGCTAATAATCGCAACAAAGACTAATAACATACCAATAATTTGTTTGGTAACTTGTAAACTGGATAGGCGGGTAATAAATGTACTAACCATGCCTGTACCCATTACTGCAGGTAAAGTCCCTAAGCCAAAGGCAAGCATAGTGAGCGTGCTGATAGTGATATCCCCAGAGGTTGCTGCCAATGCAAGCGCGGTATAAACCAGACCACAAGGAATCCAGCCCCAGACCATACCAAATAGAAATGCTTGTTTCAGGCTAGCTACTGGAATTAACTTTCTACCATAGGGTTCAATAGTTTTCCAGAAGTGGGACCCCGTTTTTTCTATATAGGCAAAGCTAGGAAACCATCCTGCAATATAAAACCCGGCCCCAGTAATAATTAATGCGGAAATAATCTCTAAAGCTCGGTGCCCATGCTCTTCGCCTAATGGAAAAGTGAGTACTGATTCGATTAAACCAATAATAAGTCCTGCCAGCATATAGCTAAAAATACGCCCAAAATTATAACTAAATATAAAGGTGAGCATTTTAGATTTATTATTACGAATTTCTGGTTTTAAACTAAAAGACAAAGTGCCAATGATTGAACCACACATAGAAACACAGTGTAGACTACTGAATAAACCTATAAAAAAGGCAACAAAAATAGGCGAGCTTATGATTTGATTGATTTCCATAGCTGGTATATTAGCATATCGTCTTTAATCAGGCATAGGCACTATTTTAAAATTATACTTAATGTGTTAAATGGCATATTAATCAGGTTAAATAACATAGTTATTGTTCTGTGCTATAGAGTTCACACGCTGCCAGCCATGGAGAGCGAACGCGAGGGCTGGTAGTCCCCAGAAGGCGTAGGGCCGTTGTTTTGTCGGAATCGTAGCGCTAGCGTAGGTGGAGACAAAATAAAAGGCATTCCGAAACGCCGTCCAGTCATTTGAGGGAGTGTTACGAAGCCAGCACCGAGTTTACGATGGTAGTGGCGAAGTGGCACGTACGCAGGACGTCTGGGGCGCCGAAGGCATTAGCGGTCGCGTTAAGTTTTTGCCGCTTGCTTGGGCTGGGATGCCCAAAACAAGCTTTCGCAAAAATAGCGACTCCCCGCATATTTTCCTTTCAATATCCACGTGAGGAGATTAGCGACTTTCTGTTTAGTCTCCGAAAGAGAGTGTCATAAGTAAAATATGCAGGCGCGGCATGCTACCTCACAACATTCTGGGACTCCTGTCACCAACATTCATTCGCCTACGCAGCGAATGGGAGATGCCCTGGTCGCCCTGCGTCCGTCTCAACTACGCACAAAACCCTGCTCCGTTAAGACTACCTCAAATGGCTGGACGGCTATTCGGAATGCAATTCTTGCCTCCCTCGCGCGCTACTAGCGCACTTCGGATCAGCGAATTGCCCTGTCGCCTACCAGGGACTAAAAATCATCACTACGCTTAGGCTCCGTTTCCCTGATTTTAAGCGAGTGGCTATTTTCTTGCCTGCAATATAGCTTTAACAGTGTATAGATCGTGTTCTTTATTTGCTAGAATGTAAATAGTAGGGCACAGTCTTGTGCTTGACTAATAGACCTGTTTTTATGCTATTGATTTAACATTAAAAACTCCTCTATTCACTATATTGGCATATCATGTAGTGTACATTTCTCTTTTATCACCGGGGTTAAGGATAATGCAAAAAAAGAAACGTATTTTAATTGTTGGCGGTGTTGCAGGGGGAGCATCTTGTGCGGCGCGATTAAGGCGCTTATGTGAAAATTGTGAAATTGTATTATTTGATAAAGGCGAACACGTATCTTTTGCAAATTGTGGCTTACCCCATTTTATTGGTAATGTCATTCAGGAAGAAGAGCAATTATTAGTTGCTAAACCGAAATTATTTCACGACCGATTTAATATACAAGTTCATACGCAACATGAAGTCACGACAATAGATAGAATCAACAAAACAGTGACCGTTATCAATCTGATTGATGGGCAGGAGCGGTTAGAAAGGTATGATGCCCTGGTTTTAGCAACAGGAGCACATGCCATACGACCACCTCTAGCTGGAATCGACTCACCTAATATATATAGTCTGCGCACCATTCCTGATAGTCTTAAATTAAAAGCTGCCGCGGCTAAGGCAAAACGCGCTGTTATTATTGGAGGAGGCTTTATAGGCCTGGAAATGGCTGAGAATCTAGCACACTTAGGTCTGCAGGTTACGATTATAGAAATGGCCATGCAAGTCATGCCACCACTAGATGCAGATATGGCCAGTTATGTTAAAAAATGCCTGGAAACTAACCATATTACTTTACTGCTAGGTCAGGCAGTGGAATCTTTTAAACAAACAGAAAGCGGATTAGAAGTTTATTATTCAAACGGCTATATTGAAACAGATTTGGTTTTATTAGCCATAGGTGTACTTCCTGAGTCATCCCTGGCAAAACAGGCTAAGGAATGTGCACGAAATAACTTCCTGAAGCAGCCAAGCTTGAATAATGAAATATCTCCCCTAAATTAAGGTTATCTTAATTTATTACTCAGTGGTTGTCTTATGTCATTTCCTTATAAAAAAAATATCGAAAAGTCGATGAAGAAATTTTATGACTCACTTTGTGAAAAAAATAAGCGACGGTATGCCGCCATTGAAAGTGAAAAATTATCTCATGGTGGCGTTAACTATATTTCAGCTTTATTAGAGTGTGACCCAAAAACTATCCGCCAAGGAAAAAAAGAACTCACCGAATTAGAACTGGATATAACAGGAATCAGACAACCTGGAGGCGGTCGAAAAAAAAGACCTCTACCCCTGAATACAGTGGAATAGATCAAGACTTTTTAGATATTCTTCAACAGCATACAGCAGGCAATCCAATGAATTCATCTATTAGGTGGACTTATCTAAAGCCGCGTGAAATCGTCAGTGAATTATTAAAAAAGGGTTATTCTGTCAGTCGTAATATCGTTCGATATTTATTAAAAAAACATGAATATGTTAAGCGCAAAGCCCAGAAAAACATTACGATGGGTGGTCATCCTGACCGCAATGCTCAATTTGAAAATATTACCCAATTGAAGCAGGACTACCTGGATGCGGGAAACCCTGTTATTAGTATGGATACCAAAAAGAAAGAGTTATTGGGTACTTTTTATCGTAATGGATCGCTCTATACACAAGCAGCCATTCAAACGAATGATCATGATTTCCCTAGCTCTGCAACAGGCAGTGTTATTCCTCATGGGTTTTATGACCTCAAACGAAACACAGGATATATCACGCTTGGAACGAGTCATGATACCAGTGAATTTGCCTGTGATAGCTTATTTCAATGGTGGGTAAACGAGGGTATTATTCATTATCCTAAAGCAAAATCATTGTTGATCCTTTGCGATGGTGGAGGGAGTAACAGCTCACGGCACTACATTTTTAAAGAAGATTTACAAAAGACTGCGAATGCACTTGGATTGGAAATTAGGATTGCCCACTATCCTCCTTATACCTCCAAGTATAACCCCATTGAACATCGTTTTTTTCCTCATGTGACTCGTGCTTGTGAAGGTGTTGTATTTGACTCGGTTGAAACAGTTAAAACATTGATTTCTAGAACATCAACGTCAAAAGGACTAACAACAATTGTTCACATACTCGACAAAATATACGAGACAGGACGAAAATATGCCGCTGACTTCAAAGAAATAATGCCGATTGTATTTGATACACATTTACCAAAATGGAATTACCGTGCAATTCCTCAAGAATAATTAATATCGGGAAGTTGTTTCGTGCTTATTCCTAAGTTACAATTAAGCGAGCGTGGAGCGATACAGGTTAATGAACATATGCAGACCAGTGATACCTCAATCTGAGGCCGTAGGTGATGTGGTAGAGGTTCAGGATATTATTACTCAACAACGTTTTTCATTACCGTTAGCAGGACCTGCAAATAGGCAAGGACGAATTTCAGCCAGTGCTATTTTACAGTCGTTCAACCCAGAACTAGATCGAAAGCTCAGCTTTAAAGGTGTTTTAGGTACTGCAGTATGTCAAGTATTTGGCTATACCATTGCCATGACCGGGGCAAGTGAAAAAGCATTGCAAAGAGCCGGCATCAAAGAATACCAGGCTATTTATTTACATCCGGGGCATCATGTCGGTTACTTCCCGGGGGCTCACCCCATTCATATAAAATTAATTTATGCCAAGGCTGATGGCAAGATTCTGGGAGTGCAGGCTTTTGGGCAGGAAGGGGTAGCCAGACGTGTTGATGTGATTGCTATGGCTATGCAACTACACGGTACAGTCTATGATCTGGAAGAGAGTGAATTATGCTACGCACCTCAGTTTGGTGCTGCAAAAGATCCCATTAATATGGCCGGAATGATTGCAGGAAATAATTTGCGAGGTGATTTACCTTTAGCTGATTGGGATGATTTAAATGCCAATCAGCATCAATTAATTGACGTTAGAAGTCCGGCGGAATTTAATGCAGGACATATAGACGGTGCCATTAATATTCCAATTGAAGAAATGCGTAAACGTATCAAAGAAATAGATTCTGCTAAACAGGTGTGTCTGATTTGTGGGGTAGGGCAGCGAGCTTATTATGCTCTTAGGTTATTATCACAATCAGGGTATAAAGCTAATATTATCAGGTGGCATGAAAACCTACTCGGCAATAAGTGAAGTTTAGTAAGCAGAGATCTATTTGATTACCGTAGGAGGGGCTTTAGCCGCGACTGAAAATGTACAGACTTACCCAACTCGGTCGCGGCTAAAGCCCCTCCTACAGCCATATGGCATCCCATAGCGGATAATCAGCTACTTTTTTCACTAGACCGGCCCTTAATGGATTAGCAATAATATAACGCGCGATTTGTAGTAAATCTTCTTCTTTGCGTACAGCGTGATCATGATAACCATCTTGCCATAATCCTTGGTTGGTTGATATTACGCCCTGATCACGACGAATCTTCTGAATTTGAAAGGCGCTAGCTCCTTTTACACTACGCATTACTGCAGCTAAACTATAATTATTCTGTAAGGCAAATAGCCAATGTAGATGATCTGGCATAATAACAAATGCCAGACTGTCGACTTTTCCTTGTTGATGTTGCTGACGCATTACTAAGACTAAACGCCTTGCCTGGGAGAAATTGCTAAATACTTTTTGTCTTTGCCGAGTGACTGTGGTGACTAAATAAATCCTGTTATTTTCAGAATAACGACCTTTGCGAAGATCTTCAGCATGTGGTTTAGTTTTTTTGATTGTCAAAAATCATCACTCCGCTTAGGCTCCGTTTCCCTGATTTTAAGCGAACGACCTTTGCGAAGATCTTCAGCATGTGGTTTAGTTTTTTTGATTGTCATAGTGAAATGGTAGGAGGGGCTTTAGCCGCGACCGAAAATGTACAAACTTTAATACTAATCCCGACCTATTTCCGCTAAAGTTCTTCCTACATTTTTTGTTTAGATAAAATGATATTACCATCCTCAATTCAATAGACAAAAAAACTCCGTTAATGCTCAGGTATTTTGTAAATATCCTGTATTATTTCAATCACCGAAACATATCCCTTTATGTATAAATTTTTGGAGCCAGTATGCGCATTGCATTACTCATAATTTTGTCTTTTTGCTTTAGCCCAGCCCAGGCAGTTTTTAATATCAAACAAGTTGCTCAGGGAATTTATGTTCATCAAGGGCTTATAGAATTACCTGATGTACATAATCACGATGCCATAGCCAATATTGGCTTTATTGTTGGTAAGAGCTGTGTTGCTGTGATTGATAGTGGTGGCTCTCCAGAACAAGGGCGTTTATTAAAGAAAACAGTTGAAAAAATCACCTCGGTTCCTATTTGCTATGTGATTAATACTCATGTTCATTCTGACCATATTTTTGGCAATAGGGCATTTAATAACATCAACAATATTAAATATACTGAAGTTTCCCAATAATTATTTATGGTAAAATTGAAACTATGCTACAACTATATGAAAAAAATAGTCTTTTCATTCGTTTCAAATGCTATTGCCTAAGGGGAATTAAGTAGGGGTTTGCTATAAACATGGCAAAACCACCTAAAATAAACCTCGATACACCAGCATTGTGTATTTCAGCTACTCAATAATTGGGAAACTTCAGTTTGTAAATATCCTGTATTATTTCAATCACCGAAACATATCCCTTTATGTATAAATTTTTGGAGCCAGTATGCGCATTGCATTACTCATAATTTTGTCTTTTTGCTTTAGCCCAGCCCAGGCAGTTTTTAATATCAAACAAGTTGCTCAGGGAATTTATGTTCATCAAGGGCTTATAGAATTACCTGATGTACATAATCACGATGCCATAGCCAATATTGGCTTTATTGTTGGTAAGAGCTGTGTTGCTGTGATTGATAGTGGTGGCTCTCCAGAACAAGGGCGTTTATTAAAGAAAACAGTTGAAAAAATCACCTCGGTTCCTATTTGCTATGTGATTAATACTCATGTTCATTCTGACCATATTTTTGGCAATAGGGCATTTAATAACATCAACAATATTAAATATATTGGCCATGAAAAATTAAGCAGGGCTATGTCGGCAAGAGGGCCCTTTTATATTGCATGCTCTGAAGAACAGGTAGCTGTTAAATTAACAGAAAAGGATATTATTCCTCCGACTATTGCGGTTAAAAATAACTATAAATTAGATTTAGGAGGGCGAGTGTTAATTTTAAAGGCCCACCCAACCGCACATACCGATAATGATTTATCAGTATTTGATAAAAAAACCAATACTATGTGGTTATCAGATCTGTTATTTATCGGGCATCTACCTGTTTTAGATGGTAGCTTGCAAGGCTGGTTACAGGAAATTAGGAAGTTAGAAAAACGCCAGTTTGATGTTGTGATTCCAGGACATGGCCCAATAGTCAGAGACTGACCTGAAAGCATGCAGCCACAAAAACAATACCTACAGGAACTGCAGACGGCTATTCGAGCTCAGGTTAAACAAGGAGTCTATATGGAAGATGCTATTAAAAATGTTGGTTTTTCAGCTACTGAAGTTTCCCAATTATTGAGTAGCTGAAATACACAATGCTGGTGTATCGAGGTTTATTTTAGGTGGTTTTGCCATGTTTATAGCAAACCCCTACTTAATTCCCCTTAGGCAATAGCATTTGAAACGAATGAAAAGACTATTTTTTTCATATAGTTGTAGCATAGTTTCAATTTTACCATAAATAATTATTGGGAAACTTCAGTTCAGCTAAAGACCAGCGGGGAGTCGCTATTTTTGCGAAAGCTTGTTTTGGGCATCCCAGCCCAAGCAAGCGGCAAAAACTTAACGCGACCGCTAATGCCTTCGGCGCCCCAGACGTCCTGCGTACGTGCCACTTCGCCACTACCATCGTAAACTCGGTGCTGGCTTCGTAACACTCCCTCAAATGACTGGACGGCGTTTCGGAATGCCTTTTATTTTGTCTCCACCTACGCTAGCGCTACGATTCCGACAAAACAACGGCCCTACGCCTTCTGGGGACTACCAGCCCTCGCGTTCGCTCTCCATGGCTGGCAGCGGTCGCTGAAAATCCTGGAAACGGAGCTTAAGCGAAGTGAAGATTTTTAGTCCGTGATAGCGATAGGGCCGGGTGTTTTCTCGAAGCGTCTTTTTGCGTAGAGAAAATACAAGGCATTCCGACATCGCGTCAAGCCATTTGAGGTAACTAAATAAAAACCCCTCTAGGGTTTTTATAAGTGGACGCAGGGCGAATCAGGGCATCGCAGATTTTAATCAGTCCCGTTAAGCTTTTGCCGCGAACTTGGGCTTGGACGCCCAAAATGAGCTTTCGCAAAAGTAGGGACTCCCCGAGGCAATTATTTAATGATTTTCATAAGAAAAATATTAGCAGCGCTTATGCTGAAATAGAGTGGGAAGACTAACTTTTATCATATGAGTTTACGCTATCAAATAAATCTGAGAATCTTTTTTTCTGCCATTGGGATTTTGTTACTCGGTGGGTCAATAACTATCTGGCAGGCCCGAAATGCCGTTAATGATGAAGTCGCTTCTTCGATTAAATTAGCCGTACAGCTGATTGAATTTAGTTATAAAAACAATAGCTCCTTAAACTTAAATGGTGGAGTGTGGCTTACACAGCTTAATTCACTAAATGCCATTCGGCACTTAAATATCCAATTAAAAAAACCTTCAGGGCAGGTTGTTAGTCTGGTAAAGCATAACTATCAGGAAGGACAACAGGAATTGCCTCCCCGCTGGTTTATCAACCTGGTGGGTAGTTCCTATCCGCAAACTGAATATCCTTTTGTTAGCGCGGATAGTACTCAGTTAATATTAACTATTCAGGCTAACCCTTTAGATGAAATAATTGAAGTCTGGCAAGAGTCAATAGTATTTTTTATCTCTCTTGTCTTACTGACCTTGCTGGCATTTATTGCCGTTAATCTGGCATTTAATCAGTCGTTTAAATCAATCGAACAAATTGTTGCCGGGCTAAGAGCAATAGAAAAGGGAAATTATCAGCAAAAATTACCTATATTCAAGGTCCACGAGTATGACAGTATTGCCAAAGCGATTAATCATATGACCCATAAATTAAGCGACATTCAACAGGAAAACAGTGCTTTAACTAAAAATTCTCTGGCTATTCAGGAACAGGAACGGCAACGTCTTGCGCAGGAACTGCATGATGAATTAGGACAATCTCTGACAGCGATTAAGGTTATGGCAGTAGCAGCGCGACACCCAACATCAGATGTCCAGCAAATTACTCAATCCATAGGTGAAATTTGTGATCATTTAATAGAGGTTGTGCGTAGCATGATGTATCAATTGCACCCATTGATATTAACTGAGCTGGGTTTACAAGCGGCAATAGATGATATGCTGAAGCACTGGAAAGACAGAAACCCGGGACTAAGTTTATCAGCTAAATGTACAGATGAGGTGGACACTCTGCAACAGCCAGTCTCGATTCATTTATTCAGAGTAATTCAGGAATGTTTGACTAATATTGTACGTCACGCTGATGCACAACATGTTGAAATAAATCTATATATTAAACAAAACAAAGTTTATTTATCTGTAAAAGATGATGGTAAGGGTTGTGATATGGATAAAATCAAATCGGGATTTGGTTTGCGTGGTATGCAGGAGAGAATTAAAACCCTGGAAGGTGAACTGATAGTTAGTTCAAGCCTGCAGCAGGGTATGACCATAACAGCGATTATTCCACAATAATGAAAATAAGAGTGATTCTGGTAGATGACCATGCAGTAGTACGCGCTGGGTTTAAAATGTTGCTAGCTACTGATGCTCAAATAGAAGTAATTGCTGAAGCAGAGCGTGGCGAGCAAGCAATTAAACTCTACCAAGATCAGCAGCCCGATATCATGGTAATGGATATTTCTATGCCAGGCATTGGTGGTCTTGAGGCAATACGTCGTATATGTGCTCGTGATAATCAGGCTAAAATCCTGGTATTCAGTGTGCATAATGAACAGGTATATATCAATCAAGCGATTAAAGCCGGTGCTAAAGGTTTTATTAGTAAAAATAGTGCTGCCGATATTTTAATTGATGCTATACAGCATATTGTCAAAGATGGGCGTTATATAGAAGAGGGCTTGATGCCCGCAATGCCATCTGATTATCAACAGACGATTGATACACTTTCACCTAGGGAATTTGATATTTTTTTATTGCTAGCCAAAGGCCGTACAGCACATAAAATTTCTGAGGAGTTGTGTCTGGGCTATAAGACTGTGGCTAATTACAGTACCCAGATAAAGAAAAAATTAAATGTCACAACAGTTGCAGAGCTAGCTCATATTGCGCTATTGTACGGCGTAGTAAATCACTAAATGCTTATATAGGCGTTTTTATGACAGGACAAAAGAACTATTTACTTTTGCTGATACTTTTTGCATTACCCAGTTTATCGTATGCTGCAAAAGATGAAACTATCTGGAAACAGGTATTAAAGCCAGAATACTTTGCCGGGAAGACGGTTCAGCAAGGTGATAATATTATTCAGCTAACAACCCCTGTACGGGCTGAAGACCCAGCTCTGGTGCCAATCAAAGTAACGGCTAACTTAATCCAGACGAAAGATACTTATATTAAGCGGATTGTATTGTTGATCGATAAAACCCCAGTGCCTTTAATTGGTGAATTTGAATTTACTCCAGGAGTGGTAAGGCCGATATTGCTATGCGTGTTCGAGTAAATACCTATAGTTATATTCGAGCAATTGCTGAAATGAACAATGGTGATTTGTTTATGGTTAAAAAGTGTGTCAAAGCTAGTGGTGGCTGCTCAGCACCAATTGGTGCCGATTATGATGCGGCAATGCAACGCCTGGGAAAAATGAAATTTAGACTGGATAATAAAATACAAGATGGCAAGCCAACGATGGCGCAGTTATTAATTAGTCATCCCAACATAACTGGTATGCAAATGGATCAGGTGACCCGTTTTAAAAGAAGGGCACACTTTATCAAGCAAATAAAAGTCTCCTTTAATGGCAAGCCTATTTTGACAGCTAAAACAGATATTGCTATTAGTACTGATCCAAATTTCCGGTTTTATTTTGTTCCCACTGCAAAAGGGGAGTTAAAAGCTGAATTTACTGATACTTCCTGTGAAAGTCCGGTTAGCCGAAGTGTTTGTCAGCCCGGTAAAACGTACACTAAATCCTATACAGTCACTCCTTAAAAGTCTAAGTTAATGTAGAGCGGACTTTAGTCCGCTTTATAAAAAAACTTTCCTCAACCTCCGTGAAAATTGGAGTATAGTGAAAAGCGTAATTTAAACTTTATTCTCCGCTCGGCCATGTTTCGTTTTTTATTAAATAAAGTTACCGCAACAACGCTTAGTAAATTTAGGCTGTAAAATATCGAAAAGGTGGTTGTACGAAGTATATATATATTGGAGCTAAGCTATGAACATTAATAAATTGATAATGGTTTTTATCCTTACTGTATTTAGTAGTAATTTATTAGCATACGGAAGTAGCAGCAGTAGTAAAAAGGCTTGTACAAAACCTAAATTCACACAATTCACACCCCCTCATTTAGCCGTTGTCGCAGTTCAATCGGAGTTTTCATTCCAGGCTTCAATGCTGACTAATCCTGATACTATCAAAGTCAGTGTAAAAAAAATCCCAGTTGAAGTCACCATCAATAAAGAAAACAATGCCTATTCAGTTTCAGGAAAACTCCCGGAATCTCTAACGGGTACTTATGCCAGAATTAAAATTGATGCGAATGGTACAAATAATTGTAAGGGGAGTGATGGTTGGCTTTTGAATATTGAAGGTTAATTTATTTGTTCTTTCTCGATTCTTCTATGAAGCGACTTTCAAAAGCGTTCTGGGCGGTTTTCGGTTTTAACTATATTCTATAGTTAGCTGAGTATTTTTGCGCGGTTTGGCATTAATTTACTTCTCTGCTTTTGCTTCAATGTCAGTTTAAATAGAAGGATTGAAAAGCCCAAAACTTTGTGTAGCCCGTATGAAGATTGCGTAATACGGGAAAGTGAGTACGCTACTTTTCCTGTATTACGCAATCCATACAGGCTACATTAAATAAGGCTATGTCTGCATTAGCTGTTGGTAAGACTTAAAGGCCAATGATTACTGGCATTTAACTATTACTATGACTCACGTAAAAACAATGACTTAGGTGGTCGCCAACACTTAATGAGTACATAGCCTTAAATAACGTTCGCTACCGTTACTCTAGTTAATTCTTTTTAGTTCTGAGTTGATAATTCCCTTTATTGATACCTGTAAAATAGTGATCCAGTAACGGATGATTAAGCACTGAAATATCATCACTTATTTCAAGGTTACGTTCGGCAACATAGGTCTGATGATTTGAGTTATCAACTAACACATGGTACCAGGGCTGATCTTTTGGAGGGTGACTTCGGGCTACTTGATCGTACCATTGTTCACTTCCCAGAAATTTGTAATCGACATCAATAACTACACCACGATAGTTGAATAACTGGTGCTGTATTATTTTCCCAATGGAAAACTTGGCTTCATTCATTATTCACGCTCCAGCGTTGATTACTGCTAATGATTATAAGCATATAAATATTGGCAAGAATTATATTTTGATTTTATCCAGGTAATTATTGATTCTAACTTCAGAGCACCAGACCTCTACCTTTACATAAATCCCCCCAGTTAAGTATTAAATTACATTAAAATCAACGAATAACAAACTTTTTGCCCATGAAATTCAAGTAACTCTTTTCATATCCCTCTGATTTTGTAATGATACCCTTTTTACATTATTCGTAGACTAACCGAGACTACACTTGCCGGAAAAAACTAATGGCTCAGCGACAACTTCCTATGTTTCCAGAGGGTTCGACAGAAGTAACCCATGATTTAGCTTATTTGTAATTTCATAAACCTTTTGGATTACAGTAATTTGAGCGCGGAATAAATCTTTAGTTACTTTGTTATTTAAGCGAATGCCATTGTAGATGTAGTAGGCGTCGATGTCTCTCAACATGCTGTAGAAACTATAAATCAAGGTAAGATTCATATCGTTGAGCCAGACCTGGATATGCTGGTGCAAAGTGCTGTTACGACGGGAAAATTAAGAGCAACCCTAGAGCCGGAAGCGGCTGATGTGTTTATGATTGCTGTGCCCACACCTTTTACTGATGGCTTTAAACCTGATGTTTCTTATATAGAAGCCGCAGTTAAAAAAATTGCTCCAGTACTTGTAAAAGGTAATTTACTGATTCTGGAGTCGACTTCCCCAGTTGGTACAACAGAAAAAATTTCTCAATGGGTAAGTGAAATAAGACCTGATTTAAGCTTTCCTCACCAATCTGGTGAGCAGGCTGATATTCAAATTGCACATTGTCCAGAACGTGTATTACCAGGCTATGTGATTCAAGAGCTGGTATCAAATGACCGGGTAATTGGGGGCTTAACTCCTTATTGTGCGGAGCAGGCAAAATTGTTATACCAGTTATTTGTTAAAGCAGAATGTATTATTATTGATGCACGCACTGCAGAAATGGCTAAATTAACTGAAAATTCTTTTAGAGATGTCAATATAGCTTTTGCCAATGAATTGTCTATTATTTGCGATAAACTCAATATCAATGTCTGGGAATTAATCAAATTAGCTAACCGTCACCCCAGAGTTAATATTTTAAAACCTGGTCCGGGAGTCGGGGGGGCACTGTATTGCAGTTGCCCCCTGGTTTATAGTTGATTCTGCACCTGATGAGGCAAGACTGATACGAGCGGCTAGAGAAGTGAATGATGCAAAGCCTGAATTTGTACTCAATAAGGTTCGACACGTTGCTGAAGAGTTTAAACACCCTAAAATAGCCTTGTTGGACGAAGCCGCTATCGCGGAGAAAAACAGCTTCACCCCTAAATTTATAGTGTAACCTCATTGCCTGTTATATGCATAACAGGTTAATTTGTAAGCTCATTTAACTAGCAAAAATGAGGTTACCCTGTTATGACACCATCGATAGAGCTTCAATTCAACCATTATTATACCCAGCACTGTAAGCATTTAAAGCTTCAAGGCCTGCAACCCAAAACCATTGATGCCTATTCGCGTGCTATTCGTCGTATCGGCGAGCATTTTCAGGGACATCTGGATAACTTATCGCAAGAGCAACTGGTGGATTATTTTTATGATCTTTTAAACCGTCTTTCCTGGAGTGCGGTGAAATTAGATCTCTATGGGCTAAAGTTTTTCTATACGCATGTACTCCATAAATCATGGGTTGATGTGCCGATGGTTAAACCACCTCGCTGTACGCGTATTCCCGATATTGTGACGGTGGCGGAAGCACCGCAGTTGTTTATGTCGACACGCGTACTGAGTTACCGGGTATTCTAC
>NZ_BDMN01000130.1 GCF_002189065.1 Bathymodiolus platifrons methanotrophic gill symbiont
TTAGGCTAAAAAATTGCTCCGAGACTTGTTGTTGTAAGTTGTCTGCAATAGGCAACTTACAATGTTCAGTTAAGATTTAAAAATAGAGCTCTGATTAATCAATCGGGCTAATCAGCAAAAAGCGTGTTCATATAGCGTAGTAACAGAATCTCTACTATCCCCCCGGGCTTGTCCAACAAACGGTTCAGATTGTGGCTCGCTTCTCGATCACAATCTAACCTTGTTCGTTATGTTAATAGCATCATGAACACGATGGTAACCTTTTTTCTTCATATATTCCCAAAGTAGCTAACGGCCGCATCACTTGATACAAAAAGTGGCGGGACTTTGCGATAGCAAATTTTGTGACGCTTTTTACGATCAAGTGGATTTGATTGTTAACTGCTGACTTACATCGAATCAATTTTAATAATTATTTCCTTATGTTTTTCTAGTTGTTCATTCTGCCACTTATTACTCCACCTCCATTCAGGGCCCTCGGAGAACTATCTTCACAATTTTTACAATACTGATTATTGAAACCAAATTGTTCGATAGGGGAAGTGTAAATACCATCTAAAGCTTTCAGGGGGCTTGGTAAAAGGATGGTATTTTGACAAGCCCAGCTCAAGAATTGATACTACTCGAAATTAGATTCGCAAAAATTAAAGGAGTGTATATAAGGAATGATCTTTAGCTGCAAATTAAATTATTTACTTCGTAGGGCTACGACGGCAGAGGTTAGCGACAAAATTAGCTCGCTATAGGTTCGTTATCAGTGAGCGTTAGAAGTATTACGAATCAGAACTGTTTATTGAAAACGTAGGGTGTTTATGGATTTATAAATACGTTTTATAGTTCGCTCTGAACGTTCTTAACCTACTAGATCATCCAGAAACTTCTCAGCGTCTAAAGCTGACATACAGCCTGCTCCTGCAGAGGTAATTGCCTGCTTATAGATTGAATCCATAACATCACCTGCAGCAAATACCCCAGGTACGTTCGTGGCTGTTGCATTACCTTCTATGCCGCTTTGTACGCGGATATAGCCATGATCATCCATATCTAACTGGCCTTTGAATATTTCCGTATTAGGACGGTGACCGATGGCGATAAATACACCGTGTACGTCGACATCTTTAGTACTATTATCAAGCGTACTTTTAATGCGCATGCCAGTTACGCCCATGTCATCTCCCAGAACTTCTTCCAGGGTGTGGTTCCATTCGATTTCTACATTGCCATTTGCTGCTTTTTCTATCAGTTTTTCAGAGAGAATTTTTTCTGAGCGGAATTTATCGCGGCGGTGAATGACGGTGAGTTTAGATGCGATATTAGCAAGATACAGAGCTTCTTCAACGGCTGTATTACCACCACCAATGACGGCAACTGGCTTATTTCTGTAGAAGAACCCATCACAGGTGGCACAAGCTGATACACCTTTACCAGCAAAGGTCTCTTCCGACTCCAGACCTAAGTAGATTGCTGATGCGCCGGTAGCAATAATTAAGGCATCACATGTATAACTGCCTGCATCCCCGGTTAATTTAAAAGGCCGCTCGGATAAATCAGCCGTATGAATATGGTCAAAGATAATTTCGGTATCAAAACGCTCTGCATGTTTACGCATTCTTTCCATAAGTTCTGGACCTTGAACACCTTCATTATCCCCAGGCCAGTTATCCACGTCAGTTGTGGTGGTTAATTGGCCACCTTGCTGTAGGCCGGTTACCATCACTGGTTTAAGGCTTGCTCTTGCGGCATAAACGGCGGCAGTATAGCCGGCTGGACCAGATCCTAGAATTAATAGCTGGCAGTGTTTTGAGTCACTCATGTGTTGTTCCTTGGAAGTAATACGATAAATTGCTATGCATTATGCTTGGTATTAAAGGTGGCGTAAAGTCTGATATTGGATTCGTCTTAAATTTAGGAAAATACTGCTTTGCAGTAGCGCTTGCAATCATTAACCACTAAGTATAAAGAAGGAATCAGCACTAAAGTAATTAATGTAGCAAACAATATTCCAAACCCGATAGAGACCGCCATTGGGATTAACATACGAGCCTGACGCGATGTTTCCAGAATCATCGGTGCCAATCCAAAAAAAGTAGTTAAAGTGGTTAAAATGATAGGTCGAAAGCGTTGAATACTAGCAGTTTTAATAATTTCACTAGGTGAAAGGCTGGTGTTCTTTTCCAGGTTAACTGCCTGGCTAATTAAAACCAAAGAATCATTTACTACAATACCTGATAGGGCAACGATTCCAAGCATGCTTAATACACTTAGGTTAAAGCCCATGATGATATGGCCGAAAATTGCTCCGATAATGCCAAAGGGAATACTGACAATGACAATCAGAGGCAAGGCATAGCTTCTAAAGGGAATCGCTAACATGGCATAGATAGCCAGGGTGGCAAAGATAAAGCTTAATTTAAGACTGCCAATGCTATCCGCCATATCTGCTTGCTGTCCCTGAAAACTAAACTGTAATCCGGAAAATTTCTTTGCCAGTACGGGTAATGTGTTGGCTTTTAGGTCATTGAGTATTTCTACTGATTGACTTCGGGGAGTGACATTTGCGGTTACTTGTACATTACGTCGGCCATTACGTCGCTTAATCTCGGTAAATGCGTGTCCCTGTTTTACCTGGACAATCTCATGTAATGGTATGCTGACTCCTTTATCGGTCCAGACTAAAAAGTCATACATGCTATGTTTTGAAGCTCGTTCATTTTCTGGTAGACGTAGCATTACTTTGACTTCATTTCGGCCACGTTGCTGGCGTAGGACTTCTGCACCAAAGAAGGCATTACGGACTTGCCGGGCAACGGAAAGAGGCGTTAATCCGAGACTTTCACCCTCTGGGAGTATTGAGAAGTCTAATTGTTGCTTGCCCAGGCTCATGCTATTAGCAATATCTTTTGCCATAGGATAAGCACGTAATGAATTGGCTAATTCTATGCTCGCTTGCTCTAATACGGCAATATTACGGTGTGTTAATTCAATGGTTATGGCTGAGCCAGAACTAGGACCGCCTGAGTCTGATTCAAAGATTAGACTTTCTATTCCGCTTATTTCTCCAGATATAGAACGCCATTGATCACTAAATTGTTCTGTACTCATGATCTGATCGCGAATTTCCGGGGCGGCGAGATAAGTACGAATAATAGCTTTGTGACTGCCATCTTTACCAACTTCCGCAAAAACTCCACGAATCAATTGCTCACCATTTTCAACCTGATCGATACTAGATTTTGCAGAGCGAACCAAGTGATCGACAATTTCCTGAGTTTTTTCAACTGGAGATCCAAAGGGTAAAGTTAATCGCACCTGGGCAAAGTCGGATTCGGTTCTAGGAAACATGGAAAGCCCCATACGGCCACTTGCTGCATAAGAGAGTGTGACAATTAGTAATGCAAGGGCAGTAATAACGGTTAAATAGCGATGGCGTAGGCTGAAATCAAGGAATGCACCATAGCGATATTTAACCCAGTGACGAAAAGCATGGCTAAAAGTTTGTTGTTTTTCATATAACCAGAGTTGCAAACCAGAGCGTTGTTTATCTGTTATATGTGCTAAATGATTGGGTAATATAAATAAACTTTCAGCTAGAGAAAGTAAAAATACCAATATGACGACTGTGGGGATCATGACAAAAATCTTGCCCATTATTCCGGGCATAAAAAACAGCGGCATGAAAGTGGCAATATTGGTCAGAATACTGAAAGTAACAGGGGTTGCCATTTCCTGGGCACCTTTAATAGCTGCAGCTAAAGCAGGGTAGCCTTCTTGACGATAATGATAGGTATTTTCACCAATAATAATGGCATCATCAACGACAATCCCAAGAGCTATGATAAAAGCAAACAGGGAAATCATATTAAGCGACACGCCTAAAGAAGGCAGGATTAAAAAAGACCCCATAAAGGCAATAGGAATACCGGCCATCACCCAGAAAGCCAGGCGTAACTCTAAAAATAAGGCGAGGGTAATAAATGCTAGTGTTAAACCCAATGCACTATTGCGTAATAATAAGTCTACCCGCTGTGAATAGGACGCTGAGGCATCGTAACGAATATCAACATGGATACCTGGCGGTAAAGTGCTTTTACTAATTTCAATTTGTTGTTTCACATTTTCGACAATATCTATCGGTGTTTGCATGCCCACCCGATAGACTTGTAACATAATTGCTGGATAGCCATTGTAACGTGCAGAATAGTCGGTATCTTCATAGCCATCGGTAATGCTTGCAATATCGCCTAATAAGATATTTGCACCGGATTCTGTAGTAATGATAGGTATTTGCGCAAAATCGAGTCCGGAATCTTTGCGTTCTTGCATGCGGATTAAAATTTCACCCGTATCTGTTTTAACGCTACCTCCGGGTAGATCAAGACTTGCGCTACGAATACGTTGTGCAATGTCTGCCAGAGAAAGTCGGTAGCGCTGTAGGTTTTCCTGAGAAACTTCAATATTGATTTCTAATGGCCGAACGCCTTCCAGTTCAATCTGGGTAATATTTTCTACTTGTAATAACTGGTCACGAAAATTCTCGGCTAATTCATGTAAAACCTGTTCTTCCGTTTCACCATAGATCACCAGTGATACAGTTTTTCGCTTACTAGCCATTACATTAATAGTTGGCTGTTCTGCCTCTTCGGGAAAGGTTGTAATACGATCAACCTCTCTCTGTATTTCTTGTGCTAGAAGATAAATATCTGCGTCACTCAGTGAATCGACAATCACAGATCCAAGACCTTCTTTAGCAGAGGAGCTAATTTCATCAATCCCTTCAATCCCCGATATGGCATCTTCTATAACTAGAATAATACTGTGTTCAATTTCCTCGGGATCAGCGCCTGTGTAGACAACATTAATGCTGACACTATCGGTAATAAAGTCAGGAAAGACCTCCTGCTTCATAGTATTTAGAAATAAAAAACCTCCCAGAATGAATCCTAGCATCACTAGGTTAGCTGCAACAGGATGTGAAGCCATCCAGCTGATAGGGCCATGTTTATTAATTTCCATATCTGGCTTATTCCTGAATGCTTGCTTTATTAATACGTACTGACATACCTTGTACTGGCGTGCTAAGACTACTGGAAATTATTCTGCTATTATCCGGGAGTTGTGCGGCATCGATAAAAACCAGCCCCTGTTCTTGCCACACGGGAGTAATAGCCTGAATATTAAGCGTGTTTTGTTCTGAGACTAACCAGATTCTTTGCCCGCTATGTATTAAAGTTTCGGGAATCGGGATAACATTTTTGAGTTTATGTCCGATAATTTCTACACGTACAAAAGCGCCTAGAATTAATGTCGGCAAGCCCTTATTTTCTTTAAGCAGGGACATTGGGTCTTGTACTTCAATAATTAATTCAGCCATACGTCCCGAGGTTTCAAGTTCTACTTTTAAACGTTTGACAGTACCCAGCCTGAAAGCTTGCTCACCCCAGGCTGCTTTGAAGTATATTTTGACTTCAGAACCCTTTGCACTATTAATATTAGGAATGTCGATTTTATTTAGTTTATTCACTGGCAGTGTTGCGATAACCCAGAAGCTATTGGTACCAGCTAGTTTTATCAGGGGCGTCCCTGTGGAAAAGGTTGAGACCCAGGAACCAATATGGGCATTTGTTTCCAGTACAATTGCATTAAACGGGCTGCTGGTTTTAGTGCGTTGTAAATCCAGGCGAGATTGAGTTAAGGCAGCTTCTGCGGCAGAAATGGCTGTTTTAGCCAGGGCAAGGTGTGGCTGACGTAATACCAGGTTTTTACTTTGCTGGTCTAAATTAGCATTTAATAGGCTAAATTCACGTTTTGCAATAGCCTGTTGTCCTAGTTCCAGAGTTAAATCAAACCTGGCTTTAGCCAGAGCATTTTCTTTTTGTTTAATGGCCAGTTCGTAATCAGTAGGGTCCAGCTGAACAATTTGTGCGCCTTTTTTAAAAAAACCGCCGGGAACAAAGTCTGGACTGACCGAGATAATCATGCCATTAATTCGTGATGTTAAATTCACTTTCTGGGCAGGAATAACGCTACCCATTGCAAAGACAGTTGCAGAGTAGTCAGTTTCTTTGCTCTGTAACAGCTCTACTAGCGGGGCAACACTTTGTGCTGGGTTGCGTTTTGCTTTGGGTTTATTACTTAGCCAGTAATAAGATATGCTTAATGACAGGCTAAGGATTAATATTGCAGGTATCCATGTTAAAAGGCGTTTAGCCATTTTCTTGTTCCTTGCTATCTATAGAGCTATTCTCATACTCTGGTAATGGCCAGCTCCCAGCTAGAGAGCGATATAGTTGTATCCGGTATTCAATCAGCTGACGCTTGGCAGAAATGCGATTTCGTTCCAGTGTTTGTTGATTTATTTGTGTAGTCAGAACACGTAAAAAATCGATAGCTCCATACATATAACGTAAACGAATTTGTTCCGTTGCTTTTTGTGAATAACTGTACTGTAGGTTTAAACTGCTAATCAGCTGTTTTTGTTGATATTCCTGGGCAAGCGCATCTTCTACTTCTTTAATAGCTTGCTGTATGGTGCTTGCATAATTATTCAGAGATTCAGCAGCAACAGCTTTATTTCTCTCAACTTCGGCAACACGCCGCCCACCATCCACGATGGGTAGGATCAGGTTACCAGCCAATGTTGCAATCCAGTTATTAAATAAAGATTGTAAATTAGGCGAGGTCGCATTAATACTTGCTGACAGGCTTAATTTTGGAAAACGGTCGGCAATAGCCGAGGCAGTCCGCTGGTCAGCGGCCTGAACTCGAAAATAAGCCAGACGCAAATCCGGTCGACGTTGAATGAGTTCGCTGGCTAATCCGGTTTGTGGTTGAGCCGGTAAATCGGGCAGTTGCTGATTGTTTGCTAAAGAAAACATACCCGGCGTATTGCCCGTTAATATGGCCAATTGATGTTCCAGTACTTTAATAGTGGCCAGGACATTATTTTGATCTCCAATGGTCGCCTGTAATGTTTGTTGTTGCTGGAACAGGTCGGCAGCACTTGACTGTGCGCCGGCAAATCGAATCAGGGTGATTTCAACATTGTTCCGGTTGGTTTGGATTTGCTGTTTAAGCAGGCGTAACTGGCTACGCTGTTCAATTAAACGGTACCAGGCAATTGCCACTTCTGAAGATAAGGAAATAGCAGCGGTATTCAGATTTTCCTCTGCGACACGCACATCTAGTTCGGCAGCTTGTTTCTGGGCACGGAGACGCCCCCATAAGTCAACTTCATAACTGGCATTAAGCCCTAATGCAAAATTACTTGGGTTACCTAAGTTAGAATAGCTTTTAGCGCCTCCAAAAGCAGCGCCAATGCTAGGAATGAGGTCTGCACTATCTTTGATAGCAATTGCTTCAGCCTGTTGCAGGCGGTTAAAAGTAGATATTAAACTAAAGTTATCAGTAAGTGCCTGGTCGATAAGTTGATTAAGCTGTGGGTCGTTAAAAGCCAGCCACCAGTGCTCCAGTGGAGAAGAATTTCCTGTTTGAGTGAACTTTTCAGGGATATCTACTGGAGTGCTAATTTTTTCAATCGGTACAGCACAGGCTTGCATAAGAATTAATACCAGACAAATTAGTAAGTATTTAATATTCATTTGCTAGCTATACTGATGGTAAGGGTTATATATAAGGGTAGGCGCCCCAGTATAGACAATAAAAAAGCTATGCATGGGTGAGATGTTGGTGGATATACGAACCAAGGAATTATTCAAGCCTGGATATAGATATAAAAGAAAATATTTAGGCGAAAGTTAGTATTAAACCACCAAAAACGCGAAGCTCAGGAAGAGTGGAATATTTATTTTCTTCGAGCGCTTCGTGGTGCAACTGTTCTTTTATCATAGGCTATACGGATTGATTTTAAGTTGCGGGCTGACTGCTCTTAACTGTAAGTGTCTGACCGGGTTTTAAATATTTGCCTAGTGCACTTGCATTCCATTTACGTAAATCAGCCACACTGACATTAAACTTCTCGGAAATAGCATATAAGGAATCGCCACTACGTACGGTGTAACTGATAGATTGTTTTGAAGCAGTTTGTTTAATGGGTGGTCTGATAACTAAAGTTTGACCTAAAGATAGAGTATTGTTAAGTCCAATCTTATTCCATTGTGCGATATCTTTACTATGCAAGCCCAGCTTTCTGGCAATCCCCCATAAGCTGTCACCTGCTTTTACCCGGTAGTTAGACTTGTGACTGGGTATTTTTGCTGTGGAAGCTTGATAAAATGGATTTTCTCCCGCCTGCTTACGTGAGACAGGAATTAGCAGGTAGGCACCTGCCCGGATATTATTATTAGGCAAATGGTTAACTTCGCGAATGGCATTTATTCTGGTTTTATAGCGACGCGCTATAGCCCCCAGGTTTTCGCCAGTTTTTATTTTATGCCTTTGCCATTGCACTCTCTGGTCTACTGGTAATGCGGCCAGGTTCTTTTTAAATAGTTCTGCATTATCAATTGGAATCAATAAACGATGTGGACCTTGAGGCGGGGTATAGCCACGACTAAGTCCCGGGTTTAAATGAAATAACTCATCAACTGTGGTGTTAGATAACTGGGCCGCTTTTGATAGTTCAAGTTGGGAGCCAATATCAATAGCCATAAAGGTTGGCTCATGTGTTTGTGTTTTTAAGCTAATGCCATATTGCTCTGCATTAGCGAATATTTTAGCCAGGGCGAGTAGGCGAGGGACGTAGTTTTTAGTTTCTCTGGGTAAACTTAAAGACCAGAAATCAGTCGCTTTGTTATTGGCTGCATTACGTTTTATCGCTCTACCCACTGTTCCCATGCCTGCATTATAAGAGGCCAGGGCAAGTAGCCAGTCATTATCAAAAACACCACCTAGTTTTTTTAGGTAACTGGTTGCCGCCTCTGTAGAAGCATAAACATCACGGCGGCCATCATACCACCAGTTTTGATCAAGACCATAAAGCCTACCAGTAGAAGGAATAAACTGCCATAAACCTGAAGCCTTCGCACGTGAATAAGCATGTGCTTTAAAGCCACTTTCAACTGCTGGAAGTAAAGCAAACTCACCTGGTAAACCTTTTTCTTCTACCTGTTTAATAATATTGTAAAGATAGGGCTCTGCTCGCGTTTGAATGGTCTCTATATATTTAGGATGCGCCAGGTACCAGTTGAGTTGTTTTTCGATAAGTGCATCATCAATTTCGGGTATGGCAAATAGGGAGATCAGATATTGCCAGCTATCGTCTGAATTTTTAACACGGTCGCTTCCCTTTATTGAAGAGGGATCTATCGCTAGACCAGATTTATGTGCAAGATCAATAATAGACTTATCTGGATCAGGATTTGCTACCTGATTTGTATTTTTAAGGCTACAGCCTTGCACAAAAAGCAGCATTAAAAGAATTAAAATGCTGAAATGTTGATTAAATTTTTGCATATTAAAATGTGCTGTAGATTTTAATTGATAATTTCTTTGTATTGTACTGTATTCAAAAGAATTATCCTAGGTAGAATACGTCTGGATAGAAAATTGAAAGGGTATTTAAATGAAGTGTAAAACAGTTAATTTATAACTGTTTAATGAATGAGTTGCTTTTTTGATTTTAGCATTAAACAAATTACCTTATAATATACTTCGCACGGCCACCGTTACAGTTTTCTAGCGGCTGTTTTTTGCCGATAGCTGCGTGACTGAAATAGTTGCGTAGCCAGCTATGCGCCTATTTCAGTGCCTTGCTCTCGACAAAAAGCAACTCACTATAACAGCGCAACCGTGACCGTGCGAAGTATACGTCTCTTGTTTTACGTCACTATAAATTAGGATTGAATATGAAAAAAATCTCTTTACTCGCATTTTTCTTGTTTTTATTTAGTGCTGTGTCTTATGCGCATGGCCCTGTCAGAGGGAAAATGACGGCAACAGTGGATATTGAGGCGCCTGCAGCAGAAATATGGGACGTTATCAAAAATTTTGATGATATGTCATGGCATCCTGGTATTAAAAGTACTGACGGAACAGGTGGCAATGAAAAAGGCGCGACACGTGTTTTAACATTGGCTGGTGGCGGTACAATCACAGAATTTTTAAAAAAGTATGATGCGAAAAAAATGTCATTCACATATAAAATTACTGATATGAGTATTGTTAAAACAATTCAACACTCTGGTCAGGATGAAGATATTCCTGTTCTTGCTGTTGATAACTATCAGGGGAAACTGACAGTTAAGAAAAAAGGTAATGCATCAGTCGTAGTATGGGTGGCGACTTATTACCGTGGTTATATGAATAATAATCCACCGGTTGAATTAAATGAAGAAACTGCAGATGAGCAAGTGACTGCTGTTTTAAAAGAAGGTTTGACAAGTTTATTACATAAATTTGAGCCAAACACACTACCTACAGCTATTACATTTAAAATGAAAAGATAGTCGTCAACAGGGTAGGAGGGGCTTGAGCCGCGATAGATTATATTTCACGGTTCAAGAGGCTGGGAAACTATTCAACAAAATCCCCCTCCTTAGTTAAGGAGGGGTGAGGGGGAGGTTTGGCATATAAACACCAGCCTTTAAATATCTAAGGCTTATGTTTTTATAAGATCCCCCTTAATCCCCCTTTTTCAACGGGAGGGTATAAAGAAAGAATACTTTCACCGTCTCTAAAGCCCCCTCCACAAAATGATATTTGGCTATTCAGCCTTTTCTCTATCAACATAAGTCATTCACTATGCCATATAAACTTATTGTCCGGTTATTTTCATTTATTTTATTACTCGCTAATAGCTCCAGTCTTTTAGCGCAGTCCTATGCATATATCACTAATCAATTAGACAATAACGTAGCGGTTATTGATTTGAAAACCAATCAGCTTATTAAATCAATACCTGTTAAAGGTAAGCCTGTTGGTGTAGCTGTTAATCATCAGCTTGATCAGGTTTATATCAGTACCCCTGAAGGGAACGGCTTTGTCGTTTTAGATGCTAAAAGCCTGCAACAAACTAATCATGTCAAAGTAGGAGGGGCATCTGTAGGTATAGCAGTTAGCCCTGATGGCCAGCGTATTTTTGTTGCCGATTGGTATGAGAATAGCGTATCGATTTTTGATAGCACTCATTTAGAGTTAGTAAAAAAATTAACTGTTGGTAAGTCGCCTTCAGGTCTGGTTGTGAGTCCTGATAATCGCTGGTTGTATGTTGCTAATCGAATGGATGATACGATTTCGCAAATTGATTTATCCAGATTGAGTATTAGAAATACAACTAAAGTAGGCGCACACCCTTTTGGCCTTAGTCTGGATAAAAAGGGTGCACGACTTTATAGCGCTAATGTAGAAAGTAATGATGTCTCGGTGCTGAGTGCCAGGAACCTTAAGCGCATGGCGCGGGTAAAAGTTGGAGGGCGACCTTATGCCCTAGCTTTAGCCCTGAATGAAACACTATTATTTGTTACCAATCAGGATGATAATAGTGTTTCTGTCATTGATACGGTGACACTAAAAGAAATCAAGCAAATAGAAGTAGGCGAGAAGCCAGAAGGAATTAGTACTCATACTGATGATCGCCATGTCTATGTGGCAAACTGGTTTGATGGCACTGTTTCAGTGATTGATGCGCAAACATTAAGCGTGGTAGATACGATAGAAACAGGCGATGGTAGCCGCGCATTTGGTGACTTTATTAGCAAATAAAGTAGGTCGTTCTATTCTAAATCTTGCTCTTTTTAGTATGTAACCATACCCAGATACGGTAAGTGAACGAGAAAAGAATCACACTGGATGCGCCAATAATAAATTGCTGATTTTCTTCAACCAGGTTTTGGATTTGCAAAATTATCTCTTGATTTACTTCTTTATACAGTAAAAAAGAACCTAGAATCAGGACAAAATAGCCAAAACCAGTTTTTAAATAACTGGCAGGAATATAGTGCGCCGCTTTAGAACCGAAGAAGCTACCTATAATAGCGAGTATAGTGACTAAAACGGTAATCTCAAGGTCAATATTTATATGTCCGGCATGCCCAAACAACCCAGCAGTACTTTGTAAGGTAATAATACATAAAGAAGTGCCAATAGCAGCATGAACTGGCAAACTTGCTAAATGAGTTAGAGCTGGCACCAGTAAAAATCCACCGCCAACACCAACCAATCCGGTGATGATGCCGAGAAAAAAACCATCCAGAAGAATAGCAAAAACTGGTAGTTCGGTAGGGCAGATAGGAGTGTCATCAAGCTGTTTACAGCTCTCTTCAGGCTGTTTTTTGCTAAGTATCATGGAAAAAGATGCAGCCAGCATAACGATACCTAATAGAACTAATAGTAAGGCTTCCGGAACATAAACGGTCAAACGCCCACCCAGATAAGCACCGAGCATGCCTGAACTGCCAAAAACAGCCCCGGTTTTCCAGCAGACGCTACCCATACGGGAATGATTGATGGTAGCAATAATACTGGTGCTACCGACGACAATAAGAGATGTAACAATAGCGCTTTTAGCTGGGATTTCAGCAAGATAAACCAGAACGGGAACGGTCAGAATAGAGCCGCCACCTCCTAATAAGACGCCAATAAGGATTGCCAAACAACTGACTAAAAGCATAGGAGCTTAAGGGGAGGTCATGTGAATCTGTTGCACCACAGGCTTGGTTGGCAGGTAATGCTTTATCAATATATTTAGGGTAGGGAAGTTCGAGGTGCTGCATTATTTCAATAAAATCAGCACTTGATTTGTGCTCACCCAGGCGTGAATTTAAAGCCATTTCCTGAGCAATGCAAGAAACTCTTCTACCATTATAGTCATGTCCAGGATAAATCAGGGTATCGGGAGGCAAAGTAAACAGTTTTTCAGTCACGCTTTTGTACATCGTTGCTGAATCGCCCTGTTGAAAGTCAGTTCTTCCACAGCCATTAATCAATAAAGAATCTCCTGTAAACACACGTTCACCAATAACATAGCTAACACAACCACTGGTATGCCCAGGGGTATGTAGTACTTTGATTTCAATGCCACCAACCTGAAACTCAATGCCATCGGTAACCAGTAAATCTGCGCACATAGCCCCCGCATCACGATGCACAATACTTTTACTGCCTAGCTGGTCACGCAACAAACTAGCAGCAGTTACATGATCAGCATGCACATGTGTTTCCAGAGTATAAATCAGCTTAAGATTTAAATTCTCCAGAAGGTCTTTATAGTGTCCCAGTTCTGTGGCAACTGTATCGATCAAGATTGCTTTTTGACTTGCTTCGCAAGCTAAAAGGTAAGTATAGGTACAAGTATCAGGTTCAAACAGCTGTTTAAAAATCATGCGCAATTATCCATTAAATATTATTAAACTCTAATCTAGAGCTAACGGTATTATAAATTAATTCTACGATAAAGTATGGCACAAATACTTATCAAACAGTGATCAGTTTTTTAATGGTAAACTATTCAATAATTTAATTTTCGTGGAGTAACAAGTGCTTAATAAAGTAACTTTAATAGGAAATTTGGGAGCTGATCCAGAGGTACGTTATATGCCTACCGGGGGAGCAGTTGCAAATATTCGCTTAGCAACGACTTTCCGCTGGAAAGATAAACAAACAGGTGAACGTAAAGAAAACACGGAGTGGCATCGTGTGGTTTTCTTTAATCGATTGGCGGAAGTTGTAGGTGAATATTTAAGAAAAGGCAGTCAGGTGTATGTAGAAGGCCGCATACGCACACAAAAATGGCAAGGTCAGGATGGCCAGGACAGGTATACAACAGAAATTGTTGCGACAGAAATGCACATGCTGGGTAGTCGCTCAGGTGGCACAGCGCCCATGGGAAATGCTTCTACAGCGAGTGCTCCAGCAGAGCATAATACGCCTGCAAGTCCACAGAATAACCCTGCACCTGCTCAGACACAGTCAGCACCTAGCTCGCCACCGCCAGCAGCATACGAAGATTTTGATGATGATATTCCCTTTTAGCTTACGCTTAATTAAAAAGTGTTAAGATAAATGCTTTTTATACAGAAATAACTTATAAACCCAGCATCATTGCTGGGTTTTTTATTTTTTACACTTTACTTTTTTTAAATATTATGAGTAAATGGATATTACGTATAATAAAGCGCAAAAATAAGAAGTCGGTATATGGTAAATTATAGTGTTGAAGCATTAGTCTTTGAAAATGGAGAACGCTACCCTATTTTGATGGGGAATGATGGTATGCCACACTTCCATGTAACGCTTTGGGTGACGACCAAACTAAGAAAAGTTGGAAAAGCAGAGCAAACCATTTCAAATAAGCTTAACCATGTTAAATGGTTTTTAGGTTGGCAGATAGAAGAGAAAAGAGATCTTTATAAAGAATTTCAGCAAGGACTTTTTCTTGGTGATGATGATATTGAAAACATTAAGTCTTACCTTGCTACCGATATAAAGCGATTAAAAGATGTCACTAATAGAACTAATAAAAGCCGAAATAAAGTCATTAGTATCGCTGATACGCCAAAGTTAGTTGATGTAATACCTGCGGTTGGACGTAACCACCATTACAATCGAATGACATCTGTTATTGAGTATTTAACTTTTATTGCCAAGTTAGCCGTTAAGCATACCCCTAATCCTAAGCTCAATAGTGAAATAAAAAGGATGGAAACGGAGTTCAAATCTGCTCGACCTAAAGGGAAGGGGAATAGTGTACTAGATGAAACTAATAATAAAACTTTACCAGAAAGCTTAGTCAAAGAGTTTATAGCCGTTGCTCATTATGATGATATACAGAACCCATTTACACAGGAAAATGTACGTTTTAGAAATCATTTAATGTTTCATTTAATGAGTCGTCATGGCATTAGGCGTGGTGAAATGCTTGCTTTGGCGCTAACAGATATGATGCTACATGGCAGTAATAAATCATTTTGGGTTAGACGCACACATGATGATAAATATGATCCTCGTTCTAAGCAACCAGTTGCTAAAACAAGGGAAAGAAAACTTAGGATCAGTGACCAAACTGCGGAGTTAATGGATCGTTACATTACTAAATATCGTTCTGTTACACCAAATGCTAATAAACACCCTTATTTGTTTGTTACTCACCGTAAAGGACCTACACAGGGGCAACCAGTTTCAATATCAACGTTTGATAACACCATTGTGCCTGCTATGAAAAAAGTGGATGAAAAATTTGAAGCTATCCATCCTCATTATTTTAGACACTATTGGAATGAAGGTTTTTCCGAAAAAATTGATGTTAATAACACATTGGCAGCATCTGGTGCTGAAGGATATACGCATATAGATAGCGGTAAAGAAGCTAAGATGAGAAAACACCAAATGGGTCATTCAAGTGAGATGTCGGGAAATACCTATAACAAGCGCCACGTATCTAAAAAAGCCAATGAAATATCACTAATGGAACAAGAAGAACTTAACAGAAAAGCTGCTGAAGTAAGAAAAGAATCAGAGATGCAAGGAAGTAGCAATGAGTAATGTAGCCCAAGCAAGTAAGAAAGTACGAGCGACAGGTACTTTCGATGCTTCCTTAAAGACTTCAAGAGATGGTTATAGTTTCGTCCTTAATGCCAATAAATGGGTTTTAAATAAGGACACTACAATTAGCTTTCAAAAAGAAGTATTGGCTTTGGAGGATAATACTCATTCTGGATTTAGAAAATCATTAGCACGCTATGCAGAAGAGTCTTCTGCCAAGCATACTTTAAATATGTATCACAGGTTTCAACGAATGGTTCGTGATACTGAATGTTCGTCTATTGATGAATTTGTGATTAGAAACTGGCGAGCTATGCTCGATGACGAGCATGAGTGGTATTTAGGAGCACTTCGTGGCTTTCTAATCAGTTGGCATGACTATGGTTACAGTGGTATTGATAGTCAAGTGGTTAGGGTGTTAGAAGGTATGCGATTGTCTGGTAATCTGAAAGGAGTTGCTATAGCTAATCGTTGCCCTTACACAGGAGCATTAACTCAGAATGAACAAATAACGATTGCCTCTGAGTTGATTCGCTTATTTGCTGAAGATCTAATTTCCCTAGCATGTTATAGCTATCTAGTTACTTTGCAGGCTACAGCAAGGAGAGCTGTACAGTTGCGTCAATTAAAGGCAAAAGATCTTATAAAAGAAAAGTGCTCTGAAACGCAGGCTGTTAATTTCTATCTCAATATTCCAAGAGCAAAACAAAGAGGAATTGGGTTTCGAGAAGCTTTTAAGCGGTTAGCTGTTACGGAAGACCTATATCTTACGCTTCTTAATCTAGTCGAAAATGAGCATAAAAAATTAAGTGAGATCTGGGAAGGCAAACTTAGTCAAAATCAAAAGGATTTAACACCGCTTTTTATTGACTGGGTTAGTGTTAAAAAAATGTTTAAGGATAATGACGATATTATTTTGTTAGATCAAATCTTAAGTTCTGACATATTACACTTATCAACGAACCAGTTCAGAGATGGCTTTATGAGACAAGTTAACTTGTTAAACGAAGCCATAAGTGAACGTACTGGTGATATTATTCAGCTTTCAGCTAGGCGATTTCGCCGAACTCGTGGTACAAATCTTGGTCGTAAGGGCGTTAGTGCATTTATTATTGCTGAAGCTCTAGATCAGTCAGATACCCAGAACGTTATAGTTTATACGGAAAATACGGCTGACACAGTAACCTACATTGATAAAGCCATTGGTACACAATTAGCTCCTTTTGCTAAGGCTTTTAAAGGCGAAATCATTCTGGATGTGGCAGATGGAGAACGTGGTGATGACCCATCGGCACGCATACCCAATAAAGACAATGAAGTTGTTGGTGCTTGCGGCACTAATGTTTTTTGCATAAAAGGCTATGAAGCCTGCTATGTATGTGAAAAGTTTAGACCCCTCCTTGATGGACCCCATGAAAAGTTCTTGAATAGCCTCTATGTAGAGAAAGATGCACGGCTAAAGGCAACTAAAAGTGAACAGTATGCCTCGACCAAAGATACATTGATACTTGCAGTAGAATGGGTGGTTCAGGCTTGTGCTGATATGAAGCAAGAGTCAGAGGAGCAATAATTATGACAAGCAATGTAATTAGGTTTAAAGCAAAAGTTGAACTAACAGGTGAACAAAACCTCAATGAGTTTATTAATAGCTGTCGTACTCATTTAACAATGTTCGGCTCTGATAGCTGGCAAGAAAATAAATGGGATACCCTTAAAGGGAAAAGAAAAGTAATAGCACGCTTTTCGACTAATTTAAAGCCATCAAATTCATATCACTATGAGCCTATTTCAGCCCCATTTTTAGACTTTGCCAAGGCATACATCAAGAACTCATACACAGATAATCCAGTATCAAACTTACAGCGGCATATGGAAGCCATTCGGGTACTTGAAGAAGCATTAATCTTAGCAACGGATAAAGCCGATATATTATTACTTGATGGCACTGTACTGGAAAGGCTTGATGAAGTTTTTCATCGTCAACTTCCAGATGCCACGGCAAGAAACAAAGCAGGCTATCAAATGGAGTTAATATTAAAATTTTGTCGTGATGACTTTATTACACCTAGTTTGCCAGAATGGTCTAACCCTTATGAGAAAAACAAAGATTTAACTATTACGCTTGATGAAAAAGGTAAAGAGCATCGTTCAGATAAATTACCAACCACTGAAGAAATGATGCTTGTTGCAGAAGTATTTAGTAAGGCTCCAGAATTAGGCATTGAAGCTGAATACTTCACTGCAATTTACGCACTGTTAATGACAGCGCCTTCACGAGGTTCAGAGCAAACGGTACTACCTGTAGACTGCTTAGTTTGGGAAGAAGACAGAGCAGGAGATCTAAAACTTGGTATACGCTGGGTGCCAGCTAAAAAAGGTAAAGCTGGGATAAAGTGGGTTCCAACAGTAATGCAAGATACCGTTATAGAGGCAGTTGAACGTCTAAAGCGTATTAGTGAGCCTGCTCGCAATGCGGCTAAGTTTGCGGAAGAATTCCCTGAACAATTTATGGTACATAGTGGATGTATCACGCCAAAAGAATTCTCTGTTGATAAGTCATTGTCGGTTGAGCAGTTTAATGCTGCGCTATCAACTAAATTAACAAAGTTTACTTCTGTATCGGTAAAATGGTTGAAACAAATACTTGTCGAAAATGATGGTTCAATCACCTACAGATCGCTTGGTGAGTTTGAGTATGGTAAGTACATTAATAAATTTCCTAAGTGGCCTTATGCTGATAAGAACGGACATGTAAAGGTTTCCGAAGCATTATTATTACATCGTGAAAATGAGTTTCATGTTGACTTTAATCCACGAGGTTTTTCATTTTGTATCCCCACTGTTAATCACATAAATGATCGTTTCGTTCAGAAAAAATCCAAAGGAGATCGCACCTTATGGGCCAAGTACGAATTTAGTTTAAAAAGTGGCGAACCAATAGAGTTAACTACTCACCGTGCTCGTCACTGGCTCAGTACAATGGCTGAAAGTGGAGGGATGGATGAGCTTACTTTGGCTAACTGGGCTGGTCGAGCTAAAGTTGGGGACAACAAAAAATACGATCACCGAACGGAAGATCAAAAATCTGAGGAAGTGGCAGGTTTAATGATTCCTGAAAATGCAGGTGTACTAGAAAAAATTAGGCATCGAATTCCAGTTACTTTTCAAGATATAGGTAAGAATTTAGAAGGCTCTGCAATAGTAACTGAATTAGGGGTATGTGAGCATGATTATGCCATGTCACCTTGTCAACGCAGCGGAGACTGTGAAACGTGCAAGGAACTTGTCTGCATCAAAGGGTTTAGTGATTCACTAGAATTACTCAAAAAGCGAGAACAAGAAGTTGCATCTCAATTTGATAAGGCGATGGAAGATCATGAAATGGGTGCGTTTGGAGCTGATCGCTGGGTCAGTAATCACCATTGGCGATTAACTCATTTACGCACAAAAATTAGTATCCTTGAAAACGAAAATACACCTGACGGTACTGTGGTAAGAATCCCTGATGAATATGATCCATCCCCTGTTAAGGAAATGTTGAGAGATAAAGGCTTAGATGTAGAAATTGAGTCCCCCGATGAACTCGGATTTGAAGATGATATGTTTGAATTAATGGAGCTTTAATCATGCCAAAAATAGTAATAACAGCCGAAAATATTCCTGAAGTTTTACACTTAATTGAAACATGGAATGGAAAACTAACTTGGCCTCTTCTTTGTGAAGAGATCATGGTCATGCTTGAACTTGATAATGTTACTCGGCAAGCATTGTCAGGATATAAGGCCATTCAGGAGGCATACACTGCTCGTAAACAATACTTGCGTGAGAATAAAAATGCAGAAGTTCAGCCAGTAAATAGCAATATAGAGTATTGGCAAAATCAAGTAGAGAGCCTAGAAGTGGAGCTGAAAAGAGCAAATAAAACTATCGAAATGTATAAGCAACGTTTTGTATTATGGCAACACAATGCATATATACACGGTGTGAGAATGGAATCCCTAGATGATGCTGTAGAAATGCTAGATAAACCGTTGACTGAAATTAAACGCAGAACAGGTGGTGTGTAATAGTTGACGAAAAAGGCATTAATGGTCAATAAAAAATAAAGAATAATCTAAATCTATTTCAGATAAGTATGGCTTTGTCAAATAATAAAAAATAAATATCTTGACGGTAATGTCGCCTTTATGTTATCATGTAAAAACGATATACCTACGGAGTTAATTTGATACAAGGTTAAGGGGTTATAAAACCCACATTATGGTTAATCTGCGTTTAAGTTTTATATAGCTTTTCTGTGATTAGCCGTCAAATAGCGAACAAAGTTCGCAATTAGAGTAAACCCGAAAAGGGTTACTTTTAGAAAGATGAATTGATTTACTTATTAACAAAAGGAGTATTAAGTTTAGAGTTATTTTTTAAACACAAAATAGATCTAACTATCATTCGATAAAATAGTTTTTCG
>NZ_BDMN01000131.1 GCF_002189065.1 Bathymodiolus platifrons methanotrophic gill symbiont
AAAAATCATCACTTCGCTTAGGCTCCGTTTCCCTGATTTTCAGCGTATGCTAAAAAAATTGAAGTAAATGGATAGATATGAAGAATCATATAGGGTGTAGTAATCTTTTAGTCAGAAAAAGAATAAATAAAATAGAATATGTATATTAAACATTACAAATCATGGAGTATGAAATGATCATATTGATAGGTAGTCAAAAAGGTGGAGTTGGTAAATCTACCATATCAGTTAATTTGTCTGCTGCATTGGCTACTCAAGGAAAAGATGTTGTTCTTGTAGATACTGATCGTCAGTCATCATCAAGCAATTGGGCTGAAGATAGATCTGAAAATCCAAAGTTACCTGTTGTTAATTGTATACAAAAATATGACAATATAAGAGCTTCCTTGGTAGATTTAAATAGCAGATATGAGTATGTTATTGTTGATGCTGCTGGTAGAGACTCAAGAGAATTAAGAACAGGACTAGTTGCTGCTGATGTTTTTCTTATGCCAGTTAGACCTTCTCAGTTTGATCTGGATACAATTCCAACTATGCGTGATATGGTTTCAGATGTTAAAGAAGAATTAAATCCAACATTAAAGTTTTTTGCTGTGTTATCAATGGGGCCAACTAATCCTATTATTAATGAATCAGAAGATGCCCAACGTTTTTTTAGTGAGTATCCTGATATATCTTTGTTATCTACTATCATTCGAGAGCGTAAAGTATATAGGGATTCAATTTCTTCAGGTCGTGGAATGGGGGTAATTGAACTTGATAACACAAAAGCAAAACATGAAATAAACTCAGTCATAAATGAGGTGTTGAATAATGACATTTAAACACCGAAATAAAAGCCCAGAGTCATTAACAAAATCTGAAATTGATAAAAAAACAGAAGAGTTTGCAAATAAAGCTGAAAAAAATAAACTAGATAAACAACACCATGAAATTAATTTATCAGGATTATCCTTAGACGACCTTGCTGAACAGTATGTAGATATTGATAGACAGTCTCACATACTAAAAGGATTAATATTGCTGGAAGCTAGAAAACGATTTTCAAGTAATAATGAGTTTGGGACATGGCGTTCGTTAAAGTTTAACGAACGGCTTACAGGACAGATGGCAACACATCTAATGAATTTATCAAGGTTTTTTAATGATAAAAGACCTCTAGGCAATATACCTATCAGTGCTGGGTATCTTATATCTGCTCCTAAATTAGAGGATGTTGCTGATATTGTATATGAGCGTGTATCAGAAATTCATAAACCCTCATTGAACACTGTTAAAGAAATTATTTCTGGGTTAAAACCTAGTACCAATGACAATGGTGAAGATGAAAACATCGATAATGAGTTACTACGTCTTAATAAAATGACAAAAAAACAACTGATAGATTTATTGGTTAATAATATTACGCAAAAACAATTAAAAAAGTTATTTAAGTAATTTTTTCAATTCTATTTATCCAATATAAACGGTTCTGTCGCAGAAAACAGAATCACTCTATTACCTACGATCATAAGATTAAATTTCAGCCAAAGAACTCACATTGAGCGGGTATGGATTTATATTTTTAGATTAACTATTTATTTTAAAATAAATAGTTACAATAAGTTTAGTAGATTTCAATGGCTTATATGAAATCATTTAAAATCAATGTGTTACATGAATAATAATACCTTCGCCAATTTTAATTTAAGCCAGAAATGACAATCTTACACCTATATAAATCAACCGTTTATAGGCTGTAAAAATCATAAAAATGAGTGTATTTTTATTTTGGCGAAGGTATTGTGAATAAATAAAGCCATGAATTCTAATATTAGGGTTTTATTATTTATGCGTTTTTACATAACACTCTAATTATTAAAGTATTTTTAATATAAAAATCAGAAAATAGACCCGCTCAATGTAAGTAAATCACCTCAATTAATTGCTTTATATTCTGTATCAGAGGTTACAGTAAAAGTTTTTTCTTATTACTGGCGAGCAAAAAATAGCACCTAAATCCTGCAAGCCATTATTTTGATGCCTATTAACCATATGCATTATATGGTTAATAGGATTTCTACTGCCTTTTTACATACCCTTTACCAATCGCCGGATCCAGGCATCCAGATTCCAGCTATAAATAGAGGGATTCTTTAGTACTCTCTGAACTCAAGGCAATAAGTATTCTGCCAATGCATCATGGCTTTTAATCAAAATCGCTTTACTTTTATTTAACGCTAAGCTGGTAACCCCAGCTTAACCCAGTCATCCCATTCCTGAGGGTAAAGCGGATCGGCAGGCGTTTTTACTCTTAATTGATTATTTCCCGTGAGTAATTTTCCGGCCACCCTAATCAGATAAGTACGAAGTGTTTCCGGTTCCCATTGGCACAAAGTTTTGTTACCACTCAATTGAGCCATCCAACGAATTGTATTGTAGGCGAGAACAGCGCAATGAAATAATGCAGCATTGGCCATGAATTGATCTGTTCTAATTTTACCTAAACCCATTTGTGATTTTGCTTCTTCGATCCATGTTTCGCACGTTGCTCGTTCACCGTACTTCTTATGTGCTTGCCAAGGGGTTAAGATTTCGGTTGTCACATAACAAAAAGAGTCGTACTCAGTTGCTTCCCAAAGTTCTGACTGAGGGCCTGCCACTGGTTTAGGTAACTTCATCCTGACCGCCACGAACTGACGAGATCGAGACCAGTCACCACAACGGTATTGAAATTCACACTGTTCCCAACCGGGTTGGCCTTTAATGGCTGTCCAGGTCTGTTTGGCCAGCAATGATTTCAAATTATTAAGTTTAACCTTTATCAAATAGCCATGCCCTCTGATGTCAAGTAATTCCATTAGGTCGCCCACAAAGTAACCACTGTCACCACGAAAAATAATACGCATCCGATTGGGTAAGTGGGCCAGTAGTTGTTTGGTAAATTCAACAACACCATTACTCGTAAAGGCATTGCCTGTTCTGAACCAGGCTTGTAAAATTTCTTTTGTTTCCGCTAGAAAAGCAATTTGTGGATGGTAAGAACGGGCACCTTTCTTTTTGGGGTTAAAGCCTTTGGCACTTCCTTCTTGTCGACCACAGACGGTATCTACGGTTGAATCGACATCAATCAACTGGACTGGCTGTATGCCTGTTTTGGATTTTCCGGAGCGGAGTAATCGACGCCAGTGCTGGCCACGCAAGGTATGCGTGAGTACTTCAAACTGGCTTATCTGTGCATCACTCAGTTCTTTAAAAATCCGTAATACCGTGGTTTCAACAGGAATCTTGACCCAGCCAGCTACTTTACGTAGCACACTGTCCGCGCATACCGTAGTTACTTTTATCATTGACGTTGCTCCACCTATCATGCCTACCAGAGTTAGTAGAACCGCATCAGATAAGTGATAGTCTGCATTATCTCCCCGTGGGTGCGCGATGCTTCGTTTTACCGTTTTCTCAAATCCGATCCGGTCTAAATATTTCACGACTGGAATGAGTCCGGCCTGGCTCGTTAATCCATGTGCAGTGGAAGATATTTTTACTGAGCGTGTACGATTTCGGACGCGAGATGAGGTTTTTGGTGCTTTTGAGGGCGTCATTAAAACAATTAAAGCTATATTAGTTGAGAGAGATAGTTATTTACTAGGGCTAGCCCGTTATTGTATTAAATCCGGTTCGCGCTGGGATGATTAAAAGCGCTGAACAATGAAATTGGAGTAGTTACCGAATTACTGCTGGGCTGACAAGCCCTCCTGACTGGTTTGACCGAGAGTGGCTATTAAGCTGTTTTAGTAAAAACGAAAAGTCAGCAATAGAGAGTTATATGCAATTTGTAGCGAATGGGGTGCAGCAACCATCTCCCTGGGCAATGTTGAAAAATATATAATTATATTTTCTATAACTGATCATTTATCTCCATAATTCTATAGTAGACCCCTTAATTCGTGTGACCCCTTAATTCGTGATGTATCATTAAAAGAATATTCAATCATCGAAAATGAAAGCAAGAAAAATGAGCAGAATCATATCGTCTATGCCTGGGCGCATAAGGCTTCGTGACAAAAAATGCGTGATCAAGAAAAATTAAACGAATTGACAAAAGAGCTATCTAAAATAGCCGTTATTACCTCGTTACAAGGTAATGTCCGTACCGGCAGCCTTTTGTTGCATTTTGATCGAAATGCTATCGTGCTTTCAACCATTGAAGCGAACATTGACTCCACTGTTGATCAGATAATCGGTAAAGCTCCGAAACCACAGCTGCTGTTGTCGAAAAAGAACCTTAATCGTTATAATAAAATGGCAATGCTAGGAAGTTTAGGAGCGTCGCTAATAACGCTCAGCATGACGAACAGGAAACGTCGGGTACGCTGGCATAAACTGACAGGCTACTTATTTATTGCACATCTGGGCATGCATTTGTTTTTCTATCGTAAAGCCTTGCGTCGTACGTTTCGTTGAGCACATCTTAGTGGATTTCGATGTTCGTGTCTTCGAAGAGGCGCCCAGCGGATTTACTATACACTTCCAACATACTTCTAAATCACAAATATAAACGAAACGGTCGATTGTCAGCCAATAACCGAGTTTCACTGTAAGATTTGATCGCGACTATTTTTTGAAGATATCAGATTTAATTTGAGCTAATACATATAAAACTACTATAGTTTATAGCAGTTTGAATTTTGAACGAGTTGAGTTGAGTCGCTATCGTTTGCTTAAAAACTTATCTAATTCATTAGCAAATGCCTGCCGATCGTTTTGGTTTAATGCCGATGGGCCGCCTGTTTGTATGCCACTGGAGCGGAGCGTATCCATAAAGTCGCGCATATTCAGACTTTCTCGAATATTATTAGCGGTATACATTTCACCGCGATGATTAAGGGCATAGCCGCCTTTTTCAATTACCTCGGCGGCTAATGGAATATCCCCTGTGATTACCAGGTCACCTGCATTAACTTTTAGTACAATTTCGTTATCGGCAACATCAAACCCACGGCCCACTTGAATAAATTTAATATAGCGTGAAGGTGGCAGGCGAATAAACTGATTAGCAACAAAGGTTACCAACACTTCGGTGCGTTCAGCAGCACGACATAAAATATCTTTGAGCACCACTGGACATGCATCTGCATCAACCCATATTTTCATTTTTTAAAAACCTTAATAAATAATTATTGTGGGGGGGCGCTTGCGCAAGATTTGTTTTTAATGGTGATGTGCGCTTTTTTTAGGCTTTAACGCAGGGAATTTTTCTAGAGCAAATTCTGTATGACATTCGACACAGGCAGTATTTAGTTTATAAAAATAAAAGTTAACAATATCAGGATGCCCCATTTCCGCTGCATGGGCTAACATGCCAGCTGAGTGATGGAATGCCTGGTCACGCTTGATAAATTCTGCGGGTAAAGATTTATGTAGGGCGTGGCGTTGTTCAGTTGTTAGTTTTTGTTTTAATAAATAACTGCCTTCTATGTTTTTACCAATATCAGCAACTTTTTCCCAGTCGCCACTGGCAATGGCAGGAACTAGTGACATCATGCCAGTCTGGATTGCCTGCATTTCCTGCTGTAGTAATTCGTGAATTTCATCATCCAGTTGTATTTGTGTTACCTGTTCTATATGGGTTTTGGCTTCAGCTTTTTCATGTGTCAGGTGTAAGTCACTACAACTGGCAATAAATAAAGTGAAAGGAATGATTGCGAATATACGGTATGAGTTCATTTCGGTGTTGATTTTGAAGTATAAGGATGGGAGCGATGCCTCAATATAGTTGACTTAAAGTCAACTATATTGAGGCGGTACTTCTATAAATGTGTTGCTATGTGAAGAATATCTATCTCTTATAGGGAAGTCAGAACTAGATAAATAGCTGCACTTGAGATAAGTGCTGTGATTACGACTGTTAATAGGGTATTGCATTTTTTAGAGGCGTCATGAAATGGTTCTACGCCTTCTATAATCGCATTACTTGCTTTTGTTTTGCCGTTTTCTTCGATTAAATCGTAATGAATAATATCTCCGACTCGTGGTCGGCGGCTCATATTATTTAATGATGAAATGTGAATAAATACATCGTCTTCTTTATTGTCACTTTCTGTGCGGATAAAGCCAAATCCTCTATCATCTTTCCAGGCTGCAATAGCCCCTGTATATTCCTGTGTAGCCATATAAACCTCTTTCTTCGTTTCTTTATTTCGTCGCGCCTGGTCCTTGGTGATAAATATAGTCGACCACAGGCACACCACCCAGCAGATGTTCTTTGATAATTCGATCTAATTTTTCGCTGGTTACATCATAATACCAGACTCCATCAGGTTGTACGCAAATAAGAGGCCCTGATTTGCAAGTTCCAAAACAGGTAGCTCTGCTACGTTTGACTCTAAGGTCGCCTGCATTAAGTCCAGACTCCTTGAATTTATCTCTTAACTGATCATAAAGAGCTTGTCCTGCACTATTTTCAGTGCATCGTTCACCAACACAGACTAACATGTGACGTGTGTAGTCCAGCATTTTTGGCTTAATGGTTTCAGTCATTGTCTTTCTCCTCTACCAGCGTATGCCAAGTGTGCCAGTATGCTTGTAGTTTTTCTGCACTAAACTCAGCATTTTCTTTGGTTAATAATAGCCTAAAAACAAGGTGGCCTTTGTTATCAATAAAGTTCACACCATAAGATTTACCTTCACGGCAAGCCAGATAAGCAGAATCAACTTTGCTCCAGTTGATATGACAGTGGAATGCATCGGTTTCTATATTTAACCAGTCACCACGCATTTCAACGTCTTTAGCCTGTAGAAACAATTCAGTTACCGCACCCGCTTCTGCACGAATAATACCGCGTAAACGGCCCCATTTTTCGCAAGCACTAATAACATCAGCTAGTGAATCATTTTTGATTCGTGCGGCTTTATGCTCTCCTGCATTTTCACCCGCAGCTATGGCATTCAAAACTTCACCCACGACAACACCGAAGTAATCTGCGATTTTCTCTAATGTTAAGCCAGCATTATCCTGTACATATTGCCTTAAGCAAGCATACCAGCCTTCTAAGCCCATGCTTAATGAAATACCTGCCTGTTCTCCTTCTTTTGCTTCTCCGGTGAGGCTACTATATTTATTGGCATAACCTCGCGGGGTAATCATTAAGCCTTCTTGAATAAAGGTAGATGAATTACCAATAAGAACAGTCGTTAGCATGCCTATATCACAATTAGACATCTCATCAAGACGCACCAGCTGTATATCCTGTCTACGCCGATAGGCCGATTTAACAATGGCAACTGGAGTATCAGGGCGGCGGTAGCGTAATAAAATAGTCTGTGCTTCAACAATTTGTTGGGTGCGCCGGCCGCTTTTGGGGTTATATAGAGCGATTACAAAGTCCGCATGACCAGCCGCTTCGAGGCGGCGTGAAATCACTGGCCACGGGGTTAATAAATCCGATAAGGAAATCGAGCAAAAATCATGAGTTAAGGGAGCTCCGACTAATGATGCACAGGCAGAAAGTGCAGTGCTGCCTGGAACTATTTCTACCTGAATATCATCATTGGGTGTCCAGCCAGCCTGTAATAGGACTTCATAGGTAGGCCCTGCCATGCCGTATACACCAATATCACCCGAAGAAATCAACGCGACAGTTTTACCTAGTTTTGCTTGATCATAGGCTTCTATGCAGCGGTCAATTTCTTCAGTCATGCCTTTTTTGATGACTTCTTTGCCGTCGAGTAAGTCTTTGACTAATTTGATATACGTGGTGTAACCGATGACCACATCGGACTCGCTAATGGCAGCTTTGGCTTTAAAGGACATGTGTTCTTCAGCGCCAGGACCAAAACCAACTAAATAAATCTTTCCATTCATGTGTTTGTTCTCATTTGGACAATGGAAACCGTGGCATTTTTACCATCTGCTCCACGGTATTTGTATTTTTCAACTAATAAATCGCTCATATCCGTCTCTGCGGCTAAAATCGCAGCGGCTTCAGATACTGAGGGAGTACCTACATACTTCATAACCACTGCGGATGGACTAGGAACGGGAACTTTAGCTAACTGTTCTGCAGGGTAGAAGAGCATGGGTAAAGCGATTTTTTTTGCTAACTGTAATAGTGCGACTTCATCCTGTTTTTTATCTATACTGGCGAGTAGCGTAACTTGCTCAAGGCTTAAATTAGCTGAAGCGAGTGCTTGAGTTATGGCTGTTTCTACCGTAATAAGCGGCGTGCCTCTATCGCAGCCTAAGCCTAAAACGAGCTTCACTGAGGGGGCCTGTATACCACTAGACCTTCATGCAGTTGCTGCCAAAGGTTTTCGGGAATGTCTTGATTTGTGACCCACAAGACAGCTTTAAACTGACTTAAATCAACATCAGAGAAATGCTCAAATAAATGGATGTTTTTGGGTAAGGCTGTGCTCCGTGTCCACCAGTTTTTGTTACCAGCTTCCTGAATAAAGGCGATAGGCTCTTCATTAACGACATGAGCAGAAACACGGGTGATATTGATTTTAGGTGCTTCAACTTGCCAGCCAAGTTCACGCCCTAAAATATCCACAGGGATGGTCTTACCGACATCGGAAGCAGTTGTTAAGACGGGTGTTGCCTGAAGTAAATCAGCTAGCATTTCAGCGCAGGCATTGGCGCCACCGACATGACCAGATAAAACAGGAATGACAAACTGAGCGGCATCATCAACGACAATAATACCGGGATCTTCATCTTTGGACTGTAAAAAGGGTGCAACTAAACGTACGACGGCACCCAGGGATACAAAAAAAACAATCTGATCGTAATTTTGGAATAGGGTCGCGATTTGTTCACGAAAAGGACCGCTATAAAATCGGGCTGAATTTTTACTAGTTTCAAGTAATTCACGGAATTTTTCCGAAACTAAAATATCAGCATCAGGGAGTTTTGCAGCAAGTTGTGCAACTTGATTAGCGCCATGCTTAGTGATGGCAACCAGAACGATTTTAGGTGAGGACATAATTTTACTGAATTATAAAAAGGAGCATTATAACCCAGTAAAACAGTAGGAAAAGAACAAGTATAATAAATACTTGCTCTGTATCAGTGCGACTTAGTATTTTACTTCTTTCTCAATAACTGTTTCGCCATCTATCACTAATTTTGAAATACCACCAACAGTTAGATGTAAAGTACATTCAGCTTTTTTAAAGCTGTAATCTTCATCCGCTTTTGCGGTTTCCCAGGTTAAAGATACATAAGTCTGCTTATCAGTATCTGTAGAAGTTGGAAAATAAACCTGATCACCTGTTTTAGTTTTAATTGCCACTGGGCACTTTCTATTTGCCATTGTTTGCATTGCTGCAACCGCTCTAATCATACCTGCAGCTTCTTTTTGTTCAGTCGTTTGTTCTTTGTTACCACCAACCATTAAAAAGCCTACAACAAACACACCAACCACTGCAGCCATTAATTTTTGAACATTATTCATATTATTTCCTCTTTGTTTTCTTATTGTTAGGAGTTTACTTTTTCCGGCAACCGCGGATAAGATCCCCCCTCATTCTATGGGAATTATGTACCATTAGCAATGATAGATAATTGACTTTTTGTCCTTTTAAACTTAATACATCGTGGACAATTCGCTCTTCACTAGACCCAGCTTTTTCGATAAAACAAGACTGAGTTAATAAATCCTTATGTTCTAATAATCTGAGTATATCATCAAGTAAAGGTTTAACCTTTAATAATATTAAGGTATCAAAATCACTGAGCATTTTATCAATCATTTCGATACCATACCCAGCCGGAATAATCGCTATGGTATCGTCGGTATCAGCCAGGGGCATTTTTGCGCGTGCAGCAGCAGCATTAAATGAACTGACTCCGGCAATCGTTTCTATTTGTGCGTTACTATCCAGAGCTGCAACCGTTTTAGCCAGGTGCTGAAAGGTAGAATAAGTTGAGGCATCACCTTCGACTAAAAAAACCACATCACGCCCTGCCTGTAATTTTTCTAATACCTGTTCTGCAGCTCGTAGCCAGTATTTAGCTAATATCTCTCGGTCATGCGTCATCGGAAAAACAAGTTCAGTATGATTATCCGGTGGTACTAACCCTGCTTCCAGAACGATATTAAGTGCATAGCTCTTACCCTGTTTTTTTCTAACCGGGTAAGTCCAATCGGCACCAGAATGCAGTAGATCCCAGGTTTTTCGAGTAATTAGTCCTGGATCACCGGGGCCGAGTGATGCACCATATAAAGTTGCAGTCATTTATTTCACCATGAAGGTTTTCTAGGGGGTGAAGCTATTGATGTATTAATAGTTTCATAAGTATTCGCAGTATAAAGTTCAAAAGGCGGGGTGCTGGCTTTTGAGGCTGTGAAAGCATTCAACAAAATCCCCCTCCTGTTAAGGAGGGGCTAGGGGAGGTTTGATATATGTTTTATATGATTCCTCCTCAATCCTCATTTCTCAAGGGGGAGACTAAAAGCAGATACTTTTTAGCGTGCACTGTTATTGCCTCATGTAGGCTAAAGCCTACGCCCCAATAGTAGTGCAAGAACTTATGCAACAATTAATATCCTGGTTACGTACAACTCTCAACCAAAGTAAAATTAAGCTTTAAACATCAGTATGTTAAAAAACATGTCATTCCCGAAGTCTTTTATCGGGAATCTATGCTTAACCAATGAGATTCCTGCTAGAAGCATGCAGGAATGACGAGGTATGGCTGAGAGTCATGGGTAATCAGGAAACTTTTTACTTCTGATTTTAATAGCTTTCGATAGCTGGTAATAAACTGTCTCCTCTTCATGTCCTTCATGGTGAAATATTTAATATTCTGCTTTCTGCGCACAGACGATCCACACAGGGTTTTCAGCGCGCATTCTATTCATATGTAGAATAGGCTGGCTACGAGATGCTTGTATCTGGGTAATATCCCAATCTGCACCACTTTGTTTTAGTGCCTCTAACGCCGTCGATAAATTTTCTAAAGTCACAAAATTCATTACCAGCCAGCCATTAGCCTGTAGTTTCTCTAGGCAAAGTGTGATCAGTTCAGCCAGTTCACCGCCCGACCCGCCTATAAATACAGCATTAGGTGATGGCCAGTTTTCCATGCCTAAGGGTGCTTTATTCTCGATTAAAGTGTAATTATGCAGGGCAAAGTCGCGCGCGTTTTCACTGGCAATGGCGAAGTCAGTAACATTTTTTTCCACGGCATAGATATGGCCTTTGGGGCACAGTTTTGCTGCTTCAATACCCACCGAACCCGAGCCTGCGCCTATGTCCCAGACGATACTCGCTGCGGTTAATTGCATCCTCGCTAATGACACAGCACGCACTTCTCGTTTGGTAATAAGGCCTTTATCTGGTTTACGCTGCTTAAAGGCATCATCCGCATAGCCAAACAGTAATTCCGGTTTTTTAGCTTCTAGTCGCGACAAGATAACCACATCATTGCCATTAAAATTTTGCTTGGCAAGTTCGGCGATACTTAGGCCCTGAAAGATTTTTTCATCGGCACAGAGTAAATTCTCTGCGACCACCATGGTAAATAAGTCGCTCATATTTTCCATGATTAACATGCGAGCTATACGTGCAGGGTTATTTTCAGGGCTAGTTAAAATCGCTAATTTATCATGCTGGTTGATCGTTTGTAATAACACATAAAAACCATGTTCAGCACCTGAGCCTGTTTGCCACTCACCCGCATCTTTATTATGTACTGAGCAGATCTTTGCATCTTGCCAGGCCATGCCTATACTGGCAAACGCTAATTGAATAGAGGAAATATTAGGAATAATATCCAGCTTTTCCGCACCCAGTTTTTTGCTTAAAAAACTGGCAATACCATGACACAGAGGATCACCTGTAGCTAGTACCACTACCTTTTTTTTCTCTGCTAAAGCGTGATTAATCCAGATCGGCACTTTGCCTAATTGCCCGGTTAAATCTTTAACTTCAGCTGAGTTGATTGAACTTGAAAATAGCTTTAATACCCGCGTTGCGGCGATGACCACATCGGCATTTTTTAGAGCATTTAATGCGGGCGAGGATAGTCCTGTAAGACCATTATCCAGAACCCCGATAATTTGACAGCGATTAGACATAATCTACTAATTTTCCTCCTTCAAAATCACACATTAAAATTCGATAGCTAAAGACCCCGGGATAACGTGTTTCGAGAGTTTTGACTACGCGCGAACATAATGCTTTATAGAATTTTTCAGCCAGACCTAATTCAAGCATACGCTCTCCTGCAAATCGGGCAGTTTCTCCTGCTGCTATTTCTGCGCAAACCGATGCATCAGCGCCAACGCTTGCGGCAAGGTCAGCTAATAACTGAGTGTTAACCGGGTTACGACGGGCATGAGTAATGACTTCTCCCTGAGCAATTTTGCTTAATTTACCAACCATACCACCGATAATAATTTGCTTAATACCAACTTGTTGGGCACTATCTAAGGCGGGACCTAAAAAATCTCCCATCTGCACAAAACAGGCGGGATCTAAATCCGATAACTCGCGAATGGTGAACTTTTCAGTACGGCCGCCAGTAGTCAATACGACGGCTTGTTGACCTTGGTTAGCCGCTACTTCAATACCTTGTACCACACTAGCGCGAAAAGCCGCTGTGGAATAGGGGTGGACTATGCCCGTTGTACCTAAAATGGAAATGCCATCAATAATGCCCAGGCGATCATTCAGGGTTTTTTTAGCCATGTCCTGGCCACCCGGAACGGAGATAGTGACTTCCAGACTTTTGCTTTGCAGTAGTTCATTCGCTATTTCACGAATATTGGCTTCAATATTTTTACGTGGAATGGGATTAATTGCCGGTCCACCCACTTCCAGTCCCAGGCCGCGCATGGTAATGGTGCCGACACCATCGCCTCCTTTTAACCGTACTTGATTTACTGAATCGGCTAAGACACGTACATCGGCAGTCATATGCGCCTGATGAGTACAATCAGGGTCATCCCCTGCATCTTTGATAATAACGGCATGAGCGTAATCTTTAGCAACCGAGCCTTCATGTACAACAAAGGTAATTCGCTGCCCATTGGGTAATAAAGATTCAATTTGCTCAGGTATTTTTCCCGTTAATAGGCCTAAAGTAGCAGCGCGTGCAGCTGCTGCAGAGCAAGCGCCTGTAGTGTAGCCTTTGCGTGTGCCTTTAGGTTTCTTAGGTGTCATGAGCGTTGAGTAATAGTAGAGCGGACTTTAGTCGGCTAATACAAAGAGGTGCGAGACTAGCGGACTAAAGAGGCTGTGAAAGTATTCAACATAATTCCCCGCCTTAGTTAAGGAGGGGCTAGGGGAGGTTTGTTATATAAAATCCCCCTCAATCCCACTTTTTCAAGGGGGAAGGTAAAAAATAGAATACTTTCACGGTTTCTAAGGTCCGCTTTACATGCACCAGTTTTCTTTATGGAGCCCTATTTTTCATAGCAGACTATAGCATAATTCAGTATTAAGCCACTCAATCTCAGGTATACTCTGGAAAAATTTAATATGTAACGGAAAGATCATGCTAACAAAAGTACTACCCCTGCTACTAATTCCTGCTCTACTATCTAGCTGTGGGACCTCCCCTACCGGAAGAAGCCAGTTATTGATGATGTCTGATAGTGAAATGGAGCAAATGGGCGAGCAGTCCTTTGTTACGCTAAAAAAGGATATGCCTATTGAGCAGGATGCAAAAATCAATGCTTATGTGCGCTGTGTAGCGACAGCAATTACAAATGAAGTCGGTGGTGACTGGGAAGTGGTGGTCTTTAAAGAGCCCTCAGCGAATGCCTTTGCGTTGCCTGGGCGCAAAATTGGCGTACACACTGGGCTTTTGACCGTTGCGCAAAATCAGGACCAACTGGCGGCAGTGTTAGGGCATGAAGTGGCTCACGTTTTAGCTAATCATGGTAATGAGCGTGTTTCGCAAAAAACAGCGGTGAGTCAAGGGCTCTCTATCACTCAGGCGGTACTAAACCCACAATCTGAATTAGGACAGACAGGAATGGGCTTATTAGGGATAGGTGCGGAATATGGCATTATCATGCCATTTAGTAGAGCGCATGAGTCTGAAGCGGATATTTACGGTCTGGATTTAATGGCAAAAGCTGGCTTTAACCCACAAGAAAGCGTGACACTATGGGTAAATATGGGTAAAGCAGGTGGAGAGACACCCCCTGAGTTTATGTCTACTCACCCCGCGCATGAAACCCGTATTACTGATTTACAAAAACAGATGCCAAAAGCATTAAAGTTGCGTCAAGAGGCGCAAGCTAAAGGCAAAAATCCAAAGTGTAAATAACAACGGAACCTGTGTAGGAGGGGCTTTAGCCGCGAATAGATTGCGCTTATTTAATCGCGGCTAAAGACCGCTCCTACCGTTATTTATTAGCTTGCTCAGCGAGTGCTAATAATGCGTGAATAGCTGCCACAACAAGTGTTGATCCACCTTTGCGCCCCTGAGTAACAATCCAGGGAATATCATTTAATAATGCAGTTTCTGCTTTGGATTCAGCGGCAGAGACAAAACCTACTGGCATACCGACAATTAATGCAGGGCGCAGGTTTTCTTCTTTGATCATGCGGATGACTTCCAGTAATGCAGTCGGTGCATTACCAACGGCAACAATACTGTTTTCCAGCAAGCCCAAGCGCTGAGCTTTGCGCATTGCCTGTACTGCACGGGTGCTATTCTCTGCTTTTGCCTGAGTAATCACATCAGCATCTGAAATAAAGTGGTGCGTGTTTACACCAAAATGACTTAGTCGAGGTTTAGATAATCCTACACAAATCATTTCTACATCAGCAACGATATTCGCGCCTTGGCTGATAGCATTTAAACCTGCAGATACTGCATCGGGGTGAAACTTGCAGAGACCATTAAACTCAAAATCAGCGGTGGCATGAATCATTCTACGCACGATATTCCATTCTGATGCTGAATAATTATGCGCCCCGACTTCCTGATCGACAATGGCAAAGGAGTCATGCTCAATTTTTTGACCCGCCTGAGTCATTTGTTCTGTAACGGTATTCTGCTGCATGTTATTTCCGGGAATTTGTATGTGCAACTATCATAGCAAATTAATGGAAAAATTAACTGACTAAAAATGGCTCCAAAACAGCACTGGCCTGTTCGCACGAAATTTGGGTTTGTTTATTTTTGAGTATGTAATCGGCAAAATGCTGGATGCACCGCCAGTTATTAGACTCATCAATAAAACGAAAGGCTTTAGTATAGAGTTCGTTAATTTTTAACTCACGTTCAGTTGGACTAGGAATAAAGTATTCTAAATAACGATAGGCTTGTTCTATATCTGAATGGCCACCGTAATTTTTTAAGGCAATTATATTGACCAAATGTAAGTTAAATATTTCATCATCACGTAACGCGACATATTTAGCCTCTGCTAAGGGGCCAATAAGCAGGTTAATAACATCCGCTTCATAGGCTTTTTGTAAGCTTTTTTGCTCGGCACTGGAGCCTAAATAATTATTTTCTATTTCAGCAACAGGTAAGTTATCTATTAACCTGCCACCAATGACTTGTGCAAAAAAGGGCGAGTGTTTGCGCTGGTCTTTGTTAATGATGATTTGAAAAAAAACCGGGGGTAATTTTTGCTGGTGGTTGCGTAAGGATATGGCAACAACATGACCTGCTTCATGAAACGCAATATGCTTTAATAGCTCTTTAGAAGAGGTCGGCGTATTTGGGAGGAAGGGAGTGATTGGTTCGTTTCATTCTCGGGAATCCCTGAAGAAAAAAAATGCGGCCATTACAGCCGCATGAGAGGAAGGAGATAGCTCTGATATTCCAGAGAGGAACGCATTCAAGAGTTAGGCGTAGTTTATGGGAATGAAGGGGTATTGAAAATGTGTCATTTTGACGCGCGACAATTTGTCGCCACTGTTGGCATAATAACTGCTTCGTATAACTATTGGCTTAATGTAAATGTAGCTAAAAAGCCATTTTTCAGGCTATTCCTTATTAGTAAACAGGTTAAATCACTTGTGTTGTAAGGTATTTAACTTACTTGATTTGATACTGTACAAAATGCTGTTTTTTAAGAAATTGTGTACCAGGTATTTTCTAAGGCACTACTTGCGCTAAAATAGCTTTCCCATTGTTGTTTTTTACTTGCACTCAGAAAAAATCATCGTCTTTTCCTCCCGGTATGAAAATCTCCCTTATTATCCCAAGTTATAATCGTGGCACGCTACTTAGACGCGCACTAGTTTCGGTGCTAGAACAAAGCAGACCTCCAGATGAAATCATTGTTGTTGATGATGGCTCTACTGATAATACCGCACAGGTGCTCAAACAGGAGTTTCCGCAGGTCAAGGTGATCGTACAAATAAACCAGGGAGTCAGTGCAGCTAGAAATACAGGGATACGGCAGGCGAAAGGCAACTGGATTGCTTTTCTGGATTCCGATGATACCTGGCTAGCAGAAAAACTAGCCATTCAAGTCAGAGCATTGCAACAGAGCCCTGACACAAAAGTTTGCCACACCGAGGAAATATGGATTAGAAATGGGACTAGAGTCAATGCCATGAATAAGCATAAAAAAACAGGCGGCTGGATCTTTAAACAATGTCTGCCTTTATGTGCAATGTCACCTTCATCTATTATGATTCATTGCTCGGTATTTGATGATGTAGGTCTGTTTGATGAAAGTCTCCCGGCCTGTGAAGACTACGACCTGTGGTTACGTATTAGTGCAAAATATCCTGTTCTGTTTATAGAGCAGCCCTTAATAAACAAATACGGTGGGCATGAGGATCAACTATCGCAAAAATATTGGGGTATGGATAGATTCAGAATACAGGCGCTGGAAAAAATTATTGCTCAGTCTGATATAAGCGAGGAAAATAAACAAAATGCGACCCAAATGTTGCTAAAAAAAGCGCGTATCTTTAGAAATGGCGCCTTAAAGCGAGACAAAACTGAATCAGCACAACACTACCAGCAATTACTTGATAAATACCAATCTTGATGTCGCAAGAGCGGACTTCAGTCCGCTAATAAGGAACGCAATAAACTATACCTAGATTATTGCAATAATGATGTATTTCCTACAATACAAGCAGGAGCAAAAAATCTGTAGTTTTATATTCCACTATGCTCGGGAGTGAGTTGCGGACTGAAGAGACTGTGAAAGTACCTGCTTTTAGCCTCCCCCTTGATAAGGGGGGATCGTATAAAAACATGCGTCATTGATATTGCATGATTAGTTTTAATATATCCAGCCTCCGCTGCCAGCCATGGAGAGCGAACGCGAGGGCTGGTAGTCCCCAGAAGAACGCGACCACTTATGCCTCCGGCGGCCCCGATTCGTCCTCGTCACCTCGTCCCGACCCAACAAGGGGTCGGAACATAGGCTCCAAATGACTTGACGCCGTGTCGGATGGCCTTTTATTTTGTCTCCACCTTCGCTAACGCTCAGACTCCGACAAAACAACGACCCTACGGCTATCGCGGACTAAAAATCATCACTTCGCTTAGGCTACCTTTCCCTGATTTTCAGCGAAGGAACGCAATAAACTATACCTAGATTATTGCAATAATGATGTATTTCCTACAATACAAGCAGGAGCAAAAAATCTGTAGTTTTTATATTCCACTATGCTCGGGAGTGAGTTGCGGACTGAAGAGACTGTGAAAGTACCTGCTTTTAGCCTCCCCCTTGATAAGGGGGGATCGTATAAAAAACATGCGTCATTGATATTGCATGATTAGTTTTAATATATCCAGCCCCCCTAACTCCTCCTTAACTAAGGAGGGGGGTGTTGAATACTTTCTCAATCCCAATCCCATTCCACGGGCCGGCCCCGGTAGTGGTATTACTTCTTTACTTCAATAACCAGGGCGTCCATTTTATTGGATTTAAGTCGGGACTGAATTGCGTCAACCGATACCAGCCGGTTATAAGGCCCCATTTTTACTCTATGCCAGGTTACGGAACCAATAACGGCTTTTTCAATCTTGGGAGAAAAGCCCATCATGATTAATTTTGCTTTTAAGCTATCCGCATCTTTATAATTACGGAAAGCACCCGCCTGTACTGAATATTGAACACCTGTTTTAGCTTTACCTACTCGTTCTTCCCGTTTCCGTGTTTTGACCTCATGATCAGGAATAACAAATTCTGCTTCTGGCAGAATAGTATAAAAGTCGTATTGAATTTCTTGCTTAGGCTTTATTTTTTTAGGCGCAACGGCTTTCTTAGCTGCTTTTTTAGGGGTTAATTTCGTTATTTGTCGAGTTGCTGGTTTAGTGACGGTTGCTTGTTGGTCCGGTTTTGTTAAAGATAAACTATACAAAAAATAAACAAATAAACCGACAATTCCAAGCACTACGCTCCAGCGACCCAAAGAGATTTTTTCCTGATTACTCTTAGGTTTTGCTCTCTTTCTAATTGCAGGTTTGCGCTTGTTTACTCTGGCGGGTGGCCGCTTAGGGCTTTGACCTGATCTGCTAGTTCGGTGTTTATAATCGTGTGCCATTACATTGCTTCCGGCGTATTAATCCTTAGCAAGTTTAACCCGTTTGCCAAAACCTGCTTTACAGAATAAATTAAATTCAGTCGTGCATTACGTAACGGGACATCATCGACAATAAATTGATGCGCATTATAATAAGTATGAAATTCAGCTGCTAATTCACGTAAATAGTTAATTAACAAATGTGGTTCATATTGTACTGCTGCGCGTTCCAATACTTCAGGGTAGCGGGTCAAACTGCTGACTAAGGCTATTTCCTGTTCTTCAGTCAGTTTGTCCAGGTTCTCTGCTCCTGCCTGAATATCGCGCTGCAAGCCTTTTTCTGCTAATTTTTTTAGTACGCTACAAACTCGTGCATGTGCATATTGCACATAGAATACTGGATTTTCATTTGTTTTAGAGGTCGCTAATTTTAAATCAAAATCCATATGTTGCTCGGATTTGCGCATGACATAAAAAAAGCGCGCTGCATCCAGCCCTACTTCATTGCGTAACTGGCGTAATGTGACGAATGATCCTGAGCGTGTAGACATTTGTACCTGCTCGCCGCCGCGATAGAGCACGGCAAATTGTACTAATAATACTTTTAGTTTGTCCGTATCTGCACCAAGAGCTTGCATGGCTGCTTTTACGCGAGGAATATAGCCATGATGATCGGCACCCCAGATATTGATTATTTGATCAAATCCCCGGTCCAGCTTATTCATATGATAGGCAATATCCGAAGCGAAATAGGTACTTTGACCATTTTCACGAATGACTACGCGATCTTTTTCATCGCCTAGCTGGCTGGAAGCAAACCAGGTGGCGCCTTCTTTTTCGTATAAATGCCCTGCTTCACGTAAGCGAGTTAAAGCCTGATCAATAGACCCATCATCCATCAATTGTCTTTCAGAAAACCATTGCTGGTAGTCAACGCCGAACTCACTTAAATCCATGCGGATATCGGCTAGTATTTCATTTAACCCCGCCTGGAAAACATCATGATATTGTTTAGTGCCTAGTAACGTTTTTGCCCGTGCAATCAGGGCATCAATATGTTTGTCCTTATCGCCACCCTGTGGTTCATCAGCAGGAATCTCTTCAAAAACCAGGGCAACTGGGTGACGATATTCATTGTTTGATTCCCGGTGTATATTAGCCGCTATCTCACGGATATAGTCGCCACGATAGCCATTGCTTGGGAAAGTCAGTACTTCGCCACATTCTTCCAGATAACGTAACCAGACACTTGCTGCCAGAATATCCATTTGTCGGCCAGCATCATTGACATAATATTCCCGCTCAACCTCAAAGCCGGCGGCTGTTAAAAGATCAGCGACTGCAGAGCCATATGCTGCACCACGTCCATGACCTACATGCAATGGCCCGGTTGGGTTAGCAGAAACAAACTCCACTTGAACTTTTTTGCCGGCACCTATCTGACTTAGGCCAAACTTGTTACCTAGATCATGAATGGTACTAATAATCTGGTACTGTGCTTTAGGGTCGATAAAAAAGTTAATAAACCCGGGACCTGCAAGTTCTACTTTAGTCACTGCTTCATCTGCAGGTAAGATTGCAATAATTTTTTCAGCTAACTGGCGCGGGTTCATTTTTGCCTGTTTGCACAGTATCATTGCCAGGTTAGTTGCAAAATCACCATGCTGCTGATCGCGCGCACGTTCAATATTGATTTGTGGCTTGAGTTCACGCTCTAAAATACCGTCTGTTTTCAGGGTTTCAACAGCGTGTAATAAGAGGGATTCTAACTTTTGTTTCATGCGCTTACGGAATTAAACTGACTTTACAAAACTCTCCATTATCCCTGAAAACATGAATTGGCGAAAGTAAAACAGCTCAATTAACTTTAAGATGGCATCAAATAGGAGCTTAAAACTAAAGTAGCCCGTATGAAGCTCAGCGTAATACGGGGGGATCGCATAAATTTTCCGTATTTTAGGTAAACTTCATACGAACTACCTAGCTGCTTTAGATGGGAAGTCATGATTCAACTGATTTATTTAATTTTATAAGTTAGAATGCATTCAATGACGTATAAGAAATGCATATAACTTACTGGGTAACGCTTTGAAAAGAAAAAATATTTTACTCTTCTTGCTTATTTTGTCCTTTTTTCTGAACGGTTGTACAGCGGTTTATAAAGGTACCGGGAATGTTATGCTGGGCTATGCCAAGGATGAGGGCGTGCCTTATATGCTAGCGAGCGATGATGTCGCTCTGGGCTGTTCAATGGCTGAAGCTTTTACGCCCTTTCTTTTAAGTTTTTCCAGAGTAACGAGTCCTCCCGACCAGCTTGCCATTCTTTTTTACCTGGTTGCAGGTAGCTGTACTGAATTCAGGGCTCAGGAGCAGGAGTTACGTTACCTACGAGCCATATATGCAAAAAACTCTATTGAAGCTCAGGATGCTCGAATTGCACAGCAAAGGCTGCTTGGCCTAGCTGCTCGTCGTCAATTAACCGGATATTATGCTCTTGTCTCGGCAATGTCTGAACCTGGTGGTGAATGCCCCGTTTTTGCATCCGACAATGATGAATTTTACTGGATGCTCGGCCTTTTAGATGGAATACAGGCCATTATAAATGACATAGCTTCTGGTGGCAGTGCTGAGGTGCCTATGGATATTGCGGCAAAAGTTGGTCGTGGGGCTGTTTGTCTTGATAATGAAGAGTGGTGGGGAGTACCGGCAGCTATTCAAGCTGCAATTTGGATAGCGATTCCAGGTAATGAGCCTGTTGATAAAGTTCCTAGACAAGTATTACAGCAATCGATGAAAATTGGTGAAGAGCAAGGAATGCATATCGCCCATGTATTGGCAGCACACGTTTATCTGGGGCAAGGGGACACTGAAGAGGTAAAACAAATTATTCGACGTTATGCCAAATTAAGCAAACCCGCCGCTGAAAATCAGGAGTATGAAGTTCTTAATCGAGTTTCCAGTTTGCAAATACAGGCAATTTCCGACAGTCTCTGGACTGAAGCAATGGGTAAACGGACGCCATTAGGCAAAGTAGGAACTTTTTGGGATGATAGCAGCAAGGCTGTTGATACAATTGATATTGATGAACTGCTTTAAATTACAAACGAATAGACGTAAGGTGAGCAAAGCCATAGGGGCTGGCATGATTTTAAAATACGTGCGTTTGGGTTAGCAAAAACGGAGGAATATTGAAAATTTATAGCAATGGTTTTTTCCGGCTATTACTGGCCATTATATTAATAATGCATTGCGTAGTCGTTTCTGCTGCATCAAAAAGTCTTTGTGTCTTTGATTTACTCGGTGCAAATGGCCCGATCTATGCGCAGATGAAGGATTATAAAATTGCCGCTATAAACTGGGGAGTTGATTTACAGCTTAAGCCTTATATCAGTGAGGTAAAAGCCGCAATGGATTTTAAGGCAGGGCTTTGTGATGCGGTAAGTTTTACCGGGATTCAAAGTCGTCAGTTTAATTCATTTACTGGTAGCCTGGATGCAATGGGTGCTCTACCTTCCTATGCCCATTTAAAAACTGTTATTAGTACTATCAGTGCTCCACAGGCAGCTCCATTAATGATTAATGATCCCTATGAAGTTGCTGGGGTCATTCCTATTGGCGCGGCTTATTTGTTTGTTAATGATCGAGCCCTGCTCAGTAAGTATGCGGAAATGGAGGGCAGGCACAGTAATATACGTATCGCGGTTATGGATAATGACCCGGCACAACAAGAACTGGTCAGTTTGCTTGGGACTCCCTCTATGAGTGCTACGATTGCAGAAATGTATCTCAAATTTAATTCGGGTCTGGTGGATGTTAGTTATGGACCTGCCGTTGTTTATCAGGCGATGGAGTTGTACAAAGGTTTGCAGGAAAAGGGAGGAGTTATTCGCTTTCCTGTGGCACAACTCAGCTTGCAAATTATCATTCGTAAAGCTGAATTTCCGGCAGAATTTGGCCAGAAGTCACGTGAATACGCATTCAGCCCGTTTGATAAAGCAGTGTTACTCGCACAAAACTATGAACAGAGAATTGCCCCAAAGTGGTGGTTGAATGTTTCTGAGGCTAACCAGAGCCGCTATCATGATATATATAGAAAAACTCGGATTTCATTACGTGATAAAGGGGTTTATAACGCTAAAATGCTGCGAGTTATGCGTCTGGTACGCTGTAAAAAGAATCCTCAATTATCTGAGTGTACAGCTATAGATAAAGAATGAATAGCGTCCCGAGTACTGACCAAATGATTAATGTGGGCTACTCTACTCTACTGCTAAGGAGTTGATGAAAATGCAGACTCAGCGCAAGATATATCACCGGCTGGCATGGTTTATACTACCTCTGGCTTTGTTATATGTGACCTCAATTTTGATCGTCAACAACTAGGGCAAACTGTTAGTCGGATTTATTGAAGATCACGCTGTTCCCTATGTCTTAAAGACTGATGATGTGGCAATGGGCTGCGTGATGGCGGAAGCATTAACTCTATTAGTCCCTAGCCTCTCTCAAATTAATGCTTCACCCTATAAGCTAGCGGTCATATTAGACTTTTTATCTGGCAGTTGTGCTGAATTCAAGGCACGGGAAGAAGAGCTTCGGTATCTGCGTGCAATACATGCCAAAAACGTCGCTGAGGCGCAGGATGCCAGAATACAGCAAAAGAGATATCTCAATCTGGCTGCGCAGAGACAACTCAAAGGCTATCTTAATCTTGAATCTGAAGTTTCCCAATAATTATTTATGGTAAAATTGAAACTATGCTAATATAAGCTAGCGGTCATATTAGACTTTTTATCTGGCAGTTGTGCTGAATTCAAGGCACGGGAAGAAGAGCTTCGGTATCTGCGTGCAATACATGCCAAAAACGTCGCTGAGGCGCAGGATGCCAGAATACAGCAAAAGAGATATCTCAATCTGGCTGCGCAGAGACAACTCAAAGGCTATCTTAATCTTGAATTAGCCTACCCTGAATTACCGGGTAATAAGTGCCCGCAGTTTGCAAACTGGAATGATGAGTTTTATTGGCTAGTTGGTTTGATGGATGGTTTGCAAGCGGTACTCAATGATCTTGCTTCCGAAGGGAGTGCCAACGTTCCATTAGATATAAGCCTTAAAGTCGGCAGAGGTGCTAGCTGCCTGGATAATGCTCAATGGTGGGGTGTTCCTGATGCGATTCAGGCGGCTATTTGGGTGAGCTTTCCTGCTAACAAACCAGAGACTATTGAACCGTTACTAGTGCTGGATAAGGCAATGCAAACAGGTTTGCAGCAAGGTATGCGTCTTGCTCAGGTGGTTGCGGCAAAAATTTATATTGGCCTGGGTGATGCTGAACGCATTAAAGCAATCATTCGCGATAATGTGAATACCAGAAGCAGTATGCCTGCCAACCCCCGTTTTTTATTTCTGGATAAAGTGGTCACTATTCAGCTCCAGGCTGTCTCTGACTACATGTGGACTGAGGCAACTGGAAAGCGAACACCTATAGCAGGACTGGGTACTTTCTGGGATGATCCAGATACTAAAACTGACACTGTTGATATAATTGATATACTTTGATTTTCCATGTAATCCGTGTTCAACTGCTTTTAAACCTACAAAATTTAACGGCTTTTGTTACAAAATAATAAAAAAGAGGAAGTCACTTTGAGTTTATATAAAAATTTTAAGCCCAGGGCATTCATTACTCTCGTGTTAATGATTACCAGTATTGCTACTGCCCAGGCGGTACCTAAAAAAATGTGTGTGTTTGACTTGTTAGGTGCGAACGGCCCCTTTTTTGCTCAAATGAAGGATTATAAAACAGTGGCATTAGCCTGGGGAGTTGAACTAGAGCTAAAACCTTATACCAGTGAGCGAGTAGCAGCCGAAGATTTTAAAGCAGGGTTATGTGATGCAGTAAGTTTTACCGGTATTCGTGCACGCCAGTTTAACTCCTTTACTGGTACTCTGGATGCCATTGGTGCAATGCCAAGCTATGATCATTTAAAGTCCGTTATCACCACTATCAGTGGCAAGAAAGCCGCAAAACTCATGTTTAGTGGCCCTTATGAAGTTGTCGCCATATATCCGGCAGGTGCTGGGTATATGTTCGTTAATGATCGTAGCATTGATACAGTCGGTGAATTAGCTGGCAAACGTATTGCAATTTTAGATTCCGATCCCGCGCAAGTGGAAATGGTCAATTTTATTGGAGGCTCTCCTGTCAGTGCTTCAATAGCCACTATGTATAGTAAGTTTAATAATGGTTCTGTAGATGTTACCTATGGCCCCGCTATCGTTTATGAAGCGATGGAATTGTATAAAGGACTTGAACCCAATGGGGGCATTATTAAATTTTCACTAGTGCAATTGACTATACAGATATTGATACGTAAAACTGATTTTCCTGAGGGATATGGGCAAAAATCTCGAGAATTTGCCTTAAGTCAATTTGATCTGGGGGTGGAACAGATTAAAAAATACGAAAATACCATTCCAGCGAAAATGTGGATTTCTGTTCCTGAGGTAGACGTAACAGGATATCTTGAAGTATTCAGACAATCACGAATCAGGTTGCGGGATAAAGGTATTTATAACGGTAAAATGTTAAAACTTATGCGGATGTTACGTTGCAAAAAAGACCCTCAGCAGCCTGAGTGTACTGCAGCGGATAAAGAGTAGCGGGAGGGTTAAAGAGCTTTCCTGCTTGCTACCCTAGAGTACTTTGTTGATTGTGGTGGCCGAATAGTTTAATCCATGAGATGGGTAGATCGTGACTATGCTAAAAATCTTTAAGCTCCGTAGCTACCGGGAATGGCTCTCAACCTTGCCGGTTTTTATTCTATTGATAGTGGTTATTATTGCGGGTAATAGTGAACTTATTCATGCTCGGCTACTTAATATTGGTGAATTATTATGGCAGGATTATTTTATACTTAGAGCCGATATTCCCACCCCGGATTGTAACCCTAATCCTGATCTTGAAACTGAACTAACAAAGCTGGAAGCTGAAGCAGGTGGATTAGGGGAATTAGAAGATCTTTTTGAAACTGATGATTTTGATCGTCAAGCAGCCCTTATCTCATTACAAAAATCTAGCCTGCTCTGTCAGGAAAAACACAACTTAGCAGAACAAAACCAGGCCAGAATTACTCCGGGTATCATTCTTTTTCGTACTCTGGAAACCGGTGTCGCCGGAATTAGTTTATTCGCATTTGAACAGCAGCGTTTATTTTTGATATTGATGATTTTTATCTGTACTGCGACTTGTACCTATAAACAGAATCATATCGCCTTTAAGCCGATCATTACACCACAGGACCACCTTATTTCTACGGGGGCTCAATTACTGGGTAATATGACCTTGTTATTTTCTGCCTGGTTTTATAGAAACAGCATTTATCAATCCTCTACGACAGTTGATCACCCCGAAATTTTCCTGCTATTGATACTAGGTTTTGCCCTATTAACTGCAATTAGTCTGTTGCAATTAATTAAACCACCGGATTTTCATAAGGCCAGCACAAGTATTCTGCATACCATGCTGTCTATTCCCCTCTATATTTATATGGGATTCTTTGTGGCTATTTATTTTTTCCTGATTGAAGGGCATTGGGCAGGGCCAGTCATCTTTTTTAGTTTGCTATTTGATCAGGCGGGCCTGTTCCTCAATATTGGTCTGTATATCTGGGTGGGTATGTTGTTAAAGCGGACTCAACTGGGAGACCTGGTTTTTAAGGCTTTTATACCCTGGCGCATGTCACCTGAGTTACTGGCTGTCGTTGCCATTATTGTTATGGCTGTACCTACTGCTTATACAGGGGCTTCAGGTATTATTATCATCGCTATGGGGGCTATTGTTTATGAGGAGTTACGCCATGCAGGAGCGCGCAGGCAACTGGCTTTAGCTGCAACGGCTATGACGGGGAGTGCCGGAGTTGTGCTACGCCCCTGTCTATTAGTGGTTTTGATTGCCGCACTAAATAAAGAAGTGGTTACCGACCAGCTTTTTAACTGGGGCCTGAAAACCTTTTTGACGACAACTTGCGTTTTCTTTATTTTCGCATTGCTTACTAAACGTGAAAAGTTACACGTAGCCCCGATAAAAGAAGCCTTTAAACCTTTTTTACATGCACTTTCCCCTTTATTGCCTTATGCCCTGATTGTTTTATCTATCTACCTGGGCTATTACTATTTGCTAGACGTGAAAATGGATGAGTTTTCTGCCCCGGTTATTCTGCCGGTGATGATTCTTGGGCTGATTATTTATGAAAAGTTGTTTGTACGCATGGTACTGGTTGCATCCCCGGAAAAGGATGCACATAAATTTGAATATACCATAAGAAAAGCAACCTCTGAATCGACTGTTCATATCGGTGCATTACTCTTATTGATGGGACTCTCTTTTGCGCTAGGGGGTGTTATTGAGCGTTCGGGCTTATTAGGCAATATGCCGGATAGTTTTGCTTCTATCTGGATGACTCTGGCCTTTTTAATCGTTGTACTGGTAGCTATCGGCATGATTATGGACCCTTTTGGCGCCGTCGTGCTGGTATCGGGTACAGTCGCTCAGATTGCTTATAATAATGGAATAAACCCAGTGCATTTCTGGATGATTACTCTGGTATCTTTCGAGCTCGGCTACCTTACTCCGCCTGTTGCCCTTAATCATTTACTAACCCGACAGATGGTCGGCCATGAAGAAATAGTAAAAGCTGCACTGGAAGGTGATAGTTTCTGGTATCGACATGAAAAAATTCTACTGCCATTAGCTACGATGGGTACAACTTTATTGCTAGTGGCTATTGTTCCAGTATTGTTTGCTTAGGAGTCTGGGGTTAATAGCAGATGAAACTCAGAGCACCTGATCTCGGGGAATTTACTTTGATCCCAGTTTAAAGATCATCCTTAAATTAGTTCGCGGAAACTTTGTTTCTGTGCTATTGAGTTCATCGCATAATTTTTGTATCGCGACATCATAACTTCGATTGGCCAAATGATGTAATTTCACCGTTAATGTGCCTTGCTCATGATCTGGAATCAGGTCTGCCTCACTACTATAAATTGCCCGTAACAGACTACGAACTTCATCAGGACGCGAGAGCGTTTCTCGCAACAAATTGGCCATTGCCGTTTCAGCTCGATAGGCAATCATTTTGATCGT
>NZ_BDMN01000132.1 GCF_002189065.1 Bathymodiolus platifrons methanotrophic gill symbiont
GATATTAAACCTTATAATAGTGGCTTTCGGTTTTTTGCGACAGAACCAAAATAGTTTATTGGGTCACCCTGTAGAAAACAATTCAGCCAACTCATTAATTCGCTGTTCATCAGGCATACCACTATAGACTCCACTCATTGCTTGCTCTTCCTGCATGCCACGTACAAATAAATAACGTATGCCGCCAAAATGTTGGTCAAACTGATAGTCAGGTAGGCGTTTTTGTAAATATTGATGTAGCACCACGCTATACAGCCAGTATTGTAAACCGTAATTATGTTCGCGCATGGCCTGAGTTAGGCTTTCTGGTTGATAGTCGTTTAAAGCATTACTTTTATAATCCAGTACATAGTAACGGTCTTTATAACAAAAAATTAAATCAACAAAACCAGTTAAATATCCTTGCATCTGTTTGTCTGATAAAGACTGAAAAGCTGGACAGTCTTGCAGGATAAAATTAATCTCTTCTGTTGCAAAACTGGATAGGCTTAAATAAAAAGGCATTTCCTTTAAGCAGGCTTGTTCATCAAGGTTGGCCAGGCAAAACTCGGGGTCGTCTTTGCATAATGCTGTGCTCACTGTCTGATAAAGTAGCTCATTTATAACTTCAGGGTGATCAACTTTTAGCCCATAATGCTGACAGGCTGCATCTCGTTGCTGAGCTATTTCTTTTCGTGCTGCAAGCGCAGTAAAACTAATATTTTCCAGTAAATCATGGATGACATTACCCGTATGTGCGCCTTTAGCTAATTCTAAAGGAGCCTGATCGGTAAGAGGCATTGTATCATTGCTTTCTTCTGCTTTATCCAGGGGTAATTCCGGGGCTTCATGCAGGCTTAAATAGGATAAGGCGGTATAACTGCTCATTTGCCAGCTACTGTATAAATGGCGCTTTTGTGCGGGTACTGATAAAGCTACATTTAACTCTGTTTCTTGATAAGTTCCCTGTATGCTATTAGTTGTTTCTATCTGTTGATAGGCAAAACTATCAGGATATTGGTCTGCTAATTCCTGTAATACGGCTTGTTGTTCGCTAAAGGAAATATCAGCTTGTCCATATAATAGATAGGCCAGAGCCGATTGGTTTGGCTTATTGCTTGAGCGACTATCCAGCCAGGTTATATAGCAGCGAAATTTTGCACGAGTTAGCGCAACATAGAGTATGCGTAAATCTTCAGCTAACTCTTCTTCCTGCGCAATATCCCTGTGTTGTTCAAACAGGTCTGATCCTAAATCAACCAGCATTTCATCCTGTGCATGACAGGTAATGGTCAGCTTTTCTTTGCTTAATCGATCACTACGTGACCAGAGATAAGGGCAAAATACAATCGGGTATTCCAGTCCTTTTGAGCGATGCATAGTAATGATTTTGACTGCATCGGCATCGCTTTCCAACCTTAGTTGCTGCTCGTCACTGGCATTTTCTGCTGTAATCGCCGTGCGTAGCCAGGCTATGGTCTTCTGTAGCCCTAAATGCTCATCCAGACTAGCTTGTTGTACGAGTTCCAGAAGATGATGCAGGTTAGTGATTTGTCTTTCTGCCTGAGCAGTCTGGGTTAGGTGTACGCGGACATTTTCCTGGCTTAAAAAGCGTAGCATCATGGCCATAAAACCTTTTTTCTGCCAGAGCAAATGGTATTCCTGAAAGCGGTTTATCCAGGCACCTAATTGTATTTCATCATTTAGTGTGCGATATAACTGCTGCCCATCCAGAGCAAACCAGGAAAGGCTTAAAGCCTGCTTTAAGAGGGCCATATCACCGGGCTGCGCTAGAGACTGCATTAGCTGGTGTAAATCATGTGCTTCAGTGCTGGAAAATACGGAGGCGGTACTATTTAAAATGGCAGGAATACCAGCAAGATTTAAAGCTTCCTGATATAGTTCAGCCTGGTTATTGGTACGTACCAGAATAGCAATATCGGCTGGTTTTACCGGACGTGTTGTTTTATCGCTTTGTAAATTAACCTCACCGCTCAATAAGTTTAATATTTCACTGGTGACTGCTATTTTAACTTCATCAGCTGCCTTGCCATTTGTCCAGTACCCGGTTTTGCTTTCACTCTCTGCTAGTTGCCATAAAGCTAAAGGCGCTAGGGGCTGATTGTCTTTAACTAAAGCTCCATTTGTTGAATCCAGGGCAGGTGTAACACGATTGAATTCTAAGTCCTGAAAAACAAAGGGATTATCACGTTGACTAAATAACTGATTAATTGCCTGTACTAAATCAGGGTGTGAGCGCCAATTATGCCCTAAAGTATACTGATGCTGTGCTTGTAGTTTAGCCTGTAAATATGAATGAATGTCTGCCCCGCGAAATTTATAAATCGCTTGCTTAGGGTCACCGATTAAATATAAATATTGTTCCGGGTCGGCAAATAAGCGTGAGAAAATCAGCCATTGATTTTGGTCGGTATCCTGAAATTCATCAATTAAAGCGATACGATACTGCTGGCTAATCGCCTTGACTAATAGCTCCCCGCCAGCGTTCGATAGTGCCTCTGCGGTACGGGTAATCAAGCTATCATGAGACATGATGTTTAGTTGCTGTAGGCGCGTTTCCAGATTGTTTTGTAGTTCTGCAGCGAGCGAGCGGCGAAATATCAGGCCGACTTTCTGGCTAGAGTCAGCTAAAAGATCAAAGCTGCTGCTATCAAAATCTAGTTGGTCTTTAAATTTAACACGTATTTCTGTGCCCAGATTATCGCTGGTTAGCAGTTTGAAGTCGGCTTCTTTGGGGCATGGACACAGAAAATGCTCAGTAGACTCTGCTGTTGCTTCTAGCCATTGATTTAGACGTTGATAAGCTTCCGGGAAATTTTCTGTAAATGACTTTTTAAAATAACCCAATTCAACGGACTCTAGTAACACATTAGCTTGTTTATCGAGCGCGGCTTTGGCATTCCGCGCCTGTTTTCTAATCTCTATTAATAGACTATCTAAGTCTTCAGGTTCAGGGTAGATAGTCAGAGCCACAGGATATCTTCCCAGACTTGCTAATAATGCGTCGGGCGTATCGTACTGATGACAAAGCAATGATACTTCCCAGGCATCGCGAGGATATACCTGGGAGCGCCAGAAATCTTCTACCATTTGTTGTTGTACCGCAAGCGTCTCATCGCTGAGTTCAACATCAAACATTTGTCCGCTTTCTAAAGCATGTTCTTTGAGTAAGCGCTGACAAAAACCATGTATGGTGAAAATTCCCGCCTTATCAATATTTAATAACGCATTGTTTAAGCGCTGTATGGCAAGCTTTTCATCTATTTCAGAGTTTGCAATAAGTTCTTCAGCCCATAGCCTGATATTATCATCTAGCCCTGCCGGTGATTTTCCAGTTAAAAATTGCTTTGCCTCAACCAGGCGGGCGCGTACACGCTCTTTTAATTCTTTGGTGGCGGCTTTGGTAAATGTAACAATCAGAAGCTGATCAATTGTGTAGCCATGTTGCACCACAAAACGTAAAGCCAGCATAGCGATAGCATAGGTCTTACCCGTGCCCGCGCTAGCTTCTAATAAATTAATACCTGGCTTTAATTCGGTGGCGATAGGGTTGAAGTTCTGATGATTAATTTGCATTGACTAGCTCCCAGATGGGTAATAACAAGTGCTGACAATAATCTTCAAACTCGCTATTCAATAAATTATCTACTGTCTCTAAATTCTTATAAAGCAGTTGTAACTCTGGCTCATAGACTTGCTCTATAGTATGGCTTAATGCTTCTTGAGCCTTAACGATAGCAGAGACTGAACTCCGGCTTTTGGGGCTGTTTAATGCCTGTTGTTGTTTGATATAAGCAAAAGCGGCTTCGGTAAAAAAAATATCAGGTTGACTTTGTCCTTGTTGATAATAATCAATAAATTGTTCTAACTCGTGCCCTTGAACATGTTCAGGCAGGAAGCTGATATAGTTATCCTGACTAATTAGGTGGGTGACATGAGGTTTCTGTCGATTAAGAATTAAATGTTGTAGCCAGGCAATAATAAAGTCTTTTCCCTTTAAGGGTGAATAACGATAAATTAAGCTGGCCTCTGAGTATTGATATGCAATTGATCCGATGAGGCGTGTAGAACCGATGTATAAGTCAATAGCAACCGGGTCTGTACTGATTCCTGCATTTTTGGCTTCAATTTTCTCGACAAAATTTTGAATTTCCTGGTCTCGCGCATTAAATTTTATGACACCTAGTTCTCCAGAAATCCAGCGCCCCTGAGCTTTAAGCTTATTTAATGATAAATTTCCTTGCTGTAATTTTGCCTCGATCCATTGATGATTGAGCAGATAGCTATCCATGCCCTCAATACTCAAAGGCTCATGTTCTTGCTCATCACCCTCAATACCTTGCAGTCGGATATTAAGCCGTTGCTGTAAAAAATATTTTTGTGGATGACGATAAAAACGCAAAAGGTCTTGAATCTCTATTAGCTCTTGTTGTTCTGCTTGTATCTGTCCCTGCCACCAGGGGGTGTTTTTAAGTGTATTCTGGGTTAAGGCTTTGTTCGTTGCAAAGTCAGTTTTACTATAGCTAATTAAAGCTTTATCACCCATAAAATAGCGTTGACTAAAGCTTTGTAGCGGGTGTTTGGTAATTAAATTATGCAATTGATAATGTGTTTGCATAATATCCAGTAACTCGTGAATGACTACTGATGCTGGTATCTCTTCATTCTCACTGATTGACTGGCCGATATAGGTCATAATTATTTTTTCACGAGCCGAGAGTAGAATTTCTAAAAATTGATAGCGGTCATCAGCTCGTCGTGAACGATCCCCCGGCTGAAAATCCTTCCCTAATAAATCAAAGGTAAGATGGTGGTCGATATGCGGAAATTCACCCTCATTCATACCTAATAAAGCAATGACTTTAAAGGGGATGGTGCGCATTGGTAACATCGAGCAAAAGGTGAGTTGGCCACGTAAAAAACCATTGGAGGATTTAGTCTCTTCAACTCGTTCTTCCAGCCAGGCTAAAATAACGGCTAATGGAATGGGTTGATCATGTACTGTCGCGAGTGATTCTTTGAGTTCCAGAAAAATTTCATTCATCTGCTGTTTTTCTGTTTGCTGGGTGGCAGCATCAATGCTTTCAGCAGGAAATAACAAATCGGCATAAGTCAGTAAATGAGCTGCCCATTTTTCCAGACTATAACTTTTAGCGAGCTTTTCACTGGCTCTACACAGTAGTTGGAGAAAATCATGCAGGCCACCCAATGCCAGTGCGGTGGAACCTTCGATTTCACTATAAGGCAAAATGCTGGCAAAAAACTCATCTTCGTTACCGACTGCATAACCCATTAACAGGCGATCTAAACCGGCTTGCCAGGTATTTTCAGGAGATTCAGGTAAATTAAGCTGTTTTTTATGCGTAGCTGATTTTCCCCAGCGTATATGTGTTTCGGCAACCCAGTGGCTGATTAATTCCACATCATTTTCAGTTAAACCAAAGCAATGATAAACTTCAGGCTGGCCTAATAAATCAAGCACTTCCTGCCAGCCAAAACGACTTTGTGTTAAACGTATAAAGCGAAGAAAGGCATCAAAAGTACTATTGCTACTGCGTAAACTACGATCAGCAATAGCATGCTGGATATTATCAAATACGCCACGGATAAAGGGGGCATATTGCTGTATATCCGGAGCCATTACCACAATGTCACGGAGCTCCAGGTTTGGGTCGGTTTCTAAAGCATGTAATAACTGATCTTTTAATACTTCCACTTCCCTCATGCGTGAATGACAGGAATGAATGCTAATAGAATAGTCATTTTCTATGGCAGTCACAGTAGTAATATTATGTAATATATCATTTTGCAATTGCTGTAAATTACTGGGGGATTCTGCCTCACATTCCTCAAAACTATCAAGCTCGAGGGTAAATGCTCGATCGAGTAGCATTTGCTGAAATTCTCTGCCTTGTTGACCCAGGCTGGCTAATAAGGGATGGCCATTTTCGAATTCTTCTAAATCAGCCCGTTTTCTAGCGACGATATCTGCCCAAAATGCTTGTGCGGGGTTAAGCAGGTAGAAATGTACGTTAGTATGCCGCGCTAGCCCTTGTAGAAATTCCATAAATAACGGTGGCATAGTATTTAAGCCAAAAATAGAAATTCTTTCAGGGAGTTTCTGACTTAATGCGCCTTCTTCCAGGGAGTTAAATTTAGAAATGGCTTGTAGCCATAATGCGCCACGGTGTTGATCACCTGTCTGCTCAATTAATCTTAACCAGAGAGCTTGCTGCCATTTTTCATTATCTGATGAATAGTGTAACTTCCCCTGTTGCCAGTCATTTAACAGCTGCGGACGCATCATCTGATATTGATCAAAGATTTGCGCTAAATGCGAGGCCAGTTGAAAGCGTTTTAAATCAGTATTTTCACCACTGATATAATGCTTAAGCGCAAAAAAAACAGGTTCTTCTAGGTCGCGTAATAATAGTTCAAAGCGCCACACCATCAGTTCACGGTCAAATGAGTCTGCTTGTAGTTGTTGGCTAATCTCTCTTGCCATCTGGCTAAAAAATTTACCTGGAAATAAAAAATTAAAATTAGCAAAAACCTGATTTTTTGTTGCTAGTTGCTGTGCTAGCCAGCGTTCCATTCCCTGGTTTTGAATTAAAAAAACTTCTTTACTAAAGGGGGAGGATAACGGTGCGGTGCAGATAATGGCACTTAAATGCTCAAGCAGGTTTTCTGTTTTATTGGAGCTGTGTAGGATAAACATGGGCTTCCAGGTAGAGACGGGCTGTAGGTGATCATACAAAAAGTACCCTGATTACGTATGACTCTCAGCTACAGTAGAAAAGTAGCATGTTTAAAAACCTCGACATTCCCGAAGTCTACCCAGTCAAGCGTGGACACAAGCTTTATCGGGAATTGTACTAAACCGACGAGATTCCTGCTAAAAGCTTGCAGGAATGACGGAGAATGGCTGAGAATTATAGGTAATCAGGAAAAGTATTGCTTATGTTAAGGGTTTTTCAGTTCCACAATCAACTGTTATGCTAAATATTAGCACAGGCTGCACTGATATTTCGTGTTCTGAAGCCTAATGGGGTGTTTGTGGGTTCAGTGTCCTACCTGGAGCCTTATCATTCATACAGTATTTTTAATTTTACACCGTATGGAGTGGTTCGAGTATTTGGTGATGCGGGGTTTGAGCTTGAAGAGATACGTCCAGGAGTGGATGCATCGGTGCTGATTAATCGTCAGTTACTCAATCGTTCCAGGATATTACGCCCTCTATGGCAGCGTAACATTTTTTACGGAATAACCGGGCTAATTGGCAGGGTCTTTAGTTTGGAGCATCGTGAGCGTAACTTTCTGAAAATTCAGTTTTCAGGGCATCTGATATTTCTTGCCAGAGCTCCTAGAGTACAGTAGAGGTTTTAAACAGCGGTAAAGTGTCTGTTACCAGATTTTTCTGGTTTTATTTTTTTCTAGCGTTATTTTTTTACCAAGCAATTGGTTCCACAGAAAAATCCCCGCCATTTTTTCCACAACCGTAGTAGGCACTTGAAAAGACTCCAATGGATTAGTGGCTTTTTTATTGGGAATAATGAAAGACCACATATGCAGCCTACCTTTTTTATCTTCCGTTAGAACCGATTTAAAATAAGCATTGGGGACAGGTAGTGTCACACCATTGCTATCATTTGTACCAATCCTTGAAACTGGAGTATCAAAGTCAAAGATAGGGCCACTAATGACATAGGTTTCATAAATATCTTTCTGGGCATCAAGCTCTCTAATAGCTAATTCAAGCTTCTTCCAGATATTGCGATTAAATTTTGGATCCTGAGGCGTCATATTAGATAGCAAAAAAGTTTCGCTATTTTGAATGACTGTATCATTCTGGTTTGCACTTGCAACTAAATGGCCGCGGTCATAGCCTGAATTTTTGTACTCCACTAGATCTGTCCTGAATATCTCTGGAATACGGTAGTCAGGGCGAAAGTTGTCCGTCCTTTGAATATCAATCGTCTTCTGGTCAACGATCTCAAGCGCCCATTTGGCTTGCCTGAAATAATATGAATAGCCCAGTATGTAATGTCGGTTGAACAATATTTGATCGGCAACCGGCATACCATAGCGGGCTTCGCTTCTTATATTAGGGATATCAATCATGATCTTAATTTTATTCTTTAAGCTTGGGTCATTCTCTAGCTCTTAGGCGGAACATATCCTTCAGGCATTTGAAATCCAGAGCCAAATAAAAATTTCTCTCTTTCCTCTTCAATCATCTTTTTTGCTTTAGGCTCAAAACTTGCCAGACGGTTTTCATTGATCAACATAGTTTGCATGCTGATCCATTCCTTCCAGGCTTTCTGGGACACATTGTCATAGATATATTGTCCTTTTATACCGGGGAAAGGTAATGAGTCCAAACCTTCTTCTTCTGTACCTAGTTTTACACAGTTTACTAATCTTGCCATTTTAATCCTTGTTTAATTCATCAAATAATTGTTTAACAGGCGCAGGTAGCGCAATATTTTTAGTCTGCCAATGTTTATACCAGAGTGCTGTTTCTGCTTCCAGCACATTATTTATAGGGTTATCTACATAAAGTAAAATAGGCTGGTAATCCAGGTGATAGTGGGAAAACGTGTGTCGTCTTGTTTCCATGAACTGTTTTTTAGTGACCACTATAGGTTTTGTTAATAGCCAGGCGTCTAATTCTGTATGACTAGCTAATTCAGGGACACTCCATAGTCCACCCCAGATACCCGTGGGTGCTCTTTTATTTAACAGAATTTGCTTATCTTTATTAATTATAATAAGAAAGAGACTTTGTTTAACAGGTATTTTTTTACTTGTTTTAGGGGTAGGTAATTCATGTACTCGCTGCTGTTGCAGTGCCAGGCAATTTGACTGTAGTGGGCACTCAGTACATTTGGGTTTAGAGCGTGTACACACGGTAGCGCCAAGATCCATTATGGCCTGCGTATAATCTGCAATACGTACTTCCGGAGTATATAATGCGCTTATTTCCCATAGTTGCTTATTTATTTTAGTGCCTCCAGTCCAGCCTTGTATGGCTTTAAATCGGGCTAATACTCGGCGTACATTACCATCAAGAATCGGCTGGCTTTTGTTAAAGGCAATACTTAAAATAGCTCCCGCTGTTGATAAGCCTATACCTGGCAGGGCAACTAAGCTTTCTAAAGAGTCTGGGAACTGACCTGCCTGTTCAATAATACCTGCTGATTTATACAGGTTTCTGGCGCGTGCATAATAACCTAGCCCAGCCCATAGACTGAGTACTTCATCCAGTGGAGCATTAGCCAGAGTAGATATATCAGGGTATTGTTGAATGAATTTATTAAAGTAGGGGATGACTGTTACAACCTGGGTTTGTTGTAACATGATTTCAGATACCCAGACTCGGTAAGCCGTGGCGGGGTGTTGCCAAGGCAGGTCTTTACGGCCAGACTGATCAAACCAGTTAAGTAGATTTTTGCTGAAGGTGTGTGAGTTCATTAAGCAGTTGTAGTTTAGTTTTTTCTAGTCTTGTCTTGGCAGAGCTACCTTAAAAGTAGCATTTATATGCTACTGCAGAAGGATATGAGTAGACTAAACATGGGATTCATATCCTCTCAAAAAACTAATAAACCTGGAGATTAGCTTCTGTTTATTCAGCAAAAGCCTGTTCTATTGCGCTATTAAAAAAAAGCCTTTTAAAAGCTTATTGATGGCTTTACCCGAGCCCTCACCTAAAGCTTTATCAATGTCTTTTTCGCGTTTATTAATAAATTTATCCACTTTTTTCTTTTCTTTGTCAGTCATCATTGACTCTATCGATTGTAAATCTTTAGGGTAGCCTACGCTTGGGTTAGAGAGGGTTCCTTGTACATTAATTGCAATGGGGCGGTTAGCAATATTTTTGCCGCCTTTTTTGAGTTTTGCGATTACCTTATAATTCAGTGCTTCATTAACTAAATTTACGGTTCCTTTCCCTGTTACTTCAATAGTTGATGATTTTGCTAGGAAATCAGGGTTATTAATCAGCCCTTTTTTTACGCTAGCTGTGCCTTTAATCACGCTAAATAGAGTCTGTTCATCAGTATAATTTTGCTGCATTGCTTTACCCGTCAGAGCTAATGCGCCAATATCAATTATTTTCTGTAAATTAAAGCCTCTAACAGCCCCTTTTTCTAAGGAAAAATTCAGCTTACCGCCCAAGCCTGATTTTATCGCAGTGATTGTATTGCCTTTAGTCTTTAGATTAAGTGCAATATTTGCCCGCCCTTTGAGTTTTGCTGGGCTATTTGGCTGTAAGTCATTTAATAATGGTTCTAGTTGTACGCCTGCTATTTTTTCATTTAAGGAAATACGGGGTGATTTACCTTTTGAATTGATGCTGAGTTGTCCTTGGTAATGACCTTGGTAAAGTTGCTTAACTGCGTGTTTAGTGCGCAAAACTCCATTCTTTGCCTGAAGGTTTAAGCTGACCCCAGCCATTTTTAATTGTGCGACTTTAAGCTTTGCGATATTTAAGTCGCCATTAATATTTAGGCTGCGCAAGGTATCGATTGGGAGGAGTGTGGTTTCTTTGCCAGTAGTGGCAGTTGTCGTTGTGGCGACCGGTGCATGTGCAGATTGTTTTTCCTGTTTGGGTGCACTGTAACGGTCAATATCAATATCATCAATAGAGAGCTGAAAGGTGATTGCGGGCTGGTTAAATTGCTTAACACGGGTATAGCCATTAATCTGCGTGTCATCTAGAGTGATGATTAGGTTTTCTAATGCAATGTCGTTGGCCGTTCCTTGCAGGTTAAAACTCATGGCCAGTTTTTGTAAAACCCGCTTATCAGCTGTTTCAGGAGCAGTCATAGCTAGTTGCTGCATCAGGCTTTTCGGGTTAAAAGCGGCAATCTGTATTGTGCCGGTATAATGTGGGGCAGTGTTTAGTTGGCTGGTCTTGATTTCACCAGTCAAGTTAATGGTATTTGTATTAAGTTGTAAATTCTTAAGTGCTAAGATTTGTTTTTGTGTATCCAGAGATATTTCAGATAGAAGCTGTACATTGAATACTCCTCCAGGAATCGTTTCCCCCCTGGTTGTGGAGTCTAGCTTAAAGTTATTTAATTGAATTTTGTGTAATGTTTCATCAATTATCAGGTTAGTTGATAAAGCTAGATGCTCTGTTATAGCAGGCTGCGTATTTTTCAGTAAAAAAGCTATTTTAATTGCAATAGCCTGGTTAAAAGCAATGGCACCAGTACTAAAGTTAAAATCTTTAATAATAATATGTTGCCCTGATTGCAGATCATTCCAGCTAACTTGAGAATTTTCTATAGTCAGGCCACCAATTTTTAACGATGATAAATCTATAGTGTCATCTTCTTCCTGCTCTGGAATCTGTGTTTGTTCTGCTGAATTGCTTTCTACTAGTTTTTGTGCAACTTTTTCAGCTGGCTGAGCAACCGTTTCTTTGGGTGCAGTCAGGTCATCCCAGTTACTAACTCCTTGTTTGTTTTTTTCCAGATGTAGTTCCAGTCCTTTTAAAACAATGGTGCTCACTTCTACATTTTTGGAAAATAAAGGCAGTAATTTAACTTTAATATCGGCTTCACCAATAACCGCAAAGGATTTTTCTGCAAATCCCGGGGCATTACTTAATAGTATTTTTCCTGTAGATGCGCCTAGCCAAGGGAAAATGGATAAGTTCAGGTCTCCTTCTATCTTCAAACTCCGCCCGGTTTTTTCCTGAACCGCTACTTCTATTTCAGTTTTATAGTCGTTTAAATCTACCGCGAGTGGAATTATTATGACCGCGGCAATAATAAGTATCACCACTGAAGAAAAAAATATCAAAATAATTTTAGCTAACTTTCCCATTTGTTTATCCTTGTTGTAGGTAACATGTAAACCAATTGATGAGCTTTATTATCATACGGAAGCCTTGGTATGTCTGATGTGTGATCCTGATGATTGGCTCAAGATTGGCGCTGTGGAAGATTATAGGTACTTGCAAATATATGATAAAAAGTAGACCACCAAAGAAAAATTACGGTAAAGTGTGTAAAACTTTTTAGGTGAGACTTTCAATAAATATTTTATTTGGTAATTCTAAATGAATTACCATGACAAGCAACACAGGATTAAATAATGTTAATTATACTGGCAGCCATCATAACCGTTGTTGTTTTTTACCAAACCGGGAAAAAAAATGGCGAAAACGGTATCAGGTGGGCGCTTATTGGTTTCTTTGGCTATGTTTTAGGCTATATGATCTCGTGGGTGCTGATAGGAGAAACATTTATTTCTATTTTTATAGGTTGTGTCACCGTTTATTTTTCTCGTATACAGCTACTAAAGATGCTGGCAAGAAAAAAGGTCTGAGTTAACCGGTAATTTCAGGCATAAAAAAAGCGGACTATTTTAAAATAGCCCGCTTTTTTATCTGCTATAAAACTGACTTATAACTTATCAGCATTTTCGCTCAAGTATGATGCAACACCTGCTGGAGATGCATCCATACCAGCATCACCTTTATTCCAGCCAGCTGGGCAAACTTCACCGTGCTCTTCATGGAATTGTAGGGCATCAACCATACGTAACATGTCATCAATATTACGACCTAAAGGTAGATCATTAACTACTTGATGGCGAACCATACCTTCTTTATCAATTAAAAAGCTACCACGATAAGCTACTGCTGGTGCATCAGCTTCTACGTTATAATCTTTAACAATGGTATGAGCCATATCAGCTGCCATTGTATAACGAACAGGACCAATACCACCGTCATTGATGGGTGTATTACGCCATGCGTTATGGGTGAAATGAGAATCGATTGAAACAGCAATGACTTCAACACCACGACTAGTGAAATCGTCCATTCTATGGTCTAGTGCAATTAATTCGCTAGGGCAAACAAAAGTGAAATCTAGTGGGTAAAATACCACAACTGCATATTTACCTTTTGTTGCGTCTGAAAAGCTGAAAGAGTCAACAATATCGCCATTACCTAAAACAGCGGGAACCGTAAAATCCGGTGCTTGCTTACCTACTAATACACTCATGTTCTTCTCCTAAGATTGATGCTAGTACAGCAGCTCACATGTTAGATAACAAAGCACCATCAGCCCTGCAATCTTTTATCGGAAATCTATAGCAAAAACTAGGTTCCTGTAAAAGCATATAGGAAAGACGATGCCTTAATGATATGAACGTGAGGAGCGATGTACTAGTGAATATGCTCTAAAATTATGCCCATGCAAAAATGGGGTTAAGGAATTCTACACTAAAATGCTAGGTATTTCACAAAACAGAAAACATTTTCTTTTTTTGTTGCCAAAAATCAGATAATCACAGAGTGTCAATTTGATGACAGTTTCAACAAATTGCCGATTATCCGATAAATGAAAGAAGAAAAGTTATTTGTATTTCAAAGCTTACGAAATGATTTATCGAAAAGTAAATTTCAGATATAACAGAGAATCTTACTATGATAAAACATAAAGATATTACAGAGCCTGATCCATTTGGGTTTCAAGTCAGGATAGTACGACGAGGTAAAGAAAATAGTCGATATTTTTCTCATAAATTATGGGGTAGTAAATTTAAATCGATTAAAGCGGCTATTGCCTGGCGTGATCAAATGTTAATTGTATTAAAAGGCAGTAAAACCCGATTTTTAAAGCCGCCTAAAAATAAAACCACAACGGGGTTAACCGGAGTTTCCAGAACTATTAAGTTTGATCGGAGAAAAGATAAAAGCTATCTTTGTTATACCGTTTTCTGGGTTTCTAATGGAAAATCTAAAAATAAAACCTTTCAAGTTGGAAATGTAGAAACAATTTCAGCTGATGATGAATTGGTAAGCGTCGCTTCTTCCCACCTAGACAAGCTACGCCACTTACTTTAAAGGCTTGATTTTTTCAGTCAGGTTCCAGGGTAAAAACTGATCCAATGCCTCTGGCTTATAGTGCCTACCAAGCTTGGGTAGTGCGGTGAGTAAATACTTTAAGTAATCAAAAGGCTCTAGGTTATTGGCTACCGCTGTCTGCACAAGACTGTAAAGTAGTGCGCTGGCATTAGCGCCGCGTGGAGTTTGATTAAATAACCAGTTTTTACGGCCAATCACAAACGGCTTGATATGACGTTCCGCTGCATTATTATCAATTTGTATATTACCATCATCAATATAGCGGGTTAGGCTATCCCATTGGTTAATGGTGTAACGAATGGCTTTACCGATCGCACTATCTTTTGCCGTTTTGGTAAGGTTGTTATCACACCACTGTTTTAAATCTTCCAGCAGAGGTTTGCTTTTTTCCAGACGCAACAAATAACGTTGCTCTATTGTCAGGCCTTTGAATTGTTTTTCTAGTGCATACAAGCGAGCAAACTTGCGTAATGCG
>NZ_BDMN01000133.1 GCF_002189065.1 Bathymodiolus platifrons methanotrophic gill symbiont
CTTAGCAAAAGGGGGGATTATGTTAATACTGAAGTTTCCCAATAATTATTTATGGTAAAATTGAAACTATGCTACAACTATATGAAAAAAATAGTCTTTTCATTCGTTTCAAATGCTATTGCCTAAGGGGAATTAAGTAGGGGTTTGCTATAAACATGGCAAAACCACCTAAAATAAACCTCGATACACCAGCATTGTGTATTTCAGCTACTCAATAATTGGGAAACTTCAGTAAACTATTTACTGGACACCAATATTCTTTCCGAACCAGCCCGAAAAACGCCAAACCAGAATGTGATGCACTGCTTTAGCCGATATGATGGCCAATATGTCACAGCATCAATTGTCTGGCATGAATTACAGTACGACTGTGAATTGTTAGCAAACTCTAAACGAAAAACAGAATTACAATCTTATTTGCAAGCACTACAAAATGGCGGCTTAATTATTTTACCTTATAGCAAAATAGCCGCTGAATGGTATGCAAAGCAGCGAGCGATTTTAAATGAACAAGGTAAAATGCCAGCCTATGCCGATGGAGAAATAGCTGCGATAGCAGCAGCAAATAATTTAACCTTAGTAACGCGCAATATTGATGATTTTTCTGAATTTAAAAACCTGGAATTAGATAACTGGTTTGAATAAAAAATGTAAATATTTACCTCCTTCTGTTGAAACTGTAGAGCGTGGCTTTACCCGCAAATGCTAAAGGGCATCTAAAGGCGGGCTGAAGCCGCGCCCTACACGTATAGTAAGCTCCCACCTTAGGTTGGTAACCTATAAAATTTTAAAAAGAGAAAATATGTCGGTTAGCTCAGTTATAAAATCCATCCAGGACATTATGCGTAAAGATGCCGGTGTAGATGGCGATGCGCAACGTTTGGGTCAAATGTCATGGTTATTATTTTTAAAAATATTTGATGCCCAAGAAGAAGAGCTGGAATTTGAACAAACAAATTACCGCGAACCCGATCCCCAATCAATATTTATGGCGTAGCTGGGCAGCTGATAAGCAAGGTATAACAGGTGAGGAATTACTAAAATATCGAACAGCAGATAGCGAATAATGCAGTGAGTTTTGCTCCCATCCAGCTAGATAGCCAAACTATTTCAATGATAAAGCGTGCGCGTAGCTTGTGGAGTAGTGTTGATTACAACTGGCATCGCTGGATTATTAATTATGATCGTCGGCAGCAATTGGGCTTTCTATCCGGTTTTGGCATAGATACACTAAAGTCCATGCTTTACTGGCTAGTAGGTTTAGTTGCTACAGTCACCCTGCTTTTAGCGTTGTACGTGTTTCGTAAGCAAACGCCTGTGTTGGATAAGGCGCAGATTTATTATGCCAGGGCCTGTCAGAAGTTAGCAAAAACAGGCTTGGTTAAACAGGATACGGAAGGTGCAAATGATTTTGCGCTACGAGTAAGCGCCGAACTGCCAGACATAGCCGGTAGTTTTGTTCATATTACTCAGTTATATGTGCAGGTTCGTTATGAAAAAGAGCCTGAAGCAATGAATCTGGAGAAATTAAAAGCTAGCGCCTCTGATTTTCGGGTAAGCAAAAAAGATTGAACCACGAAATACACGAAAGAAAGACTAGATAGTGAGGTCGCGCCCGTTTGAAATGATTATGCAAAACTTTGGAGTAGGGCGCGGCTTTAGCCCGCCTTGGTGCATTCTTAGTGACGGGTTAAAACCACGCCCTCGAAAGCTCGGTTAGTCACAGGTTCATGGCTATAGCCTTTTGGCTAGGGGGAACGTCCTCTCAAGGAATGGTATCCCTGCTTTCTTTGCGTGGATAGATTGTTAAAGGATAAAAAATGAAACTAATAACATTTAAACATAATGATATATCCCGGGTCGGTGCGGTTGTCGATAATGAGGTCGTAGATGGTTTAGGAGTAAAAAATATTCCCCAGACTATGCTGCAATTTTTGGCGGCAGGAAGCGACGCTTTAGATGCATTGCAGGTCCTAATCAATAGCCAGCAGGCGCGAATCCCATTAGATGAAGTCAAATTACTTGTTCCTGTTCCAAGGCCGGGAAAATTTTTAGGGATAGGCTTAAATTATGCTGACCATATTGCAGAAACAACTTTGGAAAAACCAGAGTACCCAACATTTTTTAGCAAGGAAAGTAGTTGCGTTATTGCAGATGGTGATGCGATACATCTGCCTAAAGTGTCAGAAAAACTGGACTATGAAGTTGAGCTTGCCTTTGTTATTGGCCAGCGGTGTCGACATGTCCCCCTAGAAAAAGCGCATCAAGTCATTGCTGGATATACTATTGTTAACGATGTCACAGTGCGTGACTGGCAATTCCGCACGCCGACCTGGATAATCGGTAAATCCTTTGATACGCATGGACCTATGGGGCCATGGATAGTGACTGCTGATGAAATTACAGACCCGCATAATTTAAATTTAAAGACCTGGGTGGATAATGAATTACGTCAGTCCTCAAATACCAGGTATATGATTTTCAATATTTATCAGATGATCGCCTATTTAAGTCAGGCAATGACTCTAGAGCCCGGGGATGTCATTGCAACGGGGACACCCAGTGGAGTAGGAGTTAAGATGAAACCGCGAGGCTATATGAAAGCCGGTCAAGTAGTAACCATCGAAATTGAAAATATAGGCCGTTTGAGTAATCACGTGATTAATGAGCCAGATGGTTTTGTTGTGGCTTAGCAACTGTGTGGGACGCGGATATTTAGTCCACCTTTTAAAATGCAGGCTAAAGAGGCTGTGAAAGTATTTTTAGCTTCCCCCCTTGAGAAGGGGGGATTGAGGGGGGATCGTAAAAAACATATATCAAACCTCCCCTAACCCCTCCTTAACTAAGGAGGGGGATATTATTAAATCGGCATTCCTAAGGATTTATTTCTTACCACAGCAACGCTTGATTTTCTTACCACTGCCACAAGCGCAGGGGGCATTTAAACCTTGATTAAAGGAACCGTGGTCTAATGCGATGGATTTTACCTTGCCATCCAGATAAAACCAGCAATTCTGTTTTTTTGCAAAACGGCTAATTTCGTTCATAACGCGTTGTTCGCCATCTACAGTGAAGTAGGCTTTAAATTCGACTATACCTTTATTATCTTTTGCTGTGCCTTTTTTTATCAATACAATTTCTAGTTTAGTCCACACCCCCGTATCTTTAGAAAAATCAACTAAAGCAGGACGAGTTGAAGCGTCCCAGGTTTTGAGTAAGTAAGCCTCATTATGCATTGCATAAGCTGTAAACCTAGAGCGCATTAAGGCTTCTGCGCTTAGCGCTTGGGCTTTTCCTGTATGTAATAACTCACAACACTGAGGGTAAGTTAATTGAGAGCCACAAAGGCAGTTGGCTGTGTTGCTAGACATAATGTGTTGGTGAATGCACGAAAGGAGCTTCTATAATAACAAAGCTACGGATATTGTGTGTCGATAACAATAAAACACAGAACAAAAGTCCTACACTCTTGCCGGTTTGTCCAGGCCTTTTTCTAGCTGGGAATTGATAATGCTCGTCTAAGAGGCTTTTTTTTGTGCCTATCGGTCAAGGATATTTAAGTTGGCATAAAGTCTGCTTTAATTTGTACTGGAAGTTCATGCTGAAAACATCATTTTGCTGTATATCTGAAGTTTCCCAATAATTATTTATGGTAAAATTGAAACTATGCTACAACTATATGAAAAATTGATGGTTTGTCTCCTGCAGGACAGTTTTATTCATTAGCTGCATAAAGGTCGGTTATGACCAATCTTTACCGTCATAATAAGTTCTTGCGACAGAACCGGAATTGATAATGCTCGTCTAAGAGGCTTTTTTTTGTGCCTATCGGTCAAGGATATTTAAGTTGGCATAAAGTCTGCTTTAATTTGTGCTGGAAGTTCATGCTGAAAACATCATTTTGCTGTATATTATCCACTACTTAAATATAATGCACATCATCATGATGACTAATTTCTAGTGCTTGGCTTTATAGCTTAGACGCACTAAAATAGTTCACTATATGCACTGCTTTAGTGCGCAGCTTTAGTCGGAAATAAATGTGTTATCAATATGAAGTAGTGGAATGAGCATAGAATAATTTAAGTATCTATTTAAATTATTTGCTGTGCACTTCATCATCACCCCTGTTATTAAAAAATTAAGTGAGAAAAGAATGAAAGCGGATATTGGGTTAATTGGCCTTGCGGTCATGGGACAGAATTTAGTCTTGAATATGAATGATCATGGCTTTAAAGTTGCTGTGAACAACCGTTCAAGAGGAAAAACGGATGATTTTCTAAACGGTCCTGCAAAAGATACGCAAATTACCGGCACTTATTCGCTGGAAGAATTAGTTGATAGCCTGCAAAGCCCGCGAGTTATCATGCTAATGGTCAAAGCAGGTGATGTTGTTGATAGTTACATTGACCAATTAACGCCGTTACTGTCTGCTGGAGATATTATTATTGATGGTGGTAACTCTTTATACACCGATACTAACCGTCGTACTGAATCTTTAGCTAAACAAAATATTCTTTACATTGGTTCTGGTGTTTCAGGTGGTGAAGAAGGCGCGCGTCATGGACCTTCAGTAATGCCTGGTGGAAATAAAGCAGCATGGGAAACAGTAAAACCAATTTTACAAGCAATTTCAGCCAAAGTAGATGGTGAGCCATGTTGTCAGTGGGTGGGTGAAAACGGTGCCGGCCATTATGTGAAAATGGTGCATAACGGTATTGAATATGGTGATATGCAGATTATCTGTGAAGCCTATCAATTGTTATCAGAAGGTTTAGGTTTAAGCGCCGAAGAAACCCAGAGCGTGTTTGCAGAATGGAATAAAGGTGTTTTAGATTCTTATTTAGTTGAAATTACGACCAATATTCTTGGCTATAAAGATGAAGATGGCGAGCCTTTAATTGACAAGATTCTTGATACGGCAGGCCAGAAAGGAACCGGTAAGTGGACAGGAATTAATGCTCTGGATCTAGGTGCTCCATTAACATTGATTGCAGAATCTGTTTTTGCTCGTTGCGTTTCGTCACAAAAAGAAGAAAGAGTTAGAGCATCAAAAATTCTGCCTCAGGCAACAGCGACTTTTTCTGGTGACAAACAAGCCATGATTAAAGCTATTGGTGATGCCGTTTATGCAGCAAAAATAGTTTCTTATGCGCAAGGTTTTGGTTTGCTGCGTGCGGCAGAAGCAGAGTATGGCTGGAAATTAAACTACGGCGGTATTGCACTAATGTGGCGTGGAGGTTGTATTATCCGTAGTCAGTTCTTGAGTGATATTAAGCAAGCTTATGATACTAACCCTGAGTTAGATAATTTATTATTGGCTGATTATTTTAAAGATGCGGTAACGGCAGCGGACCAAGGCTGGCGTGAAGCGGTTATATTGGGCGTTCAATTAGGCGTGCCAACACCTGCATTTTCTTCTGCATTGGCTTATTATGATAGTTACCGTAGCGCACGGTTACCTGCAAACCTTTTACAGGCTCAGCGTGATTACTTTGGTGCGCATACTTATGAGCGTACAGATAAGCCCCGGGGTGAGTTCTTCCATACTGACTGGACAGGAACCGGTGGTAAAATGTCTTCAACGACTTATAACGCCTAGCATTCATAATAATCATAGTATTCATGCGCGGTGGTACTGATATTTAATCAGGCACATAGAGATACCATCCCTTCAAGGAATGGTATCTCTGCAACACAGTATGGAAACGCTATGGATATTATTTACGAGCATCTAACTTAATAAAATCTGGAGTTCAAATGAGCACAGCTGTTGTAGCCAACTCTATGTCGGCTGATGAATACCTTGCCTGGGAAGAGCTGCAAGAGGAAAAACATGAATATGTGCATGGCGAAATCTTTGCTATGGGCGGCGCGCGGCGCGAGCATGTGCTTGTTAGCTTAAATATAGCTTCTGCCTTAAAACAGCATTTACGCGGCACACCCTGTCGGGCTTATATGTCAGATATGAAATTGCGCGTTGCCACAATGGATACTTTTTTCTATCCTGATGTCATCGTTTCATGTAATCAAAAAGATCATCAGGCAGAGCAGTACTTATCGTTTCCTACGTTAATTGTAGAAGTGTTATCAGATTCTACAGAAGCCTATGATCGAGGTGCCAAGTTTACCGCTTATAGGCAGCTAGCTGAGCTAAAAGAGTTTGTATTGGTCGATATTAAAACGCGCAGTGTCGAATGTTTTCGACGTACCGCAGACAATGACTGGCTCTTGCATGTTTATACTGATGAAGACGTTTGTGATTTTGTGAGTTTAGATGTCTCTATTGAGATGAAAGATATTTTTGAACAACAATAACCAGCCCCATTTATTTTTAAAAAATTATTAAAGGAATCTATAGTGAAAACTGATCCCTGTACTTATGTTATTTTTGGCGCGACAGGTAACTTATCGCGCATCAAATTAATTCCAGCGTTATATCATCTGGACATAGAAAACCGCCTGGATAAAGAGACTAAAATTATCGCCATCGGTCGTCGTCCATGGGATAACGATAAGTGGATCTCTGAAGTGCGTACGATGCTAGAAGAGAAAGCGCGTGGTGGTGTTGATGAGAAAGTGTTTAAACGCTTTGTTGCTCGTCTGCAATATCATAAAGGTGATTTGCAACAAGCTGAGTGTTATAGCAGCTTAGCAATCTTACTGAGTGATACAGGTCAATTCCCACAGAACATGGCTTTTTATCTTGCAATTAATCCAGAAGATTTTAGTTCTGTGATTGAGCGTTTAAGTGTCCCGAATTTATTAGAAGAAAATCAATTCTGGCGCAGAGTGGTTATTGAAAAACCTTTTGGAACCGATCTAGAAAGCTCACGTTCTTTGCAAAACAAAATCAGCAAATATTTACGTGAAGAGCAGATTTATCGTATTGACCATTACCTGGGTAAGGGTATGGTCCAGAATGTTCTGGTTTTCCGCTTTGCTAATTCCATGTTAGAGCCTTTATGGAATCGTAATTATATCGATCATATCCAGATTACCCACTCAGAGCAATTAGGAATCGGAAGTCGCGGAGCGTATTATAACCATACCGGTGCCATGCGTGATATGTTACAAAGTCATTTACTGCAGTTGCTGACATTAGTGGCAATGGAACCTCCTGTTTCCATGGAAGCAGAAGATTTACGTGATGAAAAAGTAAAAGTTCTAAAATCCATACGCCCGATTCCTGAAGAAGCGGTGAATGCCCAGTCATTTCGCGCTCAATATGCGCCAGGTACTGTCAATGGGGAAGAGGTTAAGGGCTATTTGCAAGAAGACGGGATTCCTGAAAATAGTGTCACAGAAACTTATGCTGCCATGAAGCTTTATATAGATAACTGGCGCTGGCGTGGAGTGCCTATTTATTTGCGTACCGGGAAGCGTATGGAAAAAGCACAATCCAGCATTTCAATCTGTTTTAGACACGCACCTTCACAACTATTTAAGGATACCCAGGCGAAAAAAATCAAGCAAAATTGGTTATTGCTAGGTATACAGCCTGAAGAATGTATTCGCATGGAGATGACGGTTAAGGAACCGGGGCTGGAAATGAAAACCCGCGTCAGTAATCTAGATGCTAGTTTTCGTAATGAAGATGAGCAACCCTCAGATGCTTATGAAGATCTATTGCTGGATGTGATCGAAGGGGATCGTTCTTTATTTTTACGTTACGATGAAGTCGAATATGCCTGGAAAATTGTTGATCCAATTATCAATAAATGGGCAGTAGAACGCGATTATATCGAAACCTATCCGGCTGGTTCGTGGGGGCCAAATGAGCGCCGCTTATTTGACAAAGAAAGTCAGCATTGGCGCAATACACTGCAGGCAGAGAAATGACCCAAAATATAAACTGGAAAGCTTACGATTCAATAGAATTGTTAGCAGAAGCTGCGTGTCAACGCGTCTTAGATGCGGCCCAAAAAGCAATTGCTGCTAATGGCGCGTTTAAATTAGTATTGGCAGGGGGAACTGCGCCTGTTAAAGCCTATCAGCTTTTAGCAACTAAACAGGTAGACTGGAGTAAATGGCATATTTATTATGGTGATGAGCGTTGTTTGCCAGTGGATGATAGCGAGCGTAACAGCCTGGTTGCCGAACAAAAATGGCTGGATTTAGTGGCTATACCCAAAGCGCAAATTCATCGAATTGCAGCGGAATTAGGTGCTGAAGCAGGTGCAGAGCAATATGCCAAGGTTGTCGCTGAAGCAGCTGGTTTTGATCTAGTGTTATTAGGTATGGGCGAAGATGGCCATACTGCAAGCCTGTTTCCTGGGCATATACATAATGTTGATGAGCTGACTCATGCCGTACATAATTCACCAAAGCCACCGGCAGACCGGGTAACTATTAGTGCTAAAGCTTTAAGCAATACAGCAGAGTTGATTTTTATCGTTTCTGGCGACAAGCAGGATGCATTGGAAGCATGGAAAAGTAAACAAGACATTCCGGTAACCCAGCTTTGTCCTGAGTCCGGTGTCGATGTGCTATTGTGTGTGTAATTAAAGCAAAGAAGTAGGCTAGCTTTTAGAAGCTGTGAAGCTATGCTATTTTTACCCTTCCCCCTTTAAAACTTAGGGGTGAGGGGGG
>NZ_BDMN01000134.1 GCF_002189065.1 Bathymodiolus platifrons methanotrophic gill symbiont
GTCGCCTTCACCTTTCATTAAGTTGTTTAACTTTTGAATGGTGGTAACAATAATTTTATTGTCTTCTTTATCAAGGTTACGCTTTAGCCCTGCGGTATTCTCTGAACCATTAACGCTATCGGGTGAAAAACGTTGGTATTCTTTCATGGTTTGAAAATCTAAATCTTTACGATCCACCACAAAAAATACTTTATCAATAAAATCCAGCTCAGTCGCTAAACGTGCCGCTTTAAAGCTGGTTAAGGTTTTACCTGAGCCGGTGGTATGCCAGATATAGCCACCACTATCAGGCGTACCCCATTTTTTCGCTTGATAGGCGCTGTTTATTTTCCAAAGAATTCGTTCGGTCGCAGCAATTTGATAAGGGCGCATCGCTAACAAAGTATCGTTATCATCAAACACAGAATAATGTAGCAACACATTTAACAAGGTCTGTTTTTGAAAAAAAGTAGCGGTGAAATCTTTTAAATCTTTAATCAATTCGTTATTTGATTTTGCCCAATTCATGGTGAAATCAAAGCTATTTTTATTACGCTGGGTGGTATTGGCGAAATAGCGACTATCTGTACCGTTAGAAATCACGAATATCTGTAAATACTTAAACAGTGAGTTGTCAGCGTTTAAACTTTCTTTGCTGTAACGGTGAACTTGATTAAAGGCCTCACGAATAGCGATACCGCGTTTTTTTAGCTCTATTTGTACCAAAGGTAGCCCATTGACCAAAACCGTCACATCGTAGCGATTAGCCTGCGTACCTGCTTGTTCGAACTGCTTAATAACTTGTACTTTATTGCGTGCAATGTTTTTTTTATCTAATAGGTATATGTTTTGGATATTCCCATCATCAAACACAAAGTCATAGATAAAATCGTCATGTATTTTACGTGTTTTATCAATGCTATTATCACTAGGCTTATCTAAATATTGCTCAACAAAGCGCAGCCATTCCTCATCTAAAAACTGTACTTTATTTAGCGTTTGCAACTGCCTGCGAACATTCGCCAGCATTTTTTCAGGGTTGTTTAAACCGGGAATATACTCATATCCTTGGTTTTTTAAATCCGTAATAAATTCACGCTCTAAATCGGACTCGCTTTGATAAGATTCATTAACTTGCGAACACTTGGTGTATTTATCCAAGATGATAAAATTATTTGATTCAGCAATGGCTTTATAATCGTTCATACCGTTGTTTCAGATTTTGGAAAGCTTAACAGCAAATCTCGATAATATTCATATTGCTGCTGGCGCAATTTAATTTCACGTGGCAAACCGTCGGTGATTGAGTGCGTTAGTGCATCAAATTTATCTAATATATCGACGATACGCGTTTGTTCGGCAGGGCATAGGATGGGGATTTTTATTTTTTTAAAACGTGCTTTGGATATGTTGAATCGAGTCACTCCGTTAGCAGTTCTCGAAATTTTTGTACGCATAAAACTACTGCGAAATAAGTACTTTGAGAAATCAGGAATAAAACGAATATCGTCATTAAATCTAATTCCGAACGAAAAACTATTCAGGTAAACATCGTCTTTTTGCTCTATTGTAACTGCTGACGACATACCAGCTTCTTCAGCATTTTCAGACGAGCCAGTGAATAACACATCGCCATATTGAACAGAGTTTTGTTTTTCGGAAGCGGAGACACTGACAAGTTCAAGACTGTCAAAGTCAACATCTATGTTAAAGAAAATGTTTTTATATGGGACATAACGAGCATTACCACTTTCAAAATCATTTTTGCTTTTCCCCCTTAGACCTCCATAAATTTCCGCTATGTCCTCCAACGCCTTCCATTCCACTTCCCCATCTTCAAAGGTTAAGAGTTTGTCGCGATAGTAGTTGTATTGTTTTTCCCGTGCTGTAAGTTCAGCTGTAAGTTCAGCTGTAAGTTCAGCTGTATGCGTCGTGAATGTGTCCAAAGGTTCCGTTTGAAATAACAAACAGCTGCAAATATTTAAACAGTGAGTTATCTGTATTCAAACTTTCTTTGCTGTAACGGTGCACTTGATTAAAGGCTTCACGGATAGCGACACCGCGTTTTTTTAGCTCTATCTGAACCAAAGGTAAACCGTTAACTAAAACCGTCACATCGTAGCGATTAGCCTGCGTACCTGTTTGTTCAAACTGCTTAATCACCTGCACTTTATTGCGTGCAATGTTTTTTTTATCTAATAGGTATATGTTTTGGATATGCCCATCATCAAAAACAAAGTCATAGATAAAGTCGTCATGGATTTTACGCGTTTTATCAATGCTATTATCACTAGGCTTATCTAAATATTGCTCAACAAAGCGCTGCCATTCCTCCTCTAAAAACTGTACTTTATTTAGCGATTGCAACTGCACGCGAACATTAGCCAGCATTTTTTCAGGGTTGTTTAAACTTGGTAGATATTCATAACCTTGGTTTACTAAATCAGTGATAAACTCCCGTTCTAAATCAGACTCGCTTTGATAGGACTCATTAACCTGCGAACACTTGGTGTATTTATCCAAGATGATAAAGTTATTCGATTCAGCAATGGCTTTATAATCGGTCATACCGTTGTCTCAGTTTCTGGAAAGCTCAACAGTAAATCGCGATAATATTCATATTGCTGTTGGCGCAACTTTTTTTCACGAGGCAAACCTTCGCTGATCGAGTTCGTTAAGGCATCGAATTTATCTAAGATGCTGACGATCCTGGTTTGTTCGGCTAAGGGGGGTATGGGGATTTTCTTTTTAGAATAATTGCTAATCCACTGACGTTTATGGTCGCCATAAATCAGTTCACTAGGCAATGTATTTAGCCAATGAAAAACATATTTCAATAAGACATCCGGTTTACCTTTTGATGTAATCATCTTCATCGCTGATGATTTGGCTTTAAAATCAAAGTCTACCCATTTGTTTGCGGTTGTGAAATCATCAAAAATAATAACAGGATTTTCTTGTGCGTTATAAATGCCATCTATTTCATTTGTATACCCCAAAATAAAGGTCTTGCCAGCTGTCAAAACTGGAGTATTAAATTCATTATTATATACATTTGACTTTACAAGATATTTAGTTGGCTGCTCATACTCTGCCACTTCACCCAACGCCTTCCATTCCACGTCCCCGTCTTCAAAGGTTAATAGTTGGTCGCGATAGTAGTTGTATTGTTTTTCCCGTGCTGTAAGTTCAGCTGTAAGTTCAGCTGTAAGTTCAGCTGTATGCGTAGTGAATGTGTCCAAGATGCGAACGATTTCAGTTTGGATGCTTAGGGGAGGGATGGGGAAACCCCACCTTTTCAATTCTGACATTTGTACACTTGGAAAGCTTGATGTATTTATTGATTGTTTTGCCTTTCCCGCTAGGATAAAAAAGTAATAAAAAACAAATTTAATATCTAACGATTCACAAAAATCACTCTTTACAGTGAGATTTGTGAATTGTTGATTACTCAGATAGTCAACTGTCACAAGGGCATGCTCACCAATTGTGGCTGTCGTCGACATAATGATTGAATTTGCAGGAAATAATTTTCCTTTTATCCCATTTTTATGTGCATGCTGAATTGCATCACTTAAGATATTTCCATTGGTTCTTAAGTCTTCCATTCTAAACCATGGGATATCCCCATCTATCCAGTATTCAGGTTTATTTTTGCTTGGAGTATAGCCATTCTTTAAAGTAAAAACTTCTGAAACTTCTCTCCATTTAACCTCAACACCATCCAGCAGTTTTTCTATAAAACGCACATCACTCATTCTTTATCCCCTCCCTCAATCTCCGCCACAATGACATCAATATCAGTGCGTAACTGTTCAATCTTGGAAACTGTCGTTTTTAGTTCTGCATTCAGTTGGGTAATATCAATTTTTTCGCGTGTGTCTTCAGCTTCTACATAAGCACTGACCGATAGATTATAGTCATTGTCGGCTATAACATTGTGTTCTACCAATTGAGCGAAATAGTCGGCATTATTTTTATCATCAAACGCATCTACAATTTGCTTGATATGTTCTTCGGTGAGGGTATTAGTATTGGTTTCTTTTTTAAACAATCCACTGGCATCAATAAACTGGGTTGTGTTCTCAGTTTTATGTTTGGAAAGCACTAAGATGTTAACCGCAATGGTGGTGCCAAAAAACAGGTTGGGTGCTAAAGAAATAACGGTTTCTACATAGTTGTTATCGACTAGATATTTACGGATCTTTTGCTCGGCTCCACCACGATAAAAAATCCCCGGAAAGCAAACAATCGCCGCACGGCCTTTGCTGGATAAATAATTTAAGGAATGCAATACAAAAGCAAAATCAGCTTTGGATTTTGGGGCTAATACGCCTGCAGGCGCAAAACGTTCATCGTTAATCAGTGTGGGGTCTCCGCTGCCAACCCATTTTACTGAGTAGGGAGGGTTAGAGACAATGGCATCAAAGGGTTTATCATCCCAAAATTTATGCTCAGTTAGAGTGTTACCTAACATCATATTAAACTTGTCGTAGTTAATGTTGTGCAAGAACATATTCATACGCGCTAGGTTATAGGTGGTGTGGTTTATTTCTTGACCAAAAAAACCGTCTTCAATAATATGCGCATCAAAGTGTTTTTTTGCTTGTAATAATAAGGATCCAGAACCTGCGGCAGGGTCATAAATTTTATTGACCGTTGTTTGCTTGTGCATCGCCAGTTGAGCAATCAACTTGGCCACGCATTGTGGCGTGAAAAATTCACCCCCTGATTTACCTGCATTAGCGGCATAGTTAGAAATTAAAAATTCGTAGGCATCGCCAAATAAATCTATTTGGTTGTCTTGGAACTTACCAAACCCTAGCCCCTTAACACCATTCAGTACGGCAGCTAAGCGATTGTTCTTATCGGCAACAGTATTACCTAAACGATTACTGGTCGTGTCAAAATCAGCGAACAATCCTTTGATGTCAGGTTCAGAAGGGTAGCCATTGGCTGAACTTTCAATAGCGGAGAATATCGAGGCTAAATCGGTGTTTAGGTTATCGTTAGTATTGGCATTATCGGCTGTGTTGGAAAACAGTTGGCTGGGGTAGATGAAATAGCCTTTGGTTTTAATGGCATCGTCTTTGATTGCTGCAATGCGAGTATCATCATCGGAAAAAACATCGTAATGAACACTACCATCACCAGCTTCAATGTAACTGGCAAAGTTTTCACTTATAAACCGATAGAACAAAGCACCTAATACGTACTGCTTAAAATCCCAACCATCGACTGACCCACGAACCTCATTCGCAATTTTCCAAATTTGGCTTTGTAGTTCGCTACGTTGTTGTGTACTTGTCATGGTGATATACCTGTTTTAATTATGTTTTAAAGCTCGACTTAAAAATATGACCCAGATAAGACAAAAGAGACTATTGAAAAATAGCTATAAATTACAGCTAAACTTGCTATGTCTTGGTTGTATGGGTTAAGGTTATTGGCAATAAAACCTGATATTTCCTCTTTCAGGTTTAGAAACAAGCCCTGAACTTTTAAAGTTTAGGGCTTAAAGGCAAAAAAAAACCCAAGCATTTTTAAGTACTTGGGTTTTTTGCCTTTTATAAAGGTTGTGTATGAGTGATTCAAACACTCACCACAGCTTGAAAGTAAGAGACACACTCTTGCTATCAAACGGACGTTAATTATATCTTAATTAGCTTCTCATTTGTTAAGCATTTCAAGTTTTTTCTCTCTCCTTTCAAGCTCAGCCCCTATTTTGGACTCAAGATGTTTTGGAATAGGTCAGGACAGTGTTGCCAATCAAGGACTTTGCTAAGGCAACCCATAAGGCATTTTTTGTATAAAGTAGAAGTCGCAAGCTTATAGCCGTTTTGATTGCGAGATTTGAATTTTATAATGCAAAAAGTGGCGCGTTTGGAGCAGGGGCGGATATGTAACATATCTGGTAACGCGCAGGGCGTAACGGTAGTGAAAGGGGCTTAAAAACTCAAGTAACTCGATCCCAAGATACACAGAAACTCAAGCCTATATTATCTGTTTTTTTAAAGCAGTCGTGGGAGGGGGGGGCTGTGAAAGGGGATTCGTAGGCCTGCCTTAGGGGCTAAATGGCTGTACCATCTATCTCTTTCTTCTTTTCAAAAATACAATTTATTATTATTGATGCGCGGAGCGCGGTTTAAGAGAAATCATATTGCTGTGATTGACAGTGATTGTGGGGAATCTGTTGGCTAGTGTTGGTAAGGGGTGGATAACGTGTTTTTGTTATCCATGCTTTATCAATACGTCCCGTAGGGAGCCAATAGATTCCCCACATGAACGGGATATCTCAGAATTTGCAGAATGCGCCCTACAGGGACTAAATTTAGGAATGCGCGCGTTCCTAAAATGGTTCAATGGGTTTTGTCTTCCAGAGAGGCATTAAGGGGAAGCCCTTTTAGACCTTAATTTTTGGAGAGTCTCAGTCCTTAGAGAAAGTAACTTTCTCACGCGTATATCCGTCAAATGTGGAATCCCCTATTTTGGGCGAGGCTGATATTTCAACACTTGAATCCGAGTACTCTGAATAGGATTCTTCATTAGAGCTCTGAGACTCTAATCTCTTCGGTAGCATGGCGCGCCTGTTTCTTTTCTAAGTGGCTTAATATCGCTTTTAAGCCACTTTAACAGCTTACCCTAATAAAACTTACAGGGTCGCCTCTCGAAGACCCTGTAAGTCCGCTTTAAAAGCCTTATTCCAAAACACCTCTTAAACCAACACTCAAACCCTACAGGGGTTCCTCCGTGATTCTGTCGCAAAAGAACAAATGGGTAGTGGGTTAAATCTGTTATTTCACTTAAATAATTAGGAGAAGTAAAAGGTTTACATCATAATTCCTCGAATGAAATGTTATAAAGAAGTAAGTTGCCCAAATTGTCGCTGTAGCACTATCATGAAATCAGATAAAAATAAAAACTATAGATTCTCAGATAAATAACTTCTACACTCGCTTAAAATCAGGGAAACGGAGCCTAAGCGGAGTGATGATATTTAGTCCCTGGTAGGCGACAGGGCAATTCGCTGATCCGAAGTGCGCTAGTAGCGCGCGAGGGAGGCAAGAATTGCATTCCGAATAGCCGTCCAGCCTTTGAGGTAGTCTTAACGGAGCAGGGTTTTGTGCGTAGTTGAGACGGACGCAGGGCGACCAGGGCATCTCCCATTCGCTGCGTAGGCGAATGAATGTTGGTGACAGGAGTCCCAGAATGTTGTGAGGTAGCATGGCGCGCCTGGTCCTTATGTCTTGCCGTCGTTTTGTTCTGTGCCTGTTGGTATCGATAGCCTCTTTTTCCAGTATTACGCGCTACCTCTCGGCTAACGGTGGTGTGGCTGCGACCAATTTCCAAAGGATGTCATTATTTACGAGGCTTTCTTTTATGTCAGGTATGGCGTTTCGTATCTCGATCTTGAAGGAATTAATGTCTACTTTCATTGACGCTTACTTTGAAATTGAGAAAATCATCCATTGCCTCAATCATCGTCCAAACATGCCATCCGTGGGACCGTGCAACTCTAGCGTGGTCATCATTTATCACGATACAGTTCTTAGACTTCGGCCAAGCTAACTCTAATTCAGCAATAATTTCGTCAGAACCTCCCAGCATCTCATAAGCAACAACAGGCTTTATGCAACGATCATGTTCACATTTAGCTAACAATCCATGTAATGCAGCATCTGCAAATTTAAAGACTTCTCTCCAATTGTCCTGTTTTAACTGCCCCTGGTTTCTTCTAAGATTATTAATCGTCACCATATCTTCATGGTGAACAAATAAATGCCCATGATGAGCCTGTTTACGGTGACAGTCTATACAAAGTGCCTGCAAGTTATATAAATTGTTATTTGTTTTTACGCCACTCTTATGATGTGTATGTAGTAAGTGTTTGTTTTTTGATAAATCAACTGCACAGTACTCACAAGAGTAATTTTTACTAGCTCGATATTTTGCTGAAATAATTTTCCAGTCATCAGTATAGGATCCATCATCTTCACCGGAAACGCGAGAAGGCAAGCTTGCAAAGAAAGAACTGTAAGTAGCAAAAAATTCTGAAATACTGAATTTGTTAAAAACATCCAGGTTACAACTATAATTTTTATAATTCAATGATTTTAAACAATTTTTACAAACTTGAAGTTCTACTTTTACTGACTTTTTTTCCATTCCTGTAATAGAAAATTGATTACTAAAATCATTCGTCATTACATATCGCTCAAATGTCCCATCGCCTCTTTTTTTCTGTAAAGTAGAACAGTCTGCCACATGAAATTTACGACGTTTTTTGATATCATAAAGAGCATCTTCAATACTCCAACCATGATCTTCAATATATAGCAATACTTGTTGATCAACACCTCGCTCATCAATAAAACGCAACAGTCCTTGGGTACTACCAATTTCGTTTAAATCAATTTCCTTCTTAATTGGGGCCCATTCTTCTCTGGAAAGACCATGACTTGCATTAGGTGAAGAGATCATATTCTCCTTAACAATTGTCGCTCCCATCTCTTTAGCACAAGCAAATAAATCAGAAAAATCAACCTTGATTTTCACAATTAGACTCCTTCAATAATTTGCCTTATTTGAGTTTCTGCATTAGTAATTACTCTAAAGGTAACTCGGCGGGATCGCTCGTGGTTTTCAACCCCATTCTCCATGACCACTTTAGATGAAGAAAAACCAACTGCAGAAATATGTTTTTTAACCCAATCCTTATTATTCCTAATACTCTTTAACAAATACACATACTGTAAAACAGAGCGTGTTCGTCCCTGAGACAACCACATGTTTTTAAAATACGCAGCATCAACTGTTGTTCCACTATTCCAAATGCTACTGGTATGCCCTTCAATACGTGCCTCATCAATAGAATCAGAAAACTTTAATAACACATTAAGATAGCGTGGAAAAAAATCATTTAAGATAGCTTTAAACTGAGGTCGAATAGCAATATCACCGCTAGCAAATAAAACATCTGGCGACGTAAAAACAAAAGATAAAGTATCTTTATCAATATCAGCTCCCCATTTATCCAAATCTTGTTCAAATTCTTCCATCAATCCATCATATATAGCTCCCTGATTCTTTTGGTAAGCCAACGCAATGTATTTAATTTTATCTTTTTCAATCTGAACCTTATCCCGTTCTAAAAAAGCATTCCGCATTAAAGCAATAGAAATAAATAAAAAAACCATCATCAAACCTGACATCAAATCAGAGACAGAAAGCCATTGTACTTCTTCATCACCGTGTGATTTTCTTTTTAAAAAAGAAGATTTATTCTGACTCATTTAACGTCCCTTCTTATCAATAATATCTGACATTTCATTCACTAACTTGCTATAATCTTTAGTGAATTTCTGTGCAATTGATGATAAAGCTCGCCCCATCTCATTCATCACGTTAGTAATTTGTTCGGCGGTTGCATCCTCAATGTTTTTTATTTGTTCATCAACTGCATTACCTGTATTACCCACTGCATTTTTCATTTCTTCTTCTAACGCTTTAAATGTTTTCCCTACCTCTCGTGTTTGTGCCTGAAATATTTCTTCTAAAACATTTTCAAATTGTTTCTGCATACGCTCAACACTATCAACAACAATCTTCTGAACGTGCGAAATATCAGCTATTGTTTGTTTATTAGCATCCTGCAAAGTTGAACTTAACGCTTTAGACTCATTAGCCATTTTTGCAGCCATATCACGTACATTAGCATTTAGCTCCGTTACAGTGCTATGAAAATGATCACGAATAACTCCTGTTTGCTTACCAATTTCGTCAGAAGTCCCCGTTAACCTTTCGTTAGTTTCCTTAACCGATTTAGTAAAGTCCGCGGTACTTTCAACAAACCCAACTTTAACCGTATCAACTGCTTTTCCAATATCATTCACAATAACTTTCACTTGTTTATGTATCACAGGTACAGCTTCAATGGCATGATCTCGCATCTCTTTAAAAGCACCTAAATGCCCACCTAATGTTTCTACTTGCTCTTGGTTAACTTGCATAACCTCTTGCAGGTTTTTCATGGTTTCATTTATCTGAGACGATTTATCACTAATATTAGCTACAGAGGTTTCTGTTTGTTTAATAGCAGAAACCCCTAAAGTATATTGCTTAACCATCTCATCAACTTGCTGGCCATATTTTCCCTGCCAAACCACTAACTTTTTCACTGATTCATCCAGTGCTTTAAAGTTATCCCCAAACTGCTCTATCAAATTATTATTAAATGACGTAATTACATCGTTTAAAGCCTTGATGACTTCCTCTGTAGCTGATTTAGCAATTGTATCGGCAACATCCTGCAATCTAATCCATAACTTATCAGAAAATTGTTGGAAAGTTTGCTGTTGTTTAGTACTCACTGTCTGAATAATTGCTAAGCGTTCGTCCATCGTCTTCGAAGTTTTATGATTATCATTCATATCACCACGCAACAACTTCACCTGGCTGACTAAAGTATCATCTTCTCCTCCAACAATAGCACGCTTTAAATCCGTCAATAATCCTTGCTGTACCAGTGAAGACTCAAGCATCAATCGTCCCTGATCATTAATTGCTCGATACAAATCTTCTGCTCCAACATCTTGTAAATCAATTCTTTCATCTTTCACAAACAAAGGAATTGCCTCTAACAACTTAAAAATAATTGATGCAGCCATCCCTACTAAACTAGTTATAAATGCTGTCTTAAGCCCCGCTAATAATGAACCGATACTTCCATCAATATCTTCTGCATTAAAATCCAGTAAACCAATCACAATCCCTATAAAAGTCCCTAAAATACCTAACGAGGTTAATAAGGTTGCCGAATAGTTAACATAAGAAGGAAATTTCCCTGTTTTTCGAAACCAGATAGCAAACAATAAACTGACAATAATAAGCCAGAAAAAAACCTCTGTAATAAACCCTGGGGTAGTTCCTTTTAATAATGATTCCAAAAGTGTAGACATATACTTTGACCTTATATTTTTTTAGCAATTATGTATTTTAAACCAGCCCTCTCTCACTCGCGGACGTTCTGGTTGGTGAATTTATTTGCGCCTTCTATGGATAAAGCGCTGGTAGTATGTGAACTGGTTCTGTCGCCTCTGAAAATCCTGGAAACGTAGCTTTAGCGAAGTGAAGATTTTTAGTCCGTATTAGCTGTAGAGCTGGGCGTTTTCTCGATGTTTTTTTTTATGCCTAAATTTAGCGGTAATGGGCTGTGAAGCGTGCCCATTTTCAAGCCGTTTTATGAGCCGGGAAATACGCTCGTTTAAGCCACAAAACGGGGGTTCTTCATTGCCTCCTTGGCTTGCATGACAGGAAGGTGGTTTATAAGCGCGCTTCATGTTCGATCGGTAAGTTGGCGAGAGTGGACAATTTCCTCACGTTCATCCTGGAAACTTAAGGCTGCAACCTGCGTAACATCTTGCCATTGGCGGGGATCTTACTTTTGCAAGTTTGTGCGTTGTTAGCCACTCCTAAAGATGCTTATTTTTGTCGGTCAATAATATTCTTCACTGTTGATGCGTGCCATTTGCCACCGCGCCTAGTTTTTACGCCTAGTTTATTTAATTCATTAGCCACATTCCCCATTGATAAACCTTTAATCCGATACCCATCGATAATGTCGCTTACGGTTCTAGCGAAGTCACTGGCTAGCTTCTTGTTTATTGCATTGCTCTTTAGCCGTGCTTCATTTAAATTTGTTTGATTACCTAGTTGAACCCCTCGCGCCTTTAATATTTGTAGAGCCGCCTTTGTTCTAGTGCTAATCAACTCCCGTTCCTTTTCGGATAGAGCCGCGTATAGGTGGAGCATAAAAGGGTCTGCGTCTCTTCCAAGTTGTGCTGCAATGAATGGGGTTTTATTTGCCATTAGCGATGATATAAAAGCAACATCGCGACCTAGTCGGTCTAACTTATTCACAATGATATAAGCTGATTCTTTTTTAGCGCAATTTAATGCTTGAGATAATACAGGGCGTTTCTCTAAAGCATCAAACCCTTTTCCACTTTCCACCTCGGATAATATCTTGATTAACTCGATACCCTCATTTTTACAGAATTCCTTTATATCCGATTCTTGAACCTTTAGACCTAATCCACTTCTTCCTTGTTCAGAGGTTGATACTCTTACGTAACCGATTGCTTTCTTAACCATGAATTCACCTTTTTATTACCATTATACAAACTACAAACGAACGTATATAATATGTATAACTAACTAAAAGTATGTTTATCAAAGCATTTATGCTCATACAGAGAGAGATGTGAAGTCATTGAATTAAGTGTCCAGGTTGATCACTCACCATTCGCTTATTTTTAAGCAATTCAAGCTTTTCAGAAGTTCCCTAGCTTGAGAACCAAGAAGTACAGGGGAAATCATTTTTAGTCGGCAGGTTATTGTGTTGATACCGTAGGTATGGATGCAAAAATGATAAGCAAGGCGGGCATCCCTGCCCAAGCAACAGGCGCGCCATAATTCATTCGTCTACGCAGCGTCCGTCTCAATTACGCACAAAACCATCAGTGTTTCCATTGAAAGCAACAATAGCTAAGAAACTTAGAGAGTATGCCTTATTTTAGAGGCGGTATGCGATTATCTTATCCTACTCCCAGATTTTTAATCAATCCTAAAAATTCTTCGCAGGATAAGCACATGGAAAAACAACAAAAAACCTAAAATAAAGCTTGCAATTACGAAAAACATTTTTTTATAATTTTCCGTTTTATAAACCTTATAATCGGAAACTCTCATGTACGAATCCCAGACACTGAATGCCTTTATTTTTGATCACTGCAATAAGAGCATGGACAATGCCGTATCAGCAGAACGTTACCCTTTGTGGAAGCGAGCATGCCCAGGACTAAACGATATTGGCTTTATTCGTCTTGGGATGTTACGTTGCATCAGTTTGGTGGATAGTGGTCGCCATTTTTTACAACATTGTCAATTATCGCGATCCCGAAACAAAAAAACTTCACCGCTTTATAACGACCTTACCTGGCTCAATCAACCCTGGAACGATTGCCATGCTGTACTTCAAGCGCTGGACGATTGAGAAAGCATTCAATAACAGTAAAAGTAATTTGAAAGAAACAAAAGCATGGTCTTCTGATAATAACTCACTCAAGAACCAGATGCGGCTGACAGCAATGAGCTACAACTTATTACGCACGGTCGAAGAGCTTTCTAAAATACAAGATCCAGAGTTGATTCACCCTTCTGATAAAAAGTACACCGAAGATCTTGAGAAAAGACAGCAAGCAGCCAAAAAAAGGGGAGGATTTGTGAATCCATTATTTTTTAATGAAAGAATCGCACGTATAAGCTCATATACTATTCGGGCTGTTCAAAACGCAATAATGACAGGAAAGTCGCTGACTAGCTTTATCAATGCGCTTGTTGCTAAATTAGTTACGAGGGTGAATCAGATAGGGGAACACTGATGCACAAAACAGTGCTTCGTTAAGACTACCTCAATGGCTGGACGGCCCTACGACTATAATTCAAGCCCTTTAAAGGCCCTTACCACCACTACTAAATTTTGTTCGCCTATAGGTTCAGGAAATACATACCCCGTCTGCATGTCGTAAACCATGCCATAACCCTTATGAAAATATGCTGATGACCAGTAAAACCCCTCCTTCATCAGGTGAACCCCAGAGATATGCAAATTATGATAAATTGCATTTAGCTCCGTGTTATTAGGAAGTCTCCAATCACTAAAACCACCCTCTGTAATGGTAAGAACGTACTGCTTAGAATCCGCTAAATTCCCAATGAAACCCTCCACAAAAGCCATCTCTACACCAGAAACACCATCAGCATTTAAATGGATAATAATGCCTCCAGCGGGACCTAAATCCCCATTTCCATGGTGGGATAAACATGGGCTCCACTGGGGTGTGTCTGATGCCTTACCGCATATTTTAAGCGTGCCAGAAAACTTATCATCAGAAGACACCGGAGGTTTAACAACTCTAGAAGCAGTATCCATCACTATAGTTTCAGCCACACCCTGAACATATTCTATGAATGAAGTATTTCCCTGTTGGTTAATTTCATTATTGGATATATGTTGAGATACCTCTTTTAGATCCTGTAGTTTTTCATTCGGTATATAAGGGACATTCGGTATATAAGGGACATAAGCAAATGACGAAGAAGAAATCAACAATAACGAAAATTTAAATATATTTCTCATATTTGTATACTTTATATAAGTAGGTTTTATTAGAATTTGTGAATTGGCCACACCTGAGCGCTATTTTTCAGATTCGGATTTAGATCCTTATTTAATTTTAAGGTAGCTCCAGATGAAAGATCAACGACAAAGGCTTTAGTGGGAAGAGCCTCAGTAGACGACCAAACTATATCCGTCACATTGTTCTTCGGGGCAATATCCGTAAGCGCCAATCTACGCTGCATCATGACAAGAGTCACCCTTGCGGGTATAAACCAACCTTCATAACCATTTATTTTATGATTAGAAACCAGGTCTATCATAGTAGGCACCGGCTTGCCCACTTTACTATCACACTTAATTGATTTAAGTATAGAGTTATTGGCAAGACCTTCATAAGGCAGTTCACCATTTGCTCCACTAAGATTATTCGGTTCACAAGACCACGTGGCAGTCCCAAGAACTAATTTAGAAGCCTCTAATCCATGATACCCGCCTGGATCTGTGTAAAACACAAAGCCACCATGAGGCCCGACATCACCAAAGGAATAACTACGTTCACATGCTACCCACTGAGGTTTGGATTGATCCTTACACAACCGGAGATACTGTACTGTTTCACTGTACACCGGTGCAGGAATAATACGGGGAGAGGTTATTAGATCCTCTCTAAAAGACTGAAGACCAGGAATAAGGATAGTCAAACGATCATGATTCGCCTCAATCAGCTTTGTATTTATTTTAACTTGAACCTTCGACTTGTGAAGATCGGACTGATTAATAGACTTTGAACTATGAACCTGAGATGACATCCCAACCATTAAAAGTAAAACCAAACCGTTTAATCTAAAGTTTTTCATTGTTTTTCCTGTGATGTATATTATTTAGAAATTCCTGATAGGCCACACTCTATATTTTTCACCCTTAAGGTGAGCCTTTGGTTCTCCATCATTGGAGTCAATTCCATCCGCATACAGGGAATCAGACTCTGTTGAACTCCAATATAAGCGATGCGTTTTATCTTTCTTAGGTTGTAATTCGTCATACATTAACTTTAGCTCATCAATAGACGGAAGATACCAATCTGAATAACCATTGATACTAAAATTGGTCGCCATCTCAGCTGCCATGGCATGACCAGAAATTTTATCGCATTTGGCCTGTAAAATTCTATCAGAATTAGATTTGCCTGTGCCAATAGACGACTGAGTAGAACCAACATACGAATCAAGACAACCCCACTCAGCAAGGGCAATTCCCCACAAAAAACTTCCAGCATCAGTAGGGGCTATTTCCAAGCCATGCTTACCATCATCAGACACGTAAAAAACTATCCCACCAGCCTGACCCATGCCACCTATTTTATAAGTTGAACAGTCACCCCACTGTAACTTCATGTCGCTATCACAGTACCTTAACATTAAGTGGGTGTCACGCTCCGATATGGGAGGTATCTCCGGTAAAAAGTTTTTCATCTTTTTAATTTTAATATTTTGGTTATGAAGCAAATCCTCCATCATTTTAATAAGAGAAAGGTTAGCTTTAGCTTTAATAGTAACTGCGGCCGATCTGCGCACATTATCCGCATGAAGATCAAATTTGCTAATATCCTTAGAAACAGAAGGTGCAGAGTAAAAACCACCAGAGGTCAACAAGGCGGTAAGACAAATCAATCTATTGTATTTTTTCATAAATTTATATTAAAAATAATAACCACGTCCTATGGGCGTGGATAGGTTCGTAGACTCTAGACGGACGAATATTAGATGTTTAGGCGCGCCATGCTACGCTACCTCGAAATGTCTCTACGGCTCATCTGGATAAAACTTTGGCCTCCCGAGCGCGCTATCGCGCACTTCGGATTGGCAAATTCCCCTTCGCCTACCACAGACTATTAATCCATCCAGGATTAACAGCGGAGGTGAGTAGTTACCACAAAAGTTAATCATAAATACTTACCTGAAGTTTCCCAATAATTATTTATGGTAAAATTGAAACTATGCTACAACTATATGAAAAAAATAGTCTTTTCATTCATTTCAAATGCTATTGCCTAAGGGGAATTAAGTAGGGTTTTGCTATAAACATGGCAAAACCACCTAAAATAAAACTCGATACACCAGCATTGTGTATTTCAGCTACTCAATAATTGGGAAACTTCAGATACTTACTTTAAGGCGTTTTTAAAAACCACCCTAGAAAGAACGAACAGGTCTAACAAAACTTTTTAGATGCTTTGTGCCACCAGAAATATCATTCACCATATATTTCCCCCCGACATACTCCTGATAAGAAAGTCTATTATTATGAGCTTTATAATGGTCTCTGCCCACCTTATCTTCTGATGAACTCCAATAAAAATCATACTCCATTTCAAGCAAGCCCTTATCTTTAAGGTTCACACGTAAGGAGTGTAACTCATCATGAGATGGTAGATACCAGTCATCAAAGCCACCATACTTAAAATTATCTGCTACGTCAGCTGCGGTGGGGCCACCTAATGTAGAAACACACTCATCTATAATCATGCGAGTATTCATGCTCCCACCTCCAAGACCCATTTCTTCACTGCCAATGGCATCAATTTTATAGCACCCCCACTCAAATTCCGATTCACCACCAACAACAGCATCTATTGGTGACACTTCTAAACCATGAGAACCATTCTTAGAAACAAAGAAAACTTTTCCACCGGCAGGACCAGTATCTCCTACACTGTAGAGGCAGTCCCCCTCCGAAAAATTTGTATCATTGGGGCAATCGAAAACCTGATTACCCAGATACTCATTAAAATCAAAATCTGCATTAGCACTTTGAGTACACACCAAAGCTAATGCTGAAACTAATACCGCAGGTTTAAATCTATTTTTCATTTTTCACACCACTTATATAATTTTTAGTTAAATTCAACAGACGCTAAAAATACTGGAAACGGAACTTTTATAGCTAAGTGAATATTTTAGTCCGTGTTAGCTGTAGGTCTGGGCGTTTTTTTGCGTAGAAAAAAGGCAAAGCATTCCGGTCCAGCATCAAGCTCTTTGAGTTCCTAAAAGTATGGACTCCTCAGATATGGACTAAAAGTCAATTGCTATTCAATGATTATACCTCCTAAAATAGCTACGTTAAGACTATTTATTTCCTTTTATCATTCAACAATACTCTTCACTGTTGATACGTACCATTTGTCACCGCACCTAGTTTATTCATTCTTTAACCACGCATCCCCTTGGCAATCCTAACAATTCGACACTCACTAGAGGGGTATGGATACACTGATAGAGGGAGTTAAAAAAACAAGTGTATTTTTAACATCGCCATCAACACAGCTAATTACTATTAACAAGACCTTATTTATAGATAATAATGTTAAAAAAGGCTGTAAAAAAACATATCTCATGCTATGGTTAATAAAACCCATGTTAAAAAAGTAAGCAAATGAAAATAGGTTACGCCCGAGTTTCAACATCTTCTCAAGATACATCACTACAAATAGACACGCTTAATGCAGCTGGTTGCGAAATAATTTATGAGGAAAAAGCACCACCACATAAACGACCATTTATGTGACAGTACTTTGATAGTGTTATATGCGTCGCATTACTTAGGAACATAGTAAAACTGTGAATCAAATGTAGCTTAATAAATACCCTGTACAAAAATTATACAATATAACCCTATCCTATATGCATCGTGGCCTTCAGTCAGTTACTCAAAAGTAGCACACACTTTTATCAACAGTTCTTGTGAGTAACTACGATATAAGAATTGTTGCTCACAATTTACGCATAGTAATGTCACAGGGTTATTTATCTCTGCATGGAGTGATACATACGTCTTAATGTGAGTTATCAAGATAATAAAGCCTCACTAATAGTAATTGTTAAATGCGGATTGAACGGAAATCAAGTATTCATTAGGGCAGGTAAAATAGGGGTTATAACTTTTACATGATGGGTAAAGGGTAGGTGAACAACTGGCGTGTTCACTCTAAATATGTGATGATTTTATGATGTGATTAATAGTTACACTTTCATAGAATAACAATTACGGGTGATAAAGTGGCATTAGTAACAATGACCGAGGCATCACGATTAATCGGAAAATCGAAGCAGACTTTATACCGACATGTCTCATCTGGTAGGGTATCGAGGAATAGTGATGGTTTTCTTGATACTGCGGAATTAATCCGTGTGTACGGTGAACTGAAACAAAATACAACGTCAAAGGTTACAAAAACATCCGTGCCAGTGGTGCAGGTTGAGAGGTCTCATATAGAATGGCTTGAGAAACAGGTCGATGGGCTTAGGGACGATATAAAACAAGTTAGAGACGATTCCCTAGCTCGTGAAATTCGATTAATGGCATTACTTGAACATAAAATTGATACGACACAAAGCGAAACATCATCAGATAAACCAGTTATTAGAGGGGTGTTCTCAAAGTTATTTAAGTGATGTATTGTGTGTCACAATGAAGTGTAAGAGTCCCTACTTTTGCGAAAGCTCATTTTGGGCATCCCAGCCCAAGTTCGCGGCAAAAGCTTAACGGGACTAGTTATAATCTTCGATGCCCCCTGCGTCCATCACGATTTCGTACAACCTAGCTAACCTGAGTTCGGGATAAGAAAAGTGGGCAACCTTCTATAAAACCTGAAAAAATATAAGCAACCAAGAATATATTTATTTCAAAAGGCTGCCCATTGATGAGTTTAACCCAATTAAATCGACATCCTCCTTGTTCTCAAACTCCCGTTTCTTGTGTAGAGAGCTCTCCAAGATAATTAAATGCTTGTTAATCCTCGTGATCTGCTCCGCCCTTCTAAAAGCTGAAAAATCTGAATAATCCGAATCATCCACTAATTGCTTAAGGAGCAAAAGGATCAAGCTGATCATCCCAGCCATTATCGCTTTCACCCGATCGTTGAACAAAACATCCTCATTAGATGCAACAATATCCAGACCCTTTGTAAGAGCCTCGGACGCGGCAATAAAATCATCAGACAATGAAAAACTAGACATTAGAGAGTACCTCACAAGTTGGTTCATCCCAAAAAATTAGGGACGCTTTAAGCCATGGGATTTAAAACGTCCCTAAGCGAGTCTCAGCCCTTAGAGAAAGTTACGTTCCCCCTCCCCCCACACACATATCCGCCATTTCTGGAATACCTTATTTTAGAAAACAGGGGGAATCTGACTCTGTTTTCTTAGCATCTCAATCCTTGTCACGGGAAGCTAAACATTGTTTATTGTTTTTACACCTCTAAGACCACATTAGGTTATTCTTTAGCAAAGCCCTACAAGTGAGGCTTAGAGGCGATACAAGGCGGGGACTATACCCTGTGGCTTAAATAAGTTTAGGTCTCGTAAGGCGACTCTAAGCCCTTTTAGTGCGTGCTTGTGTAATACCTCCTATCGCGTTGCTCTTCCTATGCCCAACCATAAAACAAAATGACAGAGTGCTAATTTTATATCGGCATCCCCCCTTGATTGTTCTTTTCAGCTTCACACCTCGGGGGCATAAAATAAGTCCTCCTTTTATGCTTCACACCCAACCCCTTTAAAACTCTTTTTACAGCCATCTGGTTAGATCTGTTATTTTTTATATTTTTAGGTAACGCCTTAATTATTTGGGAGTTAGTCATTTTAATTGTTCTGTTCTTAAGTGCCTCCCCCGTTGTTTCGTCAATAAAATGAAACACATTCCAAATAATATCTTTTAACGCTCTATCCTCAGGGTTGCTAAGTGATTCCTGCTGTAAGGCCTCTTCTTCGCTCTTAAGCCACCACTGCGCGCCACTGGTGTACTCCTGCCACACAAACGCCCACAAGTCCGTGTAATCAAATTTAGCGTCACGGGGGTAATCTAACCTGCTTTTAGTAAAAATGGGCAGGAATCTTCTATTCCAAGTCGTTCCTTTGGGGGGATGTTCCCTATTGACAGTGGCAAAACAAGACACATGCCTACGTATAGTCATAGGTTTCCTCGCATAGCGAAACCTTATTTCATCCTCCTCTTTCGACAAGAAGCCGTTTAACTCTGATTGCTCGCTTTTCGCGTCAAGCTCTACAAGCTCTGGGATCCAGCACCTAAGAACATTAAGCATGGAGCCCCTGTCTTTTAGGTCTAACCGAACAGCGTCTTTTGTGTATTTATGAAGCTCCTCAGGGAGTAAGCTCCTGACAAAAGAAGTTTTATGCAGTCCTTGTCCCCCACACATCATCAGCACGCTTTCAAACTTAGGGATGGCATCAGGATGTTTGCCCCCATGTTTTGCCATATCAGCGGCAGCACAGCACTGTATTAGCCACCTATACAAGGCGATCTTAACCCACTCCTTATTATCCACAGGCAAAAGGTCGACAAGCTCATGGACTGGGTTGTTTGTCTTTGTGCGTGTAATGCCCGCAAGCCAATCTCTCACTGGATTAATAACATTGCTCTCAATGATGGTATCTAGTTGATCATCAACAATACCCTTACTGATTTTGTACGTCCTACATTTATCTTTCATAAATGCAATCAAGGAGTTCCGATCATTCCCATCTAGTCCTGGAACGCCTTTAATTA
>NZ_BDMN01000135.1 GCF_002189065.1 Bathymodiolus platifrons methanotrophic gill symbiont
GTCGTGCTTCCTTTGCAATTTCACCAATTAAATCATATTTAACTGCGCCTAATAATTAGTCAGCTTTCTCGGTAATATCTTTAGTTTTAACCATGCTATCACCTGATTTTAATCCACTCTCATCAATGTTTTTTTTCTGCTCCCCTTCGGTGATATGCACAATGACTTTTTTAACGGACAATTTTTTATCTATCTTTGAAACACTGTTTTTAATTAGCTCTTCATCTGAAAAATCAACTTCATAAACAGTTTTGATTTTGATTTTATTCCATAGGTCTTGGAACTCTTTTTTAGCAAAATTAGCATTTGGCTTAAAATCAGAAATATCAATGTTATCTGCTTTACCATCTGCACTGGCTTGAAAGTTAGCAGTGGTATGTATTTTTTGCATTAACTCACAAACACTGGCTTTAAAGGGGACGAGTTCAGTAGGGAGTTCTACGGTATCCTCCTCTATCGCTTTAACCAGCTTGTCCGTGATTTTATCATCCTTATCAATATAAGCTTGCTCTCTAAATTGAAAAATCAAATCCACTGCAGATTGATTAGTAAACGTCAATTGCTGCCCCTTTTCATTGGTAAGAACACGATCCACTAAGGCTTCAAGGGTTAAAATAACAGGTCTATCAGACAGTGACTCAACAGTTTCTTTTTGTAATTTTTTGGAAAAACTATCGTATGACTCACTGGCGATTACCGTTAAGGTATTCACATCAAAAAAATCATCCTCTAGTGTAGCAACATCCATGCGCGTACCTTTATCTTCGCCACGGCATTTCACACTAATTCTTAGCCCACGCCCAATTTCTTGACGTTTGTTATCTTCGGCTTGGCTATGTTTTAAGGTACAAATCTGAAAGACATTTGGATTATCCCAGCCTTCACGCAAAGCAGAATGCGAAAAAATAAAGCGTGTTGGCTCATCAAAACTAAGCAAACGCTCCTTATTTTTCATGATTAGATCATAGGCACTAATATCGGTACTATCCTGCTTTTCTGATTTGGTTTTACTGATGGAATCCACCAGCTTGCCTTTCTTATCTACCGAGAAATAGCCTTTATGGATTTCTTCCGTTTTATGTTCTTCTAAATACTGATTGTATTTATCATCAAAAAAATCACGCTCGGCAATGGCAAGCTTATATTCTTCTTCAAAAACACGCGCATATTCGCCTTTTTCATCGGCTTGTTCATAGTCTCGATATTTCACCACTTCATCAATAAAAAACAGGGACAACACTTTGATACCTTCATCAAATAAAGCCCGTTCTTTTTCAATATGAGATTTTATTGTTTCCCGAATTTGAATACGTCTTATATGTTGCTCGTCCACCTCCCCTATACTTTGACCCACGCCTATTGTGATGCCATTGGTAAAGGAAACTGTATTATGCAGACCGTTAATTTCTTTAACGATAAAACCTTGATACTGCTTCAATTCATTGGATAAGTTAAGCAGGTTATCTGTTTCTGTTATTTTTCTCAGTACTTTTTTTATGCCTGTTTTTTGCTTTATTTCAAACTCAAGACTGGCGGTTGGGTAGCGTTTTGGGTGAATATTAACCGCATCTAAAAAAAGATAACTGTTCGTGCCGCTGTTCCCCAACACCTCAATGCCTTTTACTTTGATTTTTTTAACCAGCTTTTGGTTATAAGCATCTATTGCATCTAGTCTGTAAACTTCATTATATTTTTTGTCTTTTTTATGGGTTGCTGAATAGCGCAACACACACAAGGGGTTAAATTCTTTAAATAAACTTTCGGACTTACCAAAGCGTTGCGGCTCATCAATAATTAGAATAGGTCTGGCTCTGCTGATAATATCAATCGGGCGTTCTGATTGAAGAGCATCAAGTTTTTGATAAATTTTTCTTGCGGATTCCCCTCTAATTTCTTTATCTTTTTTCTTTGCATTAAAAGCCTGATAATTCATAATCAACACTTCAATATTTGCAGTATTGGCAAAACTTTTAATATTAACAATATTGGATTTATTTTGTGTATTGTAGATAGAAAAGCGGATTTTTTTGCCATACAAATCCTGAAAATGATCTGCTGTTATTTCTAGGGATTTATGCACACCTTCACGGATTGCAACCGATGGCACCATAATAATAAACTTACTCCAGCCATATTTTTTATTCAGCTCGAACATGGTTTTAGTGTAAACATAGGTTTTACCCGTCCCTGTTTCCATTTCAATACTGAAGTTCGGTGTACCGTCTAAGGTTTCTAGTTGCTTGCTAGTATTAAGCCCTTGTTCTTTCTGTAGGGCTTGAACATTTTTAATCAGTTCCTTGTCATTCAAATCAAACTTTTTATTGGCAAATATTTCATGGACTAACAGCTCTGTTCGCTCCGTTATTTCTTTTCTATGCCCCTTGGTTTGTCCTGCAAAACAATCGACCACGGCTTGCGTAGCATCACTTTGGTAGCCTTGCTGTTTAAACTGTAATTTAATACCGTTAGCCATGTTATATCACCGTAATTAATGTTTCAGGTGAAAGCCTTTTAAAACGTTCTTCAAGATTAATACGGTCTTTGCTATTGGAAAAACTGCCATCTTTAAACACTACTTTAAACGGCTTTAACTGTGCTATTTCATCAATGATTTTTATGTTGATATTGTCATCAAAACAGGCGACTAAGGCGTTGGTTTGCACAATAAATACGTTGTTACCGTGCATTTCCTTTTGCTCAATCGGTAGATTAAGCTCTAGCCCTAAATCTAAAATAACTTGGGTGAGTAAATCATCAGGCTCTCGGCCTTCCTTGATATTGCTTTCTAAAGAAAAAATGTCATCTTGCGTTAGCTGTTCAGGGTGGTAATAGACTTCTTTCATATTGCTTGAGTCTGTTTTATAGACGCGAAAGCCAATATCCAGCTTATCAATATTTTCTTTATCTTGATTATCTTCGACTATTTTTTGTCCTGCACGGCGTATGCGTTCTTTGCTTATTTCTGCAATGGTTTTGTATCCTGCTTTATAGGCTTCAGATTTTTCATCGGTTGCTTCAGGGAGCTGTACCATGATGAATTTTCGGTTGCTGTTATCTGTAACATTTACAATGCTTGTAGAATGAGCAGTCGTTGCTGAGCCACAAAAAAAATCTAAAATAACATCATTATTTTTAGTAGCTAGAGAAATTAATTTTGATAATAACTTAACTGGTTTAGGCGTTTCAAAGACAACATCATTATCAAATATTTTTTGTATTTCTTTAGAAGCTCCACTATTACTATCTCCATCAGTAATTAAAGTTTGCATTACTTTTCCATCTCTAGTTTCACTTAGAAATCGTTTATTCATGGGGCGACCATTATTGTTTTTTCCCCATACAACAGTGCCCTCCTCAATTTTTCTCAACATTTCATTTTCAGGTACGCTCCACATCCTACCGTTTGGAGGGGTATGAATTTCTCCTGTAAATGGATTTTTAATGTCATAAATAAGACTTGGCGTACTACGCCCACCTTTAGCAGGTGAAGAAATATTATCTGCCATCCATGAGCCACGAGGGTCATTATCAGGGTTTTTATATTTTGCATTATCCTCAGCACTTCTTGGTTGCAAATATAGTTTTAAATTTAATAAGGACTTAGCATAGATTAATATATATTCATGTACAGCTCCTACAATTACATTATTCGGGGCGGTTTTTTTAACCCAAATAAAACATTCTAAAAAATTCGCCTCTCCAAATATTTCATCACATAGTTTCTGTATATTTGCCAATTCATTATCGTCAATGCTGATAAAAATAACGCCATCCTCTTTCAGTAAATCCCGTGCAATAATCAGCCGCTCATACATCATACTCAACCAATCAGAATGAAATCTGCCGTTGGTATCGGTATTTTTAAACAGCTTGTTATCTTCCTCATCTGTAGTGCCAAGCTCTTCTTCATAAGTTGCCTTTTTAGCCGTAAAGTTATCTTTATAAATAAAATCCTTACCTGTGTTGTACGGTGGATCAATATAAATCATCTTGATTTTACCTAGGTATGATTCTTGTAAAATCTTCAATACTTCAAAGTTATCGCCTTCGATATACACGTTTTCTGTGCTATCAAAATTAACGCTGTCATCTCGGCACGGGCGCAGGGTTTTGGTAATCGGTGTATTGGCTTTTAATAAAGCGGCTTTCTTTCCAGGCCAATCTAAGCGGTAACGCTCATCAAAACAGGCGACTAAGGCGTTGGTTTGCACAATAAATACGTTGTTACCGTGCATTTTCTTTTGTTCTATCGGTAGATTAAGCTCTAGCCCTAAATCTAAAATAACTTGGGTGAGTAAATCATCAGGGGTTCGCTCTTTCTTAATATTGCTTGCTAAAGAAAATAAGTTATCTTGAGATAGCTGTTCAGGGTGGTAATAGACTTCTTCCATATTGCTTGAGTCTGTCTTATAGACGCGAAAGCCAATATCCAGTTTATCAATGCCTATTTTATTTTGGTTGTCTTCTACTATATTAGTACCTGCTCGTCGGATACGCTCTTTACCTATTTCTGCAATGTTTTTGTAGCCCGCTTTATAGGCTTCAGATTTTTCATCAGTTGCTTCAGGGAGCTGTACCATGATGAATTTTCGCGTGCCTTTGTCTTCCGCGTTGAGTTGCATAACGGCATGGGCGGTTGTTGCCGAGCCTGAGAAGAAATCTAGGATAAGATCGTTCTTATTTGTGTTTGCAAATTCAATCAGTTGTGACAAAAGAAAGCTAGGTTTTGGAAATGGAAAAATCCCTAAATTTTCAAATATATCATTCATTTCCTTAGTTCCATTTTGAGTATAAACATTATCAATAATGGTTTGTTTTTTAGTTTTCCTAACAACACCTTTCCTGTCTTTTAGATACTGCTTAATATATGGTGAATATTTATCTTTCGTAAATCCTATCTCACCATGATCTATAGCATCTAATACACGCTCTTTTGACCATATCCATTGCCTTTTAGGAGATATTAATTTTCCATTAGGAGCTTCAAATGAAAATGTTAGATTATCTCTTGAGTCCATACTTTTACCAGCCTCTAGGGGTTGTGTTCTGTATCCTCCTCGTGAATTATAATTCTCATCTTTATGTGTATAGTATCTGTCAATATACTCTTGAGTGGCAGGTACATATATTTCACGAATTGATTCTTTAACCTTAGAATAAACAAAAATGTATTCGTGAACAGCTACTAAATGTTTTTCTTTTGCACCTTGGTACCTTTTTTTCCAAATCATTTGTTCCAAAGCATTCTCCTCCCCAAACACCTCATCACAAATCTCCCTTAAATTATGCACCTCATTGTCATCAATACTGATAAAGATAACCCCATCATCTTTCAATAAATCTCGTGCAACAATAAGACGTTCATACATCATACTCAACCAGTCAGAATGAAACCGCCCATTGCTATCGGTATTTTTAAACAGCTTGTTATCTTCCTCATCCGTAGCCCCGAGCTTTTCTTCATATTCCGCTTTTTTAATCTGTGTTGTATCTTTATAAATAAAATCTTTGCCTGTGTTGTAAGGCGGGTCAATATAAATCATTTTGATTTTACCTAGATATGACTCTTGTAAAATCTTCAATACCTCAAAGTTATCGCCTTCGATACACACGTTTTCTGTGCTATCAAAGTTCACGCTGTCATCTCGGCACGGACGTAGAGTTTTAGTAACCGGGGTATTGGCTTTTAATAATGCGGCTTTCTTTCCAGGCCAATCTAAGCGGTAA
>NZ_BDMN01000136.1 GCF_002189065.1 Bathymodiolus platifrons methanotrophic gill symbiont
AAGAGGCTGCAACCGCATTTTTCAAACAAACGATTAACAATAATGGCTTTCCTGATAAGGTCGTTATGGATAAAAGTGGCGCTAACTATGCAGGATTAGCCAATATTAACCTCTTGTTAATCCTCGCTGGGTTTGCCACTATGATCGACATATTACAGGTTAAATATTTGAATAACATCATCGAACAGGATCATCGATTTATCAAAAAAATAACAAAACCAATGATGGGCTTTAAAGCGTTTCACTCCGCTCAAGCAACAATTGATGGAATTGAAACAGCACATATGATCCGAAAGGGACAATTGTCTGAGGAGAATATTCCTGCTTATAAGCAGTTTATCGCTTTAGCAGGATAGTTATGCCTGAAGACTAGGCTTCCTGCATTTCCAACAATACTTGCGACAGAACCGATGAAATACCCTTTGGTTTTAATTGCATCGTCTTTGATTGCTGCAATGAGTGTATCATCATCGGAAAAAGCAGCGTAATGAACACTACCATCACCAGCTTCAATGTAACTGGCAAAGTTTTCACTTATGAAGCGATAGAACAAAGCGCCTAATACGTACTGTTTAAAATCCCAGCCATCGACTGAACCACGAACCTCATTCGCAATTTTCCAAATTTGACTTTGTAGTTCTCCACGTTGTTGTGTACTTGTCATGGTGATATACCTGTTTTAAAGCTCGACTTAAAAATATGACCCAGATAAGACAAAAGAGATTTTTTAAAAAAATAGCTATAAATTACAGCTAAACTTGCTATGTCTTGGTTGTATGGGTTAAGGTTATTGGCAATAGAATCTGATATTTCCTATTTCAGGTTTAGAAACAAGTCCCTAACTTTTAAAGTTTAGGGCTTAAAGGCAAAAAAAAACCCAAGCATTTTTAAGTACTTGGGTTTTTTGCCTTTAATAAAGGTTGTGTATGAGTGCTTCAAACACTCACCACAGCTTGAAAGTAAGAGACCAACTCTTGCAATCAAACGAACGTTAATTATATCTTAATTAGCTTCTCATTTGTAAGCAATTTGGTTTTTCTTCTCTTCTTTCAAGCCCAGCCCCTATTTTGGATTAGATGATATTGGAATAGGTCAGGACAGAGCTACCGATCAAGGGTATGTAGAGGTAGTCAGTAAGATCATATTTGTATAAAGTAGAAGTCGCGGGTTTATACCGTCTCACCTGCGGGAATTGAATTTTATAGTGCAAATATGCTGCGTAGCTGTACAGGGGGATATATTTATATATATTCTATAGCGCAGGGGCAGGGCGGAGGTAAAAGGGGCTTAAAAACTCGATTATTCTGTTTATTCTCCCTCGAAATAGCTAAAAAAATCATTAGCATTTTGAGTGGGAAAGATAAACAGGTAAAACCTTCGCTGAAAATCAGGGAAACGTAGCCTAAGCGAAGTGATGATTTTTAGTCCGCGATAGCCGTAGGGCCGTTATTTTGTCGGAGTCTGAGCGTTAGCGAAGGTGGAGACAAAATAAAAGGCCATCCGACACGGCGTCAAGTCATTTGGAGCCTATGTTCCGACCCCTTGTTGGGTCGGGACGAGGTGACGAGGACGAATCGGGGCCGCCGGAGGCATAAGTGGTCGCGTTAAGTTTTTGCTGCTTGCTTGGGCTGGGATGCCCAAAACAAGCTTTCGCAAAAATAGCGACTCCCCCGCTTCCTCAGTCATTGTTGGAGTTGTATTGGCAACGTTAGTTGGTCGTCAAAAACTTTCCGAGATTCATCGCTTTATCAGTACTCGTGTTGTTTGGGGTTAGATGGGTAAATGTATTCATTGAGCACCTCTTTTTAGTTTCAGGTTTTAGTCGACGGAAACTATACCCTCTAACCCTTTACAGAGGTGTTGCAGTTATTATATGAATTCAGGCTTGACGTTTTTTTAAATATTTATCAAAGTCTATTTCTTCTAGTTCAGTTAATAACTCATCTTTAAGTTCGGTAAAAAAATTGGCTAAAAGAATAGGATTTTTGAAACCATTTTTCTTATAACTCTTTAAAATAAGTTTATTGTTGTCTAATGTAATCTTATCAATGAATGCCTGACGCTTCTCTTCTTGCCATTTTTTAGGTTGTTCATAAAACTTATCTTTAACTCGTTGGCTACAAAATTTCACCCACTCTTTGTTTTGCTTATCAAGATTAATTTTTTTTGAAACTTCCTTTTTAATACTATCTTCTTTTTCAGATTGAGCTATGTCATGCTGCGATAGAATGGGGCGGAAATCATCTCTTATCGCTTTAACAATATATGCCTTTTTATTCTTTATATTACCCAGTTTATCCTGTTCTAGAACATAATTAATGTTACCTATAATTCTGTCGGAATCATAGCTGCTTACTAATTCTTTTATTATTATAGGGCCAATACCATGATACTGAAGTAACTCTATTACCTCATTGTTTTTGCTATCCATTTTCCCTTGAGAAACTTCAGATGTTTTACGAGTAAAAGTTACTATGTTCCCAAGAATTGATATTGTGTATCCTGGTAAATGGTTAGATTCTGATATCCTATTTAAATTATATTTAAGCTTTACAATAGGAGCTGTTGCCCCCAATTTGTTACGCAAGGTTTCTAATCCAATACTCCAAGACTTCTGTTTTCCACAGTGCTTTCTAGCTAATTCATACAACCTTCTTTCTGTCGGTTTTCTAAGCCTAAAATATTCTTTATCGATAGTAAGAATTTCTTTACCTATTATAGAGTTATAAAACCAATCAGAAAGTTTTACCTCAATGCCAATCATTCGTCCGTTGTCTGGATGCTTTTCAACAATCTTAAATGATTCCAAAATAGCAAAATTTTCTATAACTCTCGTACCATTTGTTACAATATTTGTTTCAATTCTAGTCCCCACAAGGCGAGCTAAAGCTTCTCGTAATATTTGATAGCCTTTACCACCAGTTTGTCTATTGGTTGATACTAGAAAATCATATGCAACAAACCTAACATTTTGAGCAGGAATATCTCCTTTATTTACATTGCTTATTAAGCTACTCGCAATATAAAGCAAAACATCCTTATCATGAATAGTAGCTAACCCATCTACATAACTTGGTGTTATCTTAATTCGGTCTCCATTATTACTTTCATACTCAAGCACTCTAAAGTCAGTTTTTGTAGATAAGCTGAACACAGGATGTTCCATAGAGGCTAAATCATCTTTATATGTATCAAAAACATCACAACTAAAAAAATTTTGTTGTTTATGCCTTATAGGAAGTAGAGGATTGGCCATTGATATTCGTGCTTCTAGGAATTATTGATAATGATTTTAATGCAAAAAGTGTCGTGCTTCTAGGAATTTATATAAAATATCATTAAAACTATTAAAAATGAGTGTATTTTAATTTTGGCGAAGGTATTGAGACTCCTCATATCCTTCTAAATATAGGAGTGTTACTTTACGGATTAACGTTCGTTACTTTACGGATTAAAGTGTTACTTTACGGATTCAGAGTTGTTACTTTACGGATGTTTATTTCGTTACTTTACGAATCTCTTATATTTATAAGTTCATAATAAATATAAATTTTATTAGAAAAAGTCCTCCTCTAACAAATAAGTATTAACTATATTTAACTACAACAGATTAGAAATGAGATGAAAACAATTATCACTGGGGTGTTCTTTTGGAAAAAAGCAAACCTGCCTATGGCTAAAAAAGTAATGGAAGAACGTTCACGTAAGCGTCAATTACAAGGTTTACCGCCTCGCGTGGAAAAACTACTGGTGGCTTTCGCTTGAGTGGTAGTGCCTTAAGTTGGCGCATATGGGGCGAATAGCCCTGTTATGTTGATTCTCCAAACTCCGTTTTAAAATTATCATTTGGATTTGCTTCAAAATGGTGTTCAAGATAGTTCTTTATCATTTCCTCTGTCATTTGACCCACCGTCACACAAAAATACCCCCTTGCCCAAAAATACTTCCTCCAATACCGCTTTTTTAATTTAGGGAATTTTTCAAAGAGCTTTCTTGCACTATGCCCTTTTATCCTGCGCATTATTTCACTCGGGGCTATATTCGGTGGCGCAGAAACTACTATACTTCGTTACCCAGACAAAATGATATTCGATGTTGTAAACTGTGTGACTGCCGTAGCGATAATCCATTCACTGATTATAACATTTGAGATAAATCTGTTCGCCTGAAAGGCGAAGGTTTTAACCTTGCGAATGGAAAATAAATGGATTGTTAATTCTCAAAAAGCAACGACTTTAGACGATGTTTTTAAATAACTTTTAGCTCTGGTGATGAGTTGAATAGATAGGAGGTTTAATGGTTAAGGAAAAAAAGGTGCGGCATTTATTAGGGATTTCAGGCGGTAAAGATAGTGCGGCATTGGCTATTTATATGCGTGATAAAGAGCCAGATATGGAATATTTTTTTGCTGATACAGGTGCAGAACTTCCTGAAACTTTAGCTTTTGTTGATTTAATGGAAGATTATTTAGGTAAAGAAATTACTCGTCTTAATGCGGGGCGTGATTTTGATTATTATTTAAAATTAAATGGAAATTTTTTACCTACTGCGCGTTCTCGCTGGTGTACAACAAATTTAAAACTCAAACCTTTTGAGGAATTTGTAGGTAATAACCCTGTTATTAGTTATGTGGCTATTCGTGCGGATGAAGCTTACAGAGAAGGTTATGTTTCCACAAAGTCAAATATTAGTGCTGTTTACCCCTTTAAAGAAGATGGTTTAAATAAAGATGATATTGTCAAAATTCTTGATGAATCAGGTTTAGGGATGCCTAAATATTACGATTGGCGTAGTCGTTCTGGATGTTATTTTTGTTTTTATCAACGTAAAGTTGAATGGATGGGGTTACATGATAATCATCCTGAGTTATTTGAAAAAGCGCGACAATTTGAGCTTTATCATAAAAATAAAGGACGAAATCATACGTGGTCAGAAAATGAATCGTTAGATGAAATGTTAATGCGAAAAGATGAAATTAAAGCGCAAGCATTAATTAAAGAACAAAATACCCTTAAAAAGCCTAAAAAATTAATGGATTCTTTATTGGATGATGATTCTGATGATGGCTGTATGATTTGTTTTAAATAATGACTTCCGACTCTTTGTTTTCACTCTTTAAAAATATTTCAGTCCGAAAGGTTAATGGAGTTTATTCACTTTATAAACCTTTAGTTCTTCTTTACGCCTTATCTAAAGTTTCTCATGGGGAAGATAGACTGATTTATTATTCAAATATTGATGAAAGTTTAAATCAACAAACTATGCACTAAAAGATACATAGTTTGACTTACGACTGAAAGTCGTTCATCGGCTAAAGCCGACTAAAGAAAAACATACTTGGAGATTTATATAACTCAGGAGAACACCAACGCTCTCATTCGTTTAACTTTCAACCAATGAGTTGTTTACTTTAATATCTCAATAATTTGGATTTAAATTTGGTAGTGGGTTAAATCTGTTATTTCACTTAAATAATTAGGAGAAGTAAAAGGTTTACATCATAATTCCTCGAATGAAATGTTATCAAGAAGTAAGTTGCCCAAATTGTCGCTGTAGCACTATCTTGAAATCAGGAAAGAATGCTCAAAATATACAGCGGTATCGCTGCAAAAATAGTGCCTGCCAAACTCAAACATTTATGCTGTACTATCGCTATAATGCATGTGTGCCTGGAGTCCAAGAAAAAGTCGTCGAAATGGCTATTAATAGCAGTGGTATTAGAGACACCGCACGGGTTCTGAAAATCAATAAAAATACAGTCATCAGCATCCTGAAAAGCAAAGAAGATAGCCTTGTACAGGTAAATCCTGTTTTTCTATCTCAAAAATCAGAAACACCTTTAGACGTCCGGCTGGAGCTTGTTTGCGAAGAAGTTGAGATTGATGAACAATGGTCATTTGTAGGTAAAAAGTCGAATCAGCGATGGTTATGGCATGCTGTTGATCATGCGACTAATACAGTCATTGCTTATGTATTTGGCAAGCGTAAAGATGATGTTTTCAAAGAGCTAAAAGCCTTACTGACTCCTTTTGAAATAAGCAGATATTATACAGATGACTGGGGGGCTTATGAGCGAAACTTAGATGTAAATGAACATGAAATAGGCAAACAAAACACTCAAAAAATTGAACGAAAAAACCTAAATTTTAGAACATGGATTAAACGCTTAACGCGTCGAACAATCTGTTTTTCCAAAATAGAACAAATGCATGATATTGTCATTGGACTATTAATTAATAAAGTCGAATTTGGACGAGATATTCATGCCTAATAACAGATTTAACCCACCACCCTAAATTTAAATCAAAATGAAACCTCATAAATGAGAGTTTACTAAAAGTCTTGCACTAAAGTGCATAGTTTTTACTAACGATTAGGACAATAAAATCATTGATAAAAATTCCATTAAATTAAACCATAGAAATTTTCATTGCTGAAAATCAGGGAAACGTAGCCTAAGCGAAGTGATGATTTTTAGTCCGCGATAGCCGTAGGGTCGTTATTTTGTCGGAGTCTGAGCGTTAGCGAAGGTGGAGACAAAATAAAAGGCCATCCGACACGGCGTCAAGTCATTTGGAGCCTATGTTCCGACCCCTTGTTGGGTCGGGACGAGGTGACGAGGACGAATCGGGGCCGCCGGAGGCATAAGTGGTCGCGTTAAGTTTTTGCTGCTTGCTTGGGCTGGGATGCCCAAAACAAGCTTTCGCAAAAATAGCGACTCCCCGCGAATGCTTTTGGTCGTTTAATAAATGATAATTTATGGGAAGTGGAAAATGGACAAACTTTAAAATCATTAAGTTCTGGCGATTTAGAAAAATTAGAACTTTTTAAGAAAAATATACGCAGTGGCTTTTCAGAAGATGTTTATAAAGCACTGATAGACGATAAAAAAACGTTAAAAGAATATATGATTATCTTGAGAATACTTATTTTGAAAAAACTATAAAATTTAATTTTTTACCCTTAGTCAACGAGTCAAAGCATAAAGGAAGAAAAATGGCGTTAATGAGTAATGAAGGTGAACCTGTAACCAGATGGTGGGTTAGCCAAGGTCTTGAAATAGTAAAATCTGAAAGAGATATTTTTACAAAAGCTAAAATGAGAGCCGCTCGACTTAAATTTATAGCTGGAGCAAATCGTTTAAATACTATTAAAGGCTGGATGGCTTCCGCTCAACTTATAGATAACCAAAGGACTTCAAGAGAGTACGAACTCACAGATTTTGGCTATGCTATTTTGACTAATGACCCAAAATTAGCAAAATCGTCAACGTGGTGGGCTTTTCATTTATCTTTATGTTTTTCAAAAATAAGTGAACCCTATCCTAGCTTTTTTTTAGGTCTGGAATCTATTACTAAGGACTGGATTGATTGGAATAAATTATTTACTAAAATACAAACTGATTTAGTTGATGAAACTGGAAAACAATATAAAGATTCAACCATTGAATCGTTATCAAGTAGTGTTCGGAAAATGCTTATTAATGGTAATCCTTTAGCTGAATTAGCCTTAATAGAATCTAAAAAATCACCCGATGATAAACGGCTTTCAATACGCTTAGGCTCGCCAATACTCTCAGATGAAATCATCATTCACGCCCTAGCAATGGCTAAATTCAGCCACTTTAAAAGCCGTGATAGCATTGATTTTTCAAAACTCATACAAGAAACAGGCTTGCCACACTTCTTATGCTGCCCTAAAGACCAACTACGCCAACACCTACAACGCATGAGCCAAATGCACAAATGGCAAAGCTACTTCAGCTTCGACCATGCCGTTGACCTAAACTCCATATCCTTCAAAGAAAACTACGACCCTAACAAAACCATCCTCTTGCTATTGCAAAAAGGTCAAGATACTTGGTTATAAGGAAAAATAACAATGGACTTAAACTACTTACAAAACACCCTAAAAACCAACCTAGAGCAATACCACCAAAAAGAAAACATCCGCTATCGCAATATAGGTATCTCCAGTAAAAACCTCCATGACCTAGACGACGTAACCCAAACATTAAGAGGACTATTGCCAAACTACGAACTCTGGCAATACTCAGGCATACAAAATGCCCCAGAAGCACGAACCAACAAAAAAAACCTAGAAAAACAAATCCTAGCCGTCCAAAAAGAAGGCATTATCATTCACCAACCCGAACAATGGACAAGCTACTGGAGCTTAGCCGATAAATCCGCCTTCTGGTCAACCCTCGCCATGTGGCACGACAACATAAAAATAGTGCTGGTCTTCACCGCAAGCAATGAATTTCAACAAATAAACCATAACTACTTTAAACCACAACCGCTTGATGGCTTATTCATACAAATTTGGCGACCCACTCGTGCAGAATAGCTCTCTATAAGGAAAAAGAATGAATCTACATGATGTAATTCAAATCAACCCAGAACAAACCAGTGCTGCAATCATACTTGAACAAGGCATTTCTAATAACGCCTTAGTCGCGCATTACACCCCCACCCAAGCCGCCATTCAAGTCTTTAAACATCTAGCAGAAGCCGTATTACCTAGCGCAAAATTTGAACAACGCGCTTTAAATCTATATGGAAGCTATGGCTCAGGAAAAAGCCATCTAGCCGTTGTGTTAGCACAACTGTTGCGCGATGGCGCAAGCACCAAAGGCTTTTCTAAACTAATTGAGCGACTTTGCCTTGCAGGTGAAAATCAACTCGCGGATAAGCTTAAAGAAGCTTTTTTACCTAAAACAGATAAGGAAGCTAAACCTTATTTGTTAGTTTCACTTTATGCCTCAGGTACAACTTCATTAGGTGCGAAACTCATGGAGGGTTTGTTTGATGCCCTACAAAGAGAAAGCGAACTTGATATAAAAGCGATTCTGCCGTCTACAGAATACGAAGTATGCGTGAAACGCTTTGAAAAAATGATTGATGATAATGAAGCCTTTAGTGATGCTGATTTATCACAATGGACATTAAAAAGATCGCATCATTATATTTCAACCGAAGACCTGTTATTTAATTTAAAAGGTCATCAACCGTTAGCATTAGAGGTGTTTTTAGATTGGCATGAAGCGGTGTGTTTTGGTCAAGCTTTTGATATTTCACAAGCAGGCGGTAAAAATTATATTGATGCCTATTTAGAAGCAGGTAAAAACCTTGCTGAAAAATATAACTATGGCGGCATTGTGGTTTTATGGGATGAATTTGGTAATGCACTGGAAGATTTAATTGGTAATACTGCGCGAAATGCAGGACAAGAAATCATGTCTTTACAACAGTTTATCGAAACCGTCTGTGAACCCGATACAGGACATACTTTGTTCTTTGGGGTGACGCATGTTTCTTTTCAAGAATACGGCGATAGAACTCATGCCTCAGAAGTCATTAAAGAAAGTTTAGAGAAAATTTCAGGACGCTTTAATAAAGCCTTTAAGATTGAACTGAATGCGGCTGAAAGTGATGGTTATCATTTATTAGGAATGCAAAAAACGTGGTCAGAACAAGGAAAACAATTATTAAGCCAAGATCAACCAGCTAAATTAAAACTATTAGAAGCCTGTAAATCTTTACCCTTATTCCAATCTTTAAATGAACATTTAGAACAAGTCTTTGAAGATGTCTATCCTCTCCACCCTGTAATGGCTGTCGGTTTATTTAACTTATCAAAACTAGCACAAGCAAACCGAACCGCCTTAACTTTTTTTCGTGATAATGCAGGTGAAATTTTAAATGCTGAATTAAATGACCATCATTTATGGCAAAAAGAATTAGTTCGTCTACCTCAGTTATTACACTATTACGCCGATAATCTTAAAAAAGAATCACCAAGCGATTGGCGACGTTATGAGCAGGCTATTTCTAATGTGAATGGCGACTCAGCCGAAGAGATTAAAATACGAAAAGATATTTTAAGTGTCTTGCTATTAGCGCAATTATTAGAAAATGTTAAAGCCAGCGATGAGCTATTAGCTTGTGTACTTTATGATGATGAGCCTAATACTGCCCACTCAGAAGCCTTAAATCAACATTCAGCCTATTTAAAAGATGCAGGCTTAATTTGGAAAAATCCTGTTACCCATTTTTGGCTATTTGCAGGGGAAAGCGGTGTTGATAGTGAATCCTTAATTGAAAAAGAAATAGATTCGTTTTCGGAACACAGTTATCAATATTTATTAGAAACTTATCCTGATATGCAGGAAGATATTCTGCCAATACTCGGAGAGCATGATTTAGAACCCTCAGCTTGCGGAATTATTCGTTCCTATGCGGTGAATCTTTTAACCCCATCTCTTTTGTCCGAACAACTTAAAACAAAAGGGTTATCTTTATCGGCACAGGTTTTTTTAGTTTTAGCCGATACTCAGCAAGAGGCAAATACCCTAAAAACACAGATTCAAGAAATGCCTAGTGCTAATCATTTCTTTTGGATTCCTGTGTTAGGGATTCAATCAGAAACCACCATTGAAAATGATATTAGCTTTAAGTTTAATGATTTATTATGCCGCTATTTAGCGATTAATGTGCAGCTTAAAAGTTCAGCCTCCTCAGAAAATGTAAAAAAACAACTAGAAGCAAAATGGGAAAGTAATCGTCAAGCGATTAAGCAGCTTTTACAAAAATTTTATGGGCGGTCGGGGTTAAATTCGGCTAAATGTCAGATTTATCAAGCAGGTTCAAGTGAACTCTTAAGCTGTGAAAGTTGGCATGGTTTTAAAGAATTGTTAGCGGTTGATGTTGCCGCGACTTATCCTCAAGAAATTACTATTCGAGCCATGAATATGAATGGTTTAAGAAATGAAAAATATACAGGCTATAAAAAAATTATAAATATAGTTGAACGTATTCTTAAATTTGATGAAAACCCTTCTTATCAAAAGGATTTATTAGGATTCACTGATACCAGTGAAGAAGGGTCTTTAATTGATGGGGTTTTAGGTGCTAATCAATTATTTATTGAGCGTTCGGGTGGTTGGGATATAAAGTTAATCACTGAAACCGAAGGGCATTTAAAAACGGTCTTAAAACTTCTGCATGATAGTTTGTTAAGAAAAAATCGTAAAGATGCTTATGTGGTGAGTGAATTACGAAAAAAATTGATGGCTGCTCCTTATGGTATTCCTGCTTGTACATTACCTATATTTACAGCAATAGCCATTCGTCAAGAAGTAAAACGCTTGCGTTGGGTTGGCTCTGACAATAGTTTTTCTAAGAATTTAACCTTAGCCTTTAAAGAAGGTAGTAAGTTAAAAATTCGTTTATCTGAGTTTGGTGGAAAACAATTTGCAATGTTGTTTTTGATGGGGAAATCTCTTGGTATTGAAAAGGATGAAGCTCTCACTAACGAAGAGTACGCAACCGTTTGTGCCGCTAAATTAAGGAAATTTGTTAATACTAAGCCTGAGGGCGTTAAAGCATCAAATCAATTGGATTTTAAAACGCAAAAACTGGTTGCTTTTTTAAATACTGTTGGCAAAAGTTCGCAAGAATTAGCCGATTTTTTAATAGATATTTTAGATGTCAAAAAGGATTTACCTTCTCATGATGTTTCTAAAGTCATTGCTGCGGTACAAGCCTTATTCAATGATTTTTTAAAAGTTGAAGATGCTAAATTACATGAAATAAAATTGTGTTGGGATGATGCTTTTCCTGTTAATAAAGATGAAAAACAAACCATTGTCACGCGCTTAAAACAAATTGGCACAGGACAAGCCCAGCAATTAGCAGACTTGTTAGTAGAAACTAATGATGCAGAAGATATAGAACCTAAAACAGTGATAGAGAAAATGCTATCGCGTTCATTTGATGAATGTTCTGATTCAGATATAGGACGTTGCACAGGTGCAATTGAACAGTTAATTGAGCAAGCTGTATTAACCCCTGAACCTATCGCTCCTCCCATTACCCCACTTCCTATTATTCCACCTCCTATTATCACTCCAAACCCAGAGCTTGAAGGGATCGTCAATGAAATTCGTTATATTTTTTCTGCATCTAAACTACCCAAAGAAAAAATTATCAACGTGCTAAACCAAGTGTTACAGCACTATAGGGATTAAAAATGACTGTTATATTTGTTATTGACCGCTTTAATATTGATACGGAAGAAGCGATAGTTGCCGAAACATCAATCCATGCGATTGAGCAATTATGGCAAACCATTAATCAACATTTAAGGCATGAAGATAGCAATTTGTTACGCGTTCGCTTTAATAATTTAGCTTTATTTGAACGCTTTAGATATTTTGACGGCGTAGAGGGGGTGTTGCCAATACAGCAACTAATTCCGCGTACTGTTTATAGAAAGCGCGTTGATGAAAATCTGCCGTTATGGTTATCAGACGAATTAATTATTCAGTTAGGCTTGCTCACTCATCAACACGCTACTAGCTTAGATATTCCGTTAATCGACACGATTATTAAAAGCTGTGATGCTGATTTATTAAGTGAAAAGTTTCCAGCCTTTACCAGAGCATCAATTAAACATTCAGAAACGTTTTCGCATTTATTAAAAATAGCAGATATTCAAGCGCGTTTTGTTAATAATTTTCAGCTTGCCTTTGATTTTTCAGAAGACTTAGCCTTACTTTTAATAGAGCAGTTACTTGTAAGTTCATCGCTTAATGATTTTTTTATCACACTTGCTTATGAGCAACATCAACAGTTATTACAAGCACAGCTTACACAATTTAAGTTACCTTTATTAGGTGAATCATTACCCGCTTTGTTATTAACCGTACCTTTATTAACCTTAGAAGAACAGGATGCAAAAGAATTACCGATTCACTGTTTAACCGCATTAGACTTAATAAGCCTTGAAATTAAAAAAGGCAACATAAACGCGAGTGATATTGCTGATTTAATAGTTGCACCTTGGACAACGGTTTTAGATAAATTGCTATTACTAATTTTGGAAAATAACGCCCTTATTTCTACTGAATTAGTAGCTAAATTAGAAAGTTTTCAAGATAAAAAAGCGAGCCAGTTAGCGGTAGAAATAACTGAACAATTAGAGCGTAGTAAATTTTCAGTGTTGCCCGAAAGTGCGACTACAGATGAAGTATTGGCGTGGAGTACAGATTATTTTGAGCTAATGCGACAAAAATTTTCATCCGATGAAGCCATTGAAGAACATCTTAATTTAAGTTTTACCGAATGGTTACTTAAAAAATCAGCTCGAATTGCGCGTTCTGATGCTGATTGGCGACAATTTTCTAAGCGTGTTGAATCCTTTTTAAAACAAAACTACCTTGTCATTGTTTGCATGGTGGATGCTTTATCCGCTTTAAATACCGATTTATTATTAGAAAGCAGTTCTAAAATTGAACACTTAACCCGCTCTAGCGAAACCCTGTTTGCGCCCATCCCGACCTTAACCGAAATTGGCAAAATGGCATTAATTACAGGTACAGAAACCTGTGATTTACCTAGCGATAAAGAAACCGCCATTCGGCAACGCTATAAAAAATATTTACCTGAAGAGAAGTCTTTAAAATTTATCACCAGTTGGAAAGCCACAGATAAAAAATTTAATGAAAAAACAAATTTACTGGTGTTTTTTGAAAACAGAATCGATGAGCAATTACATAAATGTATTGAATTTAAAAATCATCGAAAGGATGTTAGCAATATATTAAGTCAAATGATGTCGTCTGTTGAGAAATGGAAAAAAGATGCAGGCTCTATGAATAGGGATGTGGTGTTTTTAATTACCGCCGATCATGGCATGACGGTTACCCAAGCAAGCTATGAGGGGGGTAATTTAGGTGACGTTAAAGAGCGAGTTTTTGAAGTGGCTAAATCCTATCAAAATAAAAACGAGGCTTTTTCTTATGTCCCTAATGCTGATAAAAATGCGTTTTTAATTCCTAAAAAACGCCTTAGGTTGACGAGAAAAGCCTTGTTATCACATGGCGGTTTAACCCCCGAAGAAGTGTTAATTCCTTTTGTTACCTTGACCTCTAAAATTCCTGACAGTATTAAAACGCCCTTAGAACTCAAAGTATTAAATGAAAAATGCCAGCGTGTTGCAGAAAAGTCATGGGAATTAAGTGTTGAATTAGTCGCCAGTGTTCGCGTAGATAATATCTGCATAAAATTTGAAGCTCCGTTTATAGGTGAAGCTTCTTTAACGACAATTGCCGAAAATAGTACTCAAAAATTACTGTTAAGTTTTTCAGCTCCTGTAGAGCAATCAGGATTAAGAACCTTATCGCTGCAATTAACTTATGACCGTACAGGTGCGCATGAAGTTAATAACAAACTAATAAATTGCCTTTTCACCAAACCCTTACTTGAAAAAGATTTTGCAACACAAAGTTATGAGGATATGTTTAGCTAATGAATAAAGAACAATTAGATTATAAAATTCGAGAAACCTTTAGCGAATTAATTATAGATAAAGCCTTAGTTAGACAATTGAAAATCCGTGATAATCGCAGTATTCCGAGCTTTGTTGAAGAATGGATGGTTTCAAGGTTTCAAACAGGTAATAAATCTGAGGCAGAAGTTCATAAAGAGATTACCGACTTTATGAGCAAGCATTTACCCTCTAAAACGGAAAAAGATAAAATTAAACGCCGTTTACAATTAGGTGAATCGGTTGTTTTGTTAGATCGTTTTGAAGTGCGGATTGATTTAGCGAATAACCGACAATTATTAACTATTCCTTGCTTAGATGAGCGTAACGCTACTATTACTCATGAAGTATTAGATACCAACGAATCCATGTTAGAAGGCGGACAATGGGGGGCGGGGCGTTTATCTTTGCGTGATGAAGGTAAGAAAAAGATTATTGAATTAAGTGAATTTCATCCTATGCAATCGGGTAAAGTCAATTTAACTCATTTAATCAAAGCGCGTGAACAATTCACTACCCGCGAATGGATTTATTTGTTATTGCGAACGATGGGGTATGAGCCTTTTGCCTATACTGAAAAACAGCAAAATCATTTGTTATTGCGTCTTTTACCGATGATTCAAAATAACTTGAATATGATGGAATTAGCCCCTAAAGGCACGGGTAAATCGTTTATTTTTTCTAATTTAAGTCGTCATGTTTGGTTGAACAGTGGTGGCGCATTAAGCAACGCGCAATTATTTAAAAATTTAACCACTAAAGAGATTGGTTTATTAGGCAAGCATGATGTGTTGGTGTTAGATGAAGGGCAGTCGATTAGTTTTAAAGGCGCGGATGATATTCATGCGAAGTTTAAGGATTATTTAGAGTCGGGGCATTACAGTATTGGTAATGACAAAATCACCAGTGAATGTGGTTTGATGATTTTGGCAAATATTGATTTATATGAGGATGGTGAGCCAAGGCGAGTGGATTATATTCGTCATTTGCCTGAGATGTTTCATGATAGTGCGTTAATAGATAGGTTTCACGGCATTATTGCGGGGTGGGAGATTCCGCGTTTTAGTACCGATAGTGCGGCGGATGGCTTAGGGATTAAGGCGGATGTGTTTGGTGAATATTTACATCAGTTACGCACGGTAAGTCATACGGAATTTCCTTTTGGTGATGTGCCTGAGTTGCATCTTAAAGATATGCGCGATTCTAATGCGGTGACACGTTTGGCGACAGCATTATCTAAGTTGTTATTGTTGAATCCTGAGCATCCTGATTATGAGGCTTATGTGTTGAATCCTGCTAAAGATTTGAGAACGCGAGTGAGGACGCAGTTAGCAGAGTTAGATCCGCATGAGTTTGAGGCGGGGTTGAAGGTGAGTTAAGTAGCTTGAAGTATTAGGCTTAATGAATAGAGCGTTTTAATTTTTAAAATAATATAGACTTTCAGAAAAATAACTTCCAAAAAAGCGAAGGTGATTATTGAAAGCTGGTTTATAATTTCCGCACCGACTGGCCTCATTCATAAGGAACATTTAAAGTGGGGGTTTGTGCATAAACGCGATATTTTTCGCTTAATGCGCTGTAATCCTTACAATACGCACTATGCAGAGGCACTACGTTTTTACAAAGCCTAGCTTCACTTCTCCTCCTCCGTAATTTACGGCTGCAAAAAATCACCTCAAATTTAGATTTATTATGCTTCTAAATGAACTGTTCTGGCTAGCGCTGAGAAATCATGGCTATTTTCAGAGTCAGCAAAGGAATAAAATCCCGAAAAATTGATATGAAACCAGGCTACAGGCGATATTCGTTTTAACGCCTCTAGGTTTTCCGAGCGCCCTTCGTGCTCATTCGCTGAAAATCAGGGAAACGTAGCCTAAGCGAAGTGATGATTTTAGCTGGGATGCCCAAAACAAGCTTTCGCAAAAATAGCGACTCCCCGAGAATTCTTTGAGTTCTGAGAGAATTTGAGCGTTATAGTGAATAACACAATTGGCAATCAAGCGCGCGCACACTCATTCCACAGTGTTAACTCTGCATGATGACTGCCTCTGAATTTCTTACCGTTCGTTTCAGCTATTACACGCCTTAACTGGTGGAATGCTTCGCCTCGATTGAGTCGGGTAATTTTTTTCCTAAAGGGATATTTTTAACTAAAACTTTATATTCAAGATAGTCCATAAACAACCTCTTTAAGCTAATGCTAATGCGCGTAAACGCTGAACCTGTTCACAAATTTTCCGCCCAGCTTGTTTGATTTCTGCTTCGGTAGTATAACGACCAAAACTAATTCGCACCGCATTATAAAGCCTATCGCCTTCAATCCCCATCGCTCGTAATACATGCGAAGCTTCCATTGCACCACTGTTACACGCTGAACCTGAGGCAATCGCCACGGTTTCACGCAAAGCAATTAATAAAGCCTCTGAAGGTACATCCTCAAAACTCAGGTTAATAATATGCGGAACACTGTGTTGCGTATCACCATTAAGTTGTACACCGTCTAATTGACTCAAAGCCTCTAATAAACATTGTCTTAATTGCGTTAAATAATCCCAGTCCATTTGCAAGCGTTGTTGTTGTAAATTTAACGCCGTTGTCATTGCCACAATTTGATGTACGGGTAATGTGCCAGCGCGTAAACCTTGCTCCTGCCCTCCACCATGTAATAACGGCATTAATGCGGCTTTAGTTCGATGACGAATATACAAACAACCGATACCTTTAGGGGCGTAAAATTTATGTCCTGAAACGGAAAGAAAATCAATCGAGATTTGGTTTAAATCAATCGCCAATTTACCCGCACTTTGCGCTGCATCGATATGAAAAAACACCTGTTTTTGTTGGCATATCTCAGCAATAGCGGCAATATCTTGAATCATACCTGTTTCATTATTAACCTGCATCACTGAAACCAATAACGTTTCATCGCTGATTGCCGTCTCCAATTCATGCAAATCTAGCAAACCTTTACGATTAGGTCTTAAATAAGTCACCCGAAAACCTTGCCGCTCTAATTGTTTACAACAATCCAACACCGATTTATGTTCCGTTGCCGACGTAATAATATGCTTTTTGTGATGTGCTTGACTGTGAGCCAAACCTTTTAATACTAGGTTATTAGATTCAGTTGCCCCAGAAGTAAAAAAAATCTGTTTAGGCTGTGCATTGAAATGTGCCGCTATTTCAGAACGTGCATTTTCCACCGCTTGCTCTGCTTGTTCCCCTAACTGATGTTGTATTGAAGCAGGGTTAGCAAAAATTCCTGTGTGATTTAAGTAATGCAACATTTGCGAAACAGCTTCTTCAGCAACAGGTGTTGTTGCGGCATAATCAAGATAAATTGTCGTCATAAAAATTAAATAGGGTTATTTCAAGTTTAAAGCATAGCCTGAATAAGTTTAAATACACAATAAAAATCTACTTCTAATTACTATATAGTTCTATACTATAACCCCACATACTATAGAGTTTTATAGTTACCTATAATGAGGCTATGTCTATGAAAAATATAAAACTTGTGAGTATTTGGAATCCAAAGGGAGGACAAGGTAAGTCAATGCTTGCGATTAATTTAGCAGCGGCATCTATAGAAATTGGTATTAAACCAATGGTTATTTGTCAGGATCAGCAGGGAACATCAATAAACTATTTCAGAGAAGGAAACCTTAATTTTGAAGTCTTAGGTGAAATTCCCCAAGAAAAGCCCGATGTAGATATTGTCTTTTTTGACCATCAAGCTAGTGACTGGGAAGTTCCTAGTACCCATTTGCTCGTCATGCCTTTAAAACCTGCGCGTGACCAATATGCAACTTATATTGACGCGCTTAAACGTGCCAAAACTAAAAATAAAGAAGTTATTACCGTAGTAACTGGTGGACAGGCACACAGAAAAAGCGAAAAAAGCACCACTGCCTATTTAAAAGAGCAAGGTGCATTCGTTATTCCTTCTAGTGGCGTTTTTAGTCGCGCATCAGAAGACTATAGAAGTATTTTTGATAGCAGTATGAACAAAGCTTATAAGGTGGGTGAACGGCGACGTGAAATTTCAAAAATTCTTGGCGCAATTCTCCTCAAACAATCAGACAACTCTCAAAACTAAAGAAGAAAAGCCATGAGCAATAAACCTGCTTGGATGAACCAAGAAGAACAGCGTGCTGACGAATTAACAGAAAATGAACAAACATCGAATGATAACGCGCCAAAATTAGTAAGAGTTATCAAAGCTCCCCCACGAAAACAAAAAGCTTTTTATATTCAAGAAAAATTTGCTAATGCTTTTGATGACTTAGCGCATAAGCAAAAAAAAGTTAAGGGGAAAAAAGCAACTGAATTAGCTGAGGAAGCTATCAAAATGCTCTTAATAAAACACGGAGAGAATACTGAAAATTTATAGTATAGAATTTGATACTATAAAACTATATATTTTTATTTGTACGTTATATATTAACTTTAAAAATATAAATCAATGACAGCTAACAAACAACTTAAAAAGCCTCCAAGTCGAACAATAGCGAGTATTCAACATGATTTGTTTGCTCAATTTTTAACAAACAATGAAAATAATGTTTCTAATACAATTGAATATTGGGAACGCATACCAAAATACTTCATTTCAGCAAATCAACAAAAAAAGCTGAGAACCTCCGATGGTTTAGCTCAATCTTACAGTTATGAATACACTCTAAAAGATAAAAAAGGTCATAGCCTACCTTACAAGGTAAAAATACAACCCGCTTTGATTGAGCAAGCCAATGGTAAAGATAAAGCTTTTTTCCCAACTAAAGCAGAAGAAACTATAGAAGAGGTTTTGAAAAAGATATTTACCGAACAACAATATGCCATCCATGATTCTAATAATGTTGAAAGTTGGGTGAAGTTTAGCTACGGAATGATACGCAAAGAATTAAAAAATAAAAAATGCGAAAGAACCTATTCAGAAATAAAGCACAATCTTGAGGTAATGAGCAAGTGTATTTTAACTGTGTATGAAAATGATAAAGAAATCTATACAGGCTCAATCTTGCAGGATTATTGTAGCGTTGACCGAGAACAATATTTAGACAATTCAAAAGCTTTACATATCGCACGTTTCCCTATTTTTATCTCCCATGCTGTAAATACACTGCAATATAGACAATACAATTATTTACGCTTTATGGAGTGCAAAAAACAACTTACTCGTTTTATCTATAAACGGCTAATTGATCGTTTCATTAATGCTAACTGTATGAATGATTATCATTTTTTATACTCAGACATAAAGCAAGCAAGCGGTCTTTTACAACAAAAAACAGAGCGACATAATAGAAATAAAGTTTTATCCGCTTTAGAAGAGTTAAAAACTCACAACGTACTTAATAGCTATAAACCCGAAGAACGAAAAGAAGGGCGCAAAATCATAGATATTAAATACACGGTCATCGCATCTTCTGATTTTATCTCAGAACAAAAAGCAGCAAATAAGCGTGAAAAAGAACAGCAAACAAAAATAAAAAGCTCACGTTCGCTGAAAATCCTGGAAACGGAGCTTAAGCGAAGTGAAGATTTTTAGTCCGTGATAGCGAT
>NZ_BDMN01000137.1 GCF_002189065.1 Bathymodiolus platifrons methanotrophic gill symbiont
TGTCCCTTTTTATCATTCTCCTTTTTTTTAGCTTCTTGGGGTTGTTCAATTACTTTAAGAATAACCTCTTTTTTTATTTCTGTTTTTACTGTTTCAATAACTGGGTTTTCTTTTACATTTAAGATAGATTTATAGCGTTGTTTTGCTCCCTAAATTTCAATTTAGCCGTCCAATTACCCAAGTAATGAGCTGGTGTATAGAAGACTTCTCGAAACTCCATAGATAAAGTATTTCCAATAATTACTTCTGCTGGAATATGCCATAAACTTAACTGTAAATAACACATTAACCCCGCGATTCTATCAACATCAATACATTGTACCCATAGTTTTTCTATTGGATTATGCTTGTTTTCTATCATTATTTTAGCAAAAGCCAAGACCATCCCACCAGCCCCACAAGCAGGTTCAGATAATGTAATAAAAGGAGTATCAAGATTTTTTAGCTTATCCCCATATGAAAGTTGAGCTAACATAAGAGATATTTCAGGGGGAGTAAAAAACTGCCCATTATTTGTATTTCCAAGATCTAATAAAATAACTAAATTTGTAAATAGGTTAGCTAACTTAGTTGCTTCTTCTTTTGAACATTTACCCACAATTTCCATATATTCATTTTCAAGAGTTTCAGATTTATTAAGCCCATTATGTACAGCAATTGCTGACATAGTGACAAAATCAGAGAAAACTTGATAGCGGTGCTTATGCTTAGCTATAGAATTAAAAATTTTAATAAATGATTGCTTGTTGTACTGCTTTGTTTCAGTCATATAAGTATCCTTATATCAGTGTACAAAACAGGCTTTAAACCCGTTTTATACGGGTTTAAAGTAAGCGTAAATTTAGGCTATTTTTAATTTCACATTAGTAAAAATAGACTTTTATTTTAATTATTTCTATAAAAAGTCAATTTTATAAAAAAGTTACCTTTTAATAAAATCAATTAAGCAAAAAACTAGAGCTATTTTTTACTTAGTTTTACTGATGATAATTCATATTATCATCAGTAATCTAGGGGGTTTTTCATTGGAAAAATAAAAAGTTGACTTTGTATGTATTCTGTATAGACTTTTAACTATAAAATAATTTTATTACTTCTACTAAACAGTGAAAACAAAAAAAATTGAGTGGAGTCACGAAAAAAATACATTATTGAAACAAGGTAGAGGGATTTGCTTTGAAGATGTTGAAAATGCGATTAGTGATAAGCGACTATTAGATATTTTGCCTCACCCTAATCAAGAAAAATATGCACATCAAAAAATATTTGTTATCAGGATAAAAGACTATATCCACTATGTACCTTTTGTAGAAGATGATGAGAATATTTTTTTAAAAAGTATTATTCCTAGTCGTAAGCTGAATAATAACTACTAACCAAACTAACCCTTAAAATATTATGGACACTTTAACTTATTCAACAGAAGAACTTGAAATACTAGATGCGATTGAAGGCAATACACTTAAAAGCGTACCTAACCTTAATGCAGAAATAGAACAAGTTACTTTATCTGTTAAAAATAAACTGAACAAAAGAAAACCTGTTAATTTAAGACTATTAGAAGCAGATATTGAAGGTATTAAAACAGAAGCTATTAAACAAGGTATGCCTTATCAAACCCTTATTAGCTCTATTTTGCACCAATATTTAGGGAATCTTGCAAAATAAACAGATTTAAAGCCATAAGTGAAAATCACTAACAATATTATATTATGTCTAATTTCTTGATTCCTAAAAATGAAATCAATTTACAAACAGAAATCTTAATCGCTGATGTGATTGAGGATTTTTTGTTGACTAAAAATAGTAGTCAAACAGTTAGAAGTTACCGTAATGATCTACTTAGTTTTTTCAACCGTATGGAGCTTATTTTTCTGAATGAGTTGGCACAAGTTCAATTTTCTCTTATGGTTGATCATGTTATGAGCTTTATTCGTTCCCAAGAGAAAAAAGACCCATTTACAGATAAGGTAAAAAACCCCAGCACTGTAAACCGTAAAGCTTATGCTTTATCCTCTTTTTTTAACTATCTGATTCATGTTTACAACTACCCTAAAAATCCCATTAAACAGTTTCAACCTCATAAAACGGAAAAGAAAAGTAATACAACTAGCTTAACCCGTGCTGAAGCAATTGATTTTTTACAGTACATGCAAGGAAAACACCGCAAATCTGAAGCTGATTTTAGGGATTATTTGATCATTATTTTTTTAAATATATTTGCTCTTAGACGTGCGGAAGTTGTGGGGTTAAAGTGGGATGATATTAATTTTTCTAAAAATAGTATTAACGTATATCAAAAAGGAGGAACAACCAAACTCTTGCTTACTGATAAACGTGGAAATTAACCAGATTATTTTATACCACCTTCAAACCTAGTTTAGCAAGAAAATTTAAGAACCTCCTGTAAGGAGGTGATGATATTTTCTTATGCAGAAAGACCAAAATTCTATAAAATGGACTTCCACACACATCACCGGGTGTGATTAAAACTGCGGGGATTTGTTAAAATATCACTATTTCAATTGACACAGATTGTGAGCCAGAGTAACAACAAATCTTTTATAGTCCGCCTCAACCAACATCCCAAATTACGTGAACGGGTGGAATCATTGCTGAACGTGGTTGAAAACACTACAGGAGTAGGCGCGCCATGCTACCTCACGAAATTCCGGGACTCCTGTCGCCGTAATTCGTTCACCTACGCAGCGAATAGGAGATGCTCCAGCCGCCCTGCGTCCGCCACAGACTGAGC
>NZ_BDMN01000138.1 GCF_002189065.1 Bathymodiolus platifrons methanotrophic gill symbiont
GAGGCATCTGGAAGATATCATGTTTGTTCCGGCACGCTGTATCAAAAAAGTGATGGATGACATTGTCAGCTCTATTTCACGAAATCATCAAAAGCTCAGACCGGGTCGATCCTATATTAGGAAATCCAAAAAGCCTGTGAACAAATGGCGGGGGTGTGAATCGACGGCCTAATGTAGATTTGAAATGGGTAAAGTGATTTCTCATGCGATTGCATTCGTGCGGGCTCTTAACCGAAGGGGGTAATGGCTTAAGCCAATGCCATTGATGGTGCGGCCTCGCCCAATATTAACGCCTCACCCCTTCCTAATGATGCCAATATATCCGCTAAATCACCCTCAGCATCAGGAACCAGGCCACTAATATAGTCCTGATCATCCGGGTTAGTCGTGCGCAAGCAGATAAATGAACTACATTGCGCTAACATAGTCTCAGAAAGTTCAGTCGGTCGCTGACTCACCACTCCTATTGATACTCCATATTTACGTCCTTCTTTGGCAATACGCTCCATCTGACGTTTAGTTCCCTCATATTGGCTATTCTTTTCCCGGGGAATATAAGCATGGGCTTCTTCACAGAGTAAAGTAATAGGAAACTCACGCCGCCTTGGGTTCCAGTAATTGAATTCAAATGCAAGTCTACCTACCTGTGCACAAACAGCAGGCCTTACATCTGTTGGAATTGAACTTAAATCAATCACCGTAACATTCGAATCATATGCCCCAACACCGACAAACTCACGTAATAAATCAGCCATTGTTTCTGACTTATTGCGTTTTTTTGGTTTCAGTAAAAAGTCATAACGCACATCATTAAAGCGGCTCTGCATACGCACTAAAAATTCATCAAACTGACCAAATAATGCACCGGTTACCTTACCAAAGTCTTTGCGCTCTTCATTGGCATTTTTAAATTGGCGGTACATTTCAGCCAGGGAAAAATAAATAGGCGTATCAACCGACACCACACCCAGACCGAGTTCTTTAGCTGATTCGCGCTTTAATTGCTGTAAAACCTCGCGCATAAATGCCATTTGAATCGAAGCCCCGGAATCTGAACGATCAATAAATAAGTCGATTAATTCCGCATAAGTCATCATCCAGTAAGGCATTTCTAATTCAGTCGCTTCAACATAGTTGACACTTTCAGGTGGAAAAGCCGATTGAATATTTCCGGCATCATCTTTCCAGCAGTACTCACCATGCAAATCCAGCAAAATAAGATTGCTCTTAGGCATGGATTTAATAGTATGCTGAATTAAACTGGTAACAGTCCACGATTTACCTGAACCTGTCTGCCCTACAATGGCAAAATGTCGTCCAAATAAGGCACGTGGATCAAGGCTTAAATGATAATCCTTATGCGCTGAAAGTTGCCCAATAAAAAACTCATAGCTTCTAAATTGAGAAAAGATAGCATTAATTTCAGCAAGACCAACGGCATAAACTTTAGCACCCGGGGTTGGGTAATGGCGAACGCCACGAATAAAGGTTTCATCTTCTTTTAATTCTCCTACGGGAATTAAAGAAAAGAAACGGTCAGACAATCGAGCTCCCTGTTCAAAACGATCTTCTTCACGCATTTTAAAAACCATCACCAGAACTGCAATACTAGCCTGTCGAATAATCACATAAGAACCGATATTAGCCGCCAACATCTGTTCATTACCAATGGTCAGCAAAGGTGTTTCTGTTGTAAACTCTTCAACAACACGAGCTTCCATGCCATCACCTCCTCTTACTTCTGTAAGAATTCCAATTAAAATACTGGGTTGCTGCCGCTTAAAATCAGGGAAACGGAGCCTAAGCGGAGTGATGATATTTAGTCCCTGGTAGGCGACAGGGCAATTCGCTGATCCGAAGTGCGCTAGTAGCGCGCGAGGGAGGCAAGAATTGCATTCCGAATAGCCGTCCAGCCATTTGAGGTAGTCTTAACGGAGCAGGGTTTTGTGCGTAGTCGAGACGGACGCAGGGCGACCAGGGCATCTCCCATTCGCTGCGTAGGCGAATGAATGTTGGTGACAGGAGTCCCAGAATGTTGTGAGGTAGCATGGCGCGCCTGACAGGTTTACAT
>NZ_BDMN01000139.1 GCF_002189065.1 Bathymodiolus platifrons methanotrophic gill symbiont
CCAGCATTGTGTATTTCAGCTACTCAATAATTGGGAAACTTCAGTAGCTTTATATTGTTCTTTTCAGAAGAAAAACCTAATTTCTTTCAACCCACTCATAAAGCTCAGTCATTGCTGGATCACATTTACAACAGCTAGTCCCACATGTAGCTCCCATATCTATCTGTTTTACTTTACCCTTACTAACCCATTTGCTAAGCATACCGCGTAGTGCATCGGCATCAATATCAAAATGATTAGCCATCTCCAGCAATGAAAGTCGGTGTTGCTGTTTAAGATAATCGCGTAACTCGGATAAAATCATGCTACCCCTCGCTTTAACTCTGCCCTGCCAGCTAACCAGAAAGAAAATATTACACTACCAAAAAGCGTCAGTAAGCCAATTATCCAGAAAAGTGACGTTTCCCTATGCTGAGTATAAGTAGCCAATTGATAGAAAATGGTAGCTGTCATATAGGCAATACCTGTTGTCCATGAAACAATAAATATCGTCCATTTAGTCCCGGTTTCTCTTTGAATTGCAGCAGTTGCCGCAACACAGGGTGCATATAATAAGATAAATAATAAATACGCAAATGCACCGGCCTGGCCATCAAAACGAGCCTGCATTTCACCAAATGTTCCATGACTTATTTCCTGCTCTTCAGCAGCAGATTGCATATTTCCTACATCACCAATATTCAGCCCTAGCGGATCGAGTAAATTATCCGCTACCGCCATTAAATTTTCAGGAATAGTCATTACCGCATTTAATAGGCTTTGCTGAAAATCAAAGACTGTTTCTTCCTGTTCTGCGCCGTCTAAAGCAAGCTGACTATATAAAGCATCGAGCGTACCGACCACAGCTTCTTTAGCGAGGATCCCAGTAAAAATACCCACGGTTGCCGGCCAATTATCTTCGCGAATTCCCATAGGCTGAAAAACAGGTACTAGGGTGCGCCCTATTTCACTCAACACAGACTTTTGCGTATTTTCCTTACCAAAAGACCCATCTGTTCCGAGAGAATTTAAAAAATTAAGCACCAGAACCATCGGCACTATGACTTTACCCGCATTAACCAAAAATGTTTTTAAGCGATCCCAGGTGCGAATAACAATACTTTGCAGGGTTGGTAAATGATAATTAGGCAACTCCATAATAAAAGGCATAGATTCACCTTTAAACAAGGTATGACGCATAATTAATCCAGTAAAAACCGCAACCAGAATACCGAAGACATATAAGCCAAATACCAGATTCTGCCCACCCACAGGAAAAAAAGCGGCTGCAAATAAGGCATACACAGGTAAACGAGCCCCGCAAGACATAAAGGGATTCATAATATTGGTCAATATTCGATCACGCTGACTTTCCAGTGTCCGAGTAGCCATAATCGCAGGTACATTACAGCCAAAACCAACAATCATCGGCACAAAAGACTTACCGGGTAAGCCGATCATGCCCATAAAACGATCAACAACAAACGCTGCCCGCGCCATATACCCAGAATCTTCCAGTAAAGATAAAACTAAAAACAGGAAGCCGATAATTGGAATAAAAGTAGCAACAACCTGCACTCCTCCACCCGCACCATTAGCTAATAAAACCACCAGCCATTCAGGTAAAGACAAGGCACTTAATAAGATGGAGAAACCATCAACAAAAATTGCACCCGCGACTTGATCAAAAAAATCGATAAAGGCACTACCAATATTAATAGTGATCATAAACATCAAATACATCACTAATAGAAAAATGGGGATACCTAAATAACGGTTTAATACCCATTTATCAATTTTATTAGTCATCCCTCGACTCACTTCATGTATTTTATTAACACACAGATGAGTAACTTGATTAACAAAGCCATAACGAGCATCAGCGGCTAAAATATCCACTTCATCGTCTGTTGCATTTTCAATTGCCTGCTCCAGAACTTCTGCCTGATGTGCGCATTCACTACCGGATATTTTCTTAGCCAGAGTATCTCTTTCCAGCAATCGTATGGCTAACCAGCGTAGGTTACATTTATGCTCAATGGCTTGTTGTTGCAAAGAAACAGATAAAGTAGTGATTGCCTTTTCTATTTCAGGAGGATATTCAATATCTAAATGAGAAATAGACTGTTCTACTACCGCAAGACTAACACGGTCTTTTAGTTCTTTAATACCCTGTCGTGTTGATGCAGAAATTGCGATAACTGGACTAGCTAATTGTTCAGCTAATTTCTCAATATCTATCTGTAACCCACGTCGCGCAACCACATCCATCATATTGAGCACAACAATCATCGGCACACGCATTTCAATTAACTGGGAAGTTAAATACAAATTACGTTCAATATTGGAAGCATCCAGAATATTAATGATTAAATCGGCTTCTTTAGCTGCGACAAAATCCCTTGCAACACGTTCATCTAGAGAAATTTCACTATCAGATTCTAAAGAATAGGTACCTGGTAAATCCACGACTTCAACCAGCTTTCCGTCATATGTATACTCGCCAGTTTTCTTTTCTACAGTCACGCCAGGCCAGTTACCAACGTGCTGCCGCGCCCCCGTTAAAACATTAAAAAGAGTCGTTTTCCCACAATTAGGATTACCAACAACTGCCACTGTATAATCAATCTGCATTAGACTTTCTCTATACTCAATATATCGGCTTCATTTTTACGTAACGTTAAGGAAAACCCTCTTAACGCAATTTCCACCGGATCACCTAAAGGTGCAAACCGAACAATAGAAAATTCAGTTCCCGGGGTCAAGCCCATTGCTAATAAACGTTTTCTGTATGCCCTACCTTGCTTACTAAAACCAGTTACTCGCCCTTTGTCACCTATGGCTAAGTCTTTTAGGCTCAATATTCTCATATCCATTTATCTTCTCCTTTATAAGAGCCAATATTTATCTAATTAATAATCATTCTCATTAATATAGCATATACCCCCCCAAAACACCCTTCTTTTCTGCATTAAAATTAATTAAATTACGACATTCCAATAAACATTAGAAACAACAACCTAACTTCTTTCCTACGGGATTTTCTACTTCTTATTATTCCTTTATAATATCTTTTACAGTTTTATGACTGCTATGGGCATGATTAAAAATAAAGAGTTACTTGTAGACCGGACTGTAAACCGCTATTTTCAATAGGTGTGCGGACTGAAGTCCGCTCTACAGAAATTAATCCATCTAATCAATATCGCTGGACTATTCGATTCATGTTGACACTTCTTGACCCTAGCCAGGCTGACCAAGCCTTCCCGCATATTTCACTTGCACTGAGTGAACCAGATGGCTTACTTGCTGTTGGAGGCTGCTTATCAACACAGCGTATTATTAACGCATACCGCCAGGGAATATTTCCCTGGTATAGCAATGAAGATCCAATATTATGGTGGTCACCTGACCCAAGGCTGGTAATTTTTCCAGATAAATTACATATTTCTAAAAGCTTGCAAAAAACTTTGCGCAAACAACACTTTCAAATTAGTTTTGATACGGCTTTTTTCCGTGTCATACAAGCCTGTGCAGCACCAAGATCTAATGAGGCAGGAACCTGGCTAACCCCTGAAATGCAATCTGCCTATATCCGACTACATCAAGAAGGCCACGCACATTCAGTAGAATGTGCCTGGCATGACAATAAGCTAGTCGGCGGTTTATATGGTATCGCAGTTGGACAGGTATTTTTTGGAGAATCCATGTTTCATCGCAAAACCGATGCTTCAAAAGTTGCCTTCATCAGTCTGGTTCAGCAACTCTCCCACTGGAGTTATCACCTAATAGACTGTCAGGTACATACTGAACATCTAGTTAGCCTGGGAGCAGAGGAAGTAACACGATCTAACTTTTCCTCATTACTGCAACAATATTATCAACGTAAACCTATCTCCACAGCCTGGCAAATATAATTTCCATCCCCTTATACCTTGATAATCCACATAAATGCAGCTATTTAGACGATCTTAGTGCACAATTTGCCTATATACACCCAGATTTCTCTCTTAATACCGACTTTTATTCCCAGCTAATTAGCCAAGGGTTTCGACGCAGTGGCGATCATGCCTACAAGCCTTACTGCACTACTTGTAAAAAATGTATTCCAGCACGCTTAGCTGTGCAAGATTTTCATCCATCGCGACAGCAACGTAGAACTTTAAAAAAGAATGCTGATATTGAAATTAATATAAAACCTGCCAAATTTGAACAAGCACACTATGACCTTTATCAGCGCTATCAACTAAGCCGTCATACTGATGGCGGCATGACCAATACAACCGAAGAAAACTATATTAATTTTTTAAGTAGCGACTGGTGTAATACCTTATTTATCGAGTTTTCTTGCAATAATGAATTAGCCGGTCTCGCCGTGGTTGATTTGCTCGATAATGCCTTATCTGCAGTGTATACTTTTTTTGACCCCAGGTTTTCAGCTCGTAGCCTAGGTGTCTATGCCGTACTGTGGCAAATCGATCATGCTAAATCACTCGGTTTAGAATGGCTTTACTTGGGCTACTGGATAGAGAACTGTCAAAAAATGTCCTATAAAATTAACTATCAGCCCTTACAAGGGCTTGTTGATAATCAATGGAGAGCCATCCCTTAAACACTATAACTGTGGGGGCCTGACGGTTATTTCCTCGCTGCACAAGATGCACTGGCACACCTGCTGTCGTGATTCTCGGAAGTCGAGCCATTATTTGCCCTCTGAAATAAATTTTATGGATTATAAGGGTAAGTTTATCACATTTAACTTTACTCTGACCCCAGTTATTACCTATTCAAATACACGGGCAGGCTAATGAATGCCCCTTCGCTTTACACGCCCCAATATAAATTGGAACAGAACGTAACATACCTTGCCAGAGCGGATCTGTCACTCAATGAAATTGTTGACCTTGTTGGCTAGCATACCCCTTGATTTCGACTTCTTGATGGTAGGAAATAAGTCGCTGACAATCAGCCCCAAGTTGCGGTACGCGCTCTAGTCCTTGATCCAATAGCCAACAGATACGGCCATGTTCCTGACGCTTTTCATGATAATACGTCAAGCGATTAAGCATCCGTAATATTTTGTTTTGTAACTGCTCTTGTTTAAATTTAATAGCCGAACCATACCGTTCGTTTGCTAGTTTCATTTAATATCCTGTCACAATTAAGCAAAGATAATAGATGTTACATCGGTGCCAAGAAGCACCATTCACTTAACCAGGAGAATAGTATGAATAACAAGAATATCAAAGCACTATGCCTATCAGTTTTACTGGTCTTGTTTATGGCAACTGCGCAAGCGGAGACGTTTTGTGTTGGAGAGTTCAATCAATTAAGAGTTGAAACCGATCTTATTGTACCGGAGGGCAGCACATGCTGCCATAAACGTTGGCACTATTATATTTGGCAATCTTATAGTAGAAGCAGGCGGGACTTTGGAAGCGGGAATAAGTAGCCTGTATCCACTTACCATATATGGCTCTCTCCGTTCTTACAAAGCCGGTTTTATAAATTTAAGCCGCGCCAAAGTTTTTGGCGATGTCATCCTCGATGGTAACAGCAAGAATGGTATCAGCGGGCGCGGTGTTGGATTGTACGAGCTAACCGTATCTGGAGATATTGAAATATACGGATATGAGATAGCAATAGATGCTCTTAAAGGCATTAATGTTCAAGACTCTTACATCGGCAGAAACTTGATAGTAGAAAGCAACGCAGTTAGAAATATAAATCTGGCCTATAATCAGGTGGGCAAGAACATTATTGTGAAACGCAACGATACTATTGCCTCGATGTGGGTTGAGGGCAACACAGCAGGAAACAGAGTTGTGTGCAAAGGAAACATACCAGTTCCAACTAATAATAAAGCTAATTTTGCTCCCAAAGGGGTAGAGGGTCAATGTGCAGACTTAATTTAGAACATTTTAGTATGCGCTAACACCGGAATTCGATTGACGGCACTTCCTTTGAAGCTACAGATTTGATCTGTGTTGTTCCTTGAATCCTATCCAAAGTAAACGGCGGCCTTCTGGTCGCCGTTGTTGTATTTTGCACACATGACGAAAGAGCGGGGTCCAAATATAACTGGGGTCAGAGTAAAGTTAACTTCCACTCTTAATCTTTCGCCAACATATCGTGGTTGTCAATGTTTTCCTCGGACATATGCGGACGTAAAAAAAAGCCCAAGGCCTTATGGCTCTTGGGCTTTCTTTACTTTTCCGGACATGTCCGGACTTTCTATTGGTGCGATGGCCTGCCTTGAATAGGGCAATATATACCTTATATATCATTAGCTTATAAAATTACATGTATACAGATACCGCCAAGCGTTCAAAGTCACCTGTTTTTTACTACGTCATGATTCAAGAAAACTCATAAGATCATCAATGGAGTCATAAGTGTCTGAATAGCACTTACCAAAAGTTACATCATTAAATGGTTGATGTGTAGAAAAAGATCCATCATCAATACTTCTTGAAATGCTAGTCACTCCAAGAATTGCAGATTTTCTATAAAGGATATAACTCCCATGTTTTATCGTAATCAATTAAATCACTCACAGTACTCAAATTAACAGCGAGAACACAATCTTTTACAAGGTTTGGATAGAATACTGGATCATTACAGATAACATGGAGGTGTTAGGGCCTGTAGGGATAAGTATGGTTCCTTTGCGAAGCACTTGGCTAGTGTTCACCTCAATTGATTAATAACTGAATCAAGTTGGTGTTGAGTGTTGTTATGATGCACCAGTCCATTCACCACATCTTCATTTTTTCCCAGTGTTCGAAATATAGTCTCTGGCTTTATAGGGTAGGAGCTGCCATTGGGGTTTTCCCATTCAGCACAGTGATCATGAGTGTATTTAACAATATCAAAATTTTTCATGTTGCCAAACTCTAATAGAACGCCATCTAATATTTCAAGTTCAGCATCGCTAAGTTCATCAAAACTGTCCCTGTTAACATTTTCCTGCTTTAATGAAACTTCATAATTCTTTTCATCCCTAACCCAGTAATCCCAACCATCAGTAGATGAAAAGCTTGCACCTTTAATTAGGTCATAAGTTTGGGATAAAACGGAGCCCTGTGGCATCGAAACAAAACAATCCCCTGTTAATGACTCTCCCCATTTTAGTAAAGCCGCCCTATCAGCTAAATAGAGTAATTTAAGCAGCTTTATATATGCCATCTGCAAGCCTTTTTTAGAGAGAAAATAGGCTGCCATTTGTGCTGTACGTTCTTCAGAATACATATTTACCCCCATATAACATGAACCTGATCATATGCTTAGTTTTGTTGGTGTGTATTACCATTCAAATAAAATAAAATTGGTATTGCTTCTTCTACTTCTTTCTTTAAATCGTTGAAATGTTCAGTTTCCAGAACCAAACCGGGTATGTCCTTACTTGTGGCAATAAATACATTTACCTCGTCATCATAGATAATATTTATTTCAAATGATTTTGTTGCCATACTATTACCTTAAATAATACTTCCTTGGACTTTATCAGACATTATAACACTTAAAAGTTACCCGCACCCTGAACCCATCAAGCCGTTAGATAGTGATTATTTCTTACTTAGCTGTAATCTATAACAGGGGTCAGAGTAATGTTAACTTCCACTCTTAATCTTTCGCCAACATATCGTGGTTGTCAATGCTTTCCTCGGACATAAGCGGGCATAAAAAAAGCCCAAGGCCTTATGGCTCTTGAGCTTTCTGTACTTTACCGGACTACTCCGGACTTTCTATTGGTGCCGATGGCCGGAGTTGAACCGGCACGACTTGCGTCACCACCCCCTCAAGATGGCGTGTCTACCAATTTCACCACATCGGCTTTTTTGTTATGGAGTGACAACTTCATCAACTACAACGCCAGGAACGCCTTCTTCAGTCACTATAGCTTCTTCAATAACAGCATCTTCAGCAACGATACCTGGTACAGCTTCCTCTATAGCAACTTGAGGTACTTCTGCTTCGACCATAACTGGCTCATCTAGAATTACCTGCTCCCCTTCAATCACCGGTATTTCAGCTTGTAATTGCTCTGCAACAGGGATATCCATAATATCAGCATCACTTCCTGTGTTTCCACTAAGTATAGCCAGACCCAGGCTGGTTGAGAAGAAAACGGCTGCAAGTATTCCTGTTGTTCTTGATAAAAATGAAGCTGAACCTTGAGCGCCAAATACTGTACCAGATGACCCACTACCAAAAGCAGCCCCTGCATCAGCACCCTTTCCGTGCTGTATTAATACTAATCCAATAACGGCTATGCCGACTAATACATGACCTATAATAATAACTTGATACATTTTATTTTTGAAATGAAGAGTAAATCTTTAAAAAAGAGTCCGCACTTAACGAATCTCCACCAACTAAAGCGCCATCGATATCTGGCATTGCAAATAAAGCTTCTGCATTTTGTGGCTTAACACTACCACCATATAAAATCTGAATTTTTTCGGCAATTTGCTGATTCTTTTCAGCTAATAATTGTCGAATAAATAGATGTACTTCTTGTGCCTGTTCTGCAGATGCAGTCAAGCCTGTGCCTATTGCCCATACAGGTTCGTATGCAATAACGGCATTTTTAAAACTGTCGATCCCGGAAAATTCAAGCACTGCATTCAGTTGTTTTGCAACAACCTCAAAAGTGGTGCCGTTTTCTCTTTGCTCTAGCAATTCACCGACAGCAAGCACAGGAATTAAATCTGCATCAATAGCCTGCTGAAATCGCTGCGCAACTGTAGTATCTGTATCCGCATAGTTTGCTCTACGCTCTGAATGCCCGACGATTGCATATTTACAGTTAAAATCTTTAAGCATTACCGCTGCAATTTCACCTGTATAGGCACCTTCCTGGTGCGTCGCAACATTCTGCGCTCCTAATTCTATTGCCGTGTTTGCTAGACGCTGACTAACTTCAGGAATATACAAATACGGCGGACAAACTGCAATATCAGCATCTTCAGAAGGCAAACCTTCAATAAGGCCATCAATAAGATCTTGCGCACTTTGATGATTAATTTTCATCTTCCAGTTGCCGACAACAAGATTTCTACGCATCACAAACTCCAGAATTAAATAAACCGCTTATGATAGCTATTATGACCAAGCATTTCAAGCAGTGATTGCATTCTTAACGTCGTCTACCAGGGAATGCGCATATTTTCTTACTTTCACTTCATCCGCACCTTCAACCATTACTCTTATCAACGACTCTGTTCCAGATGCTCTCAGTAATACTCGCCCTTGATCTCCTAATGCTTTCTCGGCCGTTTTAACTGATTTTTGAATTGCTTCATTACTGGCAAGATCCACTTTTTTACTTACTTTTACATTAAGCAATACTTGTGGGTATTTACTCATCTCGGACTTGAGCTCATAAAGTGACTTTCCGGTTTTATGAATTTCAGCCAATACCTGTAACGCCGCAACTATACCATCCCCAGTCGTGGTTCTATCCAGACAAATAATATGCCCGGAACCTTCGCCGCCTAAAATACTATTATGCTGCTTCATTAGTTCCATCACATAACGATCCCCAACATTAGCACGAAGTAGATCTATATTTAGGCTTTTTAAAGCATGCTCCATGCCTAAATTACTCATTAAAGTACCAACCACCGGGCCTTTTAATGTACCTGCGGATTGACTTGCTTTAGCGATGATGAAAATTAATTCATCGCCATCCACAACTTCGCCTTTATGGTCGACCATAATCAAGCGGTCTCCATCACCATCCAGTGCAATACCTAAATCAGCTCGATACTCTATAACCGCTTCCTGTAGCAGCTCCGGCTTGGTTGCTCCGCAATTTTCATTAATATTTAAACCATCAGGAGACACGGCTACTTCAATAACTTCCGCACCTACTTCGCTAAATACATGTGGTGCAATGTGGTATGTCGATCCATTTGCACAATCAACAACAATTCTAAGTCCATTAAAATCAATACTTGCAGGAATACTTGCTTTACAAAACTCAATATATCGCCCTGATGCATCCGGCAGCCGCTTTGCTTTACCCAACTTATCAGAGGCTACCGTTGTCATGGGTTGATCGAGATAATATTCAATTTTATGCTCTAACTTATCAGCTAATTTTGTCCCTTCTGTGGAAAAGAACTTAATGCCATTATCATAATAAGGGTTATGCGAAGCGCTAATGACAATACCTGCCTGCGCTCGCAGTGTCCGTGTCAGATAAGCAATACCAGGCGTCGGCATTGGGCCTAGTAATTGGGTATTAACACCTGCTGCTGAAAGACCCGCTTCTAATGCTGACTCAAACATATATCCAGAAATCCGGGTATCCTTACCAACTAATACGAATCCCTGCCCCGCTTCGGCAAATACCCTTCCCGTTGCCCAGCCTAATTTTAGAAAAAAATCAGGTGTTATCGGCTGTTTACCAACTGTGCCACGAATACCATCCGTTCCAAAATATTTCTTATTCATCTATCTATATCCTGTTTATCCATAACAAAAAAAGGAGAAGCTTTAAACTTCTCCCTTTTTTATATTTCACGTGATGATACTCTTAAGTATCTTTAATTTTGTTCGGCCGCATTAGCTTTAGGCGTTTCTGTTTCTTTAGCTTCAACAGCATCTTCTACCTTAACTCCTTGATTAGGCGGCTCAGTATCATCCCATCCCTGTGGTTCCCTTACTGGCCGGCGAGCCATCAGGTCTTCGATTTGGTCTTTGTCTATGGTTTCGTACTTCATTAAAGCATCAGACATAGTATGTAGTATGTCTTCATTATCTTTTAAGATTTTTTCTGCACGCTCATAGTTTTTATCAATAATAGAGCGGATCTCTTCATCAATCGTATGCGAGGTCTCATCCGCAACACTCTTATGTTGAGTGACTGAGCGGCCTAAAAATACTTCACCTTCTTCCTCACTATAGGCTAAAGGACCTAGACGTTGAGAGAACCCCCATTTAGTAACCATGTTTCTTGCTAACTCAGTAGCACGTTCTATATCGTTTGAAGCGCCGGTAGAAACTTGCTCCCCGCCAAAAATCTGGGCCTCGGCAATACGCCCACCATATAGACTGGAAATCATGCTATCTAATTTACATTTACTGGCACTGTACTGATCTTTTTCTGGCAAGAACATAGTAACCCCTAGTGCACGACCTCGCGGCATGATGCTCACTTTATAAACCGGGTCATGTTCAGGTACTATTTTACCAACAATAGCATGCCCTGCTTCATGATAGGCAGTCATCTTCTTTTCTTTTGGATCCATTACCATCGAGCGTTTCTCCGCGCCCATAATAAGCTTATCCTTAGCCTTTTCAAGATCAAACATACTGACCATGCGTTTATCCATTCTAGCAGCATATAAAGCGGCCTCGTTAACCAGGTTCGCTAAATCAGCTCCAGAGAACCCCGGCGTTCCTTGCGCAATATATTTGATTTGCACATCATCTGCAGCAGGAACTTTAGCCATATGCACACCCAGAATTCTTTCACGCCCTTTTACATCTGGTAAACTGACCGTTACCTGGCGATCAAAACGTCCAGGGCGTAATAACGCAGCATCTAATACATCAGGTCTATTGGTTGCCGCAATAACAATCACGCCTTCATTGCCTTCAAAACCATCCATTTCAACTAATAGCTGATTCAAGGTTTGTTCTCGCTCATCATTACCACCCCCTAAACCTGCACCACGCTGACGACCTACCGCATCAATCTCATCAATAAAGATAATACATGGTGAATGGCGTTTAGCCTGCTCAAACATATCTCGTACGCGTGATGCACCGACACCGACAAACATTTCCACAAAATCGGAACCAGAAATAGTGAAAAATGGTACTTTGGCCTCACCTGCAATGGCTCTAGCTAATAGCGTTTTACCTGTACCCGGAGGGCCGACCATCAATGCACCACGCGGTATTTTACCGCCCAGTTTTTGATATTTTGCTGGATCTTTAAGAAAATCCACCATTTCTTCGACTTCTTCTTTTGCTTCATCACAACCTGCGACATCGGCAAATGTTACTTTAATCTGATCTTCCTCAAGCATCCTGGCTTTACTTTTACCAAAGCTCATCGGCCCACCTTTACCACCGGCACCGCCTTGCATCTGACGCATAAAAAACACCCAGACTCCAATCAACAAAAGCATGGGGAACCATGAGATAAATATCTGCATCAACATGGATTCTTCAGTAGCTGCCTGAGCTTTAATCTCTACGCCACTCGCTAATAAATCATCAATCAGATGAGGATCATTAGGCGCATAGGAAGTAAATCTCTCACCACTTTGCAACTGACCTTTTATGCCATTTTCATCATCTAAAATAACATTCTGGACTTGCCCTGATTTTACAGCATCAATAAATTGCGAATAGGAAAGTGCTGCATTATTTTGCCCTGTCCGGGAACCAAAATTATTAAATACGGACATCAAAACAACGGCAATGACAACCCACAAAAGTACATTTTTAAACATATCGTTCAATTTTTTCGCCCCTGACCTGAATAACCCTAATCAAAAAATCGTTTGCAAGTGATTATATCAGGGTTATATCCCTCGATTTATCACTATTCATTATGGTTTAGCAAAAATAAACCAGTAATTTACTACAATAAGGGCAGTTATTGCTTTTTAAAGCCCTTAGCCAAAATATAAACTTCATTACTACGCGCTCTGGATGACTTTGGTTTTCTAATCAGAACCTTATCAAATGAACTAGCGACCTGTTTTTTATATTCATCAAAGCCTGTTCCTTGAAAAACCTTAACCAGGAAGGTGCCGCCATCAACTAAAACAGCAACTGCAGTCTCAAGTGCCAGCTCGCATAAATACATGGCACTCGGCTGATCTATAGCTTTATTACCGCTTAAATTAGGTGCCATATCGGACAAAACCACATCAATAGGAGCGCCATCCAGAATTTCATTAAGTTGCTCAAAAACCTTGTCTTCCCTAAAATCACCCTGAATAAAATCTACACCTTCAATGGGCTCTATATCCAGAATATCCAGAGCAATAACCTTTTGTTTTTTACCTACTATGCCACGCACATATTCAGACCAGCCACCAGGCGCTGCCCCAAGATCAACAACATTCATCCCGGTGCGTACTAGCTTATCTTTTTCAATGATTTCAATCAGTTTAAAAGTCGCCCGGGATCTATAACCTAGTTCTTTTGCCTTTTTAACGTACTCATCATTTAGATGCTCTTGCATCCATTGATTACTACTTTTACTTCGCGCCATATATTTAGTGTAAAATTGTATTAATTATCTTTCATTAAGGAAATACTGAGTGAATTCTGAACAACTAAAACAATTGAAAACTCTAGCTCACGAGCTAAACCCCGTGATTATGATAGGCCAAGCCGGCTTAACAGAAGCAGTGCTTAAGGAAATTGAGTTAGCACTTGATACCCATGAACTGATTAAAATTAAAATTCGTGCAGAAAGAGAGCAACGTAAACAGATTCAACAACAAATTTGCACAGAAACCAAGGCTGAACCTATCCAGAGTATTGGGCAAATTATTGTTATTTATCGTAAAAAACCGGAACAAACAAAGAAGAAACAAGCACCACATACCCGAAGAAGAGACGGCACTCGTTAGAATCTCTACTTGTAGGGCGTTGTTTGATCCCGCTATTATAAAACCAGGAAAAAGCGAACTAAAGCAACACCCTACCCCTAATAACTAGTTTGTAGTGTTAAATATATTGAATAGATAAAATTTCATAATCCACGTCGCCACCTGGCGTTTTAACGGTAACGACATCTTCTTCTTCTTTACCAATCAACGCTCTGGCAATAGGTGATTTCACTGAGATACGGCCTGCTTTAATATCTGCTTCATCTTCACCAACAATCTGATAGGTCACTTTTTTCTCAGATTCTAAATCTTCAATTTCAACTGTCGCACCAAAAATAACTTTACCTTTAGCATCTATTGTTCTGACATCTATAACTTGCGCATTAGACAATTTCGCTTCAATTTCATTAATACGCCCTTCACTAAAGCTTTGCTGCTCGCGCGCCGCATGATATTCTGCATTTTCTTTTAAATCACCATGCGCTCTCGCCGTTGCAATCGCTTCGACAATACGTGGTCGAGTTACGGTTTTCAACTCTTCCAACTCAGCATGTAACTTATCTGCTCCCGCAACAGTAAGAGGTATCTTATCCATCTAAAAACTCCAGACTTTCAAATCTTATATTTAATCAATTAAAAAACAACGCCTCATTTAAAGCGGGCATTGCCATACCAGTAAAATTAGGCTATCTATCAATGCATTAAGAACGAGCTCAGACCACAGCCTAAAAAAGCACATCTTTAATCAGCAAATAAAAACAACAAAGGCTGACATAAGCCAGCCCTTCCGTTTTCTCGATTAATAAACCCTAATGTAAATCCTGCAAACAATTAACATCACCCGCATCAAGTTCACCCAATGCGTAACAAGCTGCTTTTGCACCTGCCATGGTTGTGTAATATGTCACATGGTGCTGCAATGCTTCTCTACGCATAGTAAATGAATCTGCTACCGCTTTAACACCCTCAGTGGTATTAATAATTAGTTGTACCTGATCATTTTTAATCATATCAACTGTATTAGGACGGCCTTCATTTACTTTACAAACCACTTCACAATCGATTCCAGCATCCTCAAGTACTTTTGCAGTTCCTCGTGTTGCAACAATTTCATAGCTCTTTGCAATTAGCATTTGCGCTATTTCAACCACTTTAGGTTTATCTGCTTCACGAATACTAATCAGCACTTTACCACTGTGGCTCAAATCCACACCAGATGCCCGTTGTGATTTTGCAAAGGCTTCACCAAAGGTTTTCCCTACCCCCATCACTTCCCCAGTGGACTTCATTTCAGGGCCTAACAATGGATCCACGCCAGGAAACTTAACAAAAGGAAAAACAGCTTCTTTGACTGAAAAATATTCTGGAATACGTTCTTCTGTAATACCCTGCTCTTTTAATGACTTTCCTGCCATACACAGCGCAGCAATTTTTGCTAAAGGATAGCCAGTGGCCTTAGAAACAAAAGGTGCTGTCCGTGACGCTCTTGGATTTACTTCTAAGACGTAAATAGTTTCACCTTGAATTGCAAACTGGGTATTCATCAATCCTCTTACCCCCAGCGCTTCGGCCATTTGTGCCACTTGAACTCTTAATTCATCTTGTAAATGTTCCGCTAAATCGTAAGGAGGAATCGAACAAGCTGAATCACCAGAATGCACTCCTGCTTGCTCAACATGCTGCATTAAGCCCCCAATTAATAAGGTTTCCCCATCATAAATCGCGTCTACATCCATTTCAATTGCATCGTCGAGAAAACGGTCCAGAAGCACCGGCGAATCATTGGAAACACTAATCGCTTCTTTCATATAGCGCTGCAAAGCGTCTTCGTTATAAACGATTTCCATACCACGCCCACCTAATACATAGGAAGGACGTACGACCAAAGGAAAACCTAACTCTTTTGCAACACTCAACGCTTGCTCTAAAGATGAAGCTACTCCATTAGGAGGTTGTTTCAGGTTTAATTTATTTATTAATTTCTGAAAACGCTCCCTATCCTCTGCCAGATCAATAGCATCAGGTGAAGTTCCTATAATAGGTGCGCCAGCCTCTTCTAATGCACGCGCTAATTTCAACGGAGTTTGTCCTCCATATTGCACAATAACGCCTTTAGGTTTTTCCAGTTGAATAATTTCCAGCACATCTTCCAGAGTTAAAGATTCAAAGTACAAACGATCAGAAGTATCGAAATCAGTAGATACTGTTTCAGGATTACAGTTCACCATAATCGTCTCATAACCTTCTTCACGCAGAGCTAAGGCAGCATGTACACAACAATAGTCAAACTCGATACCTTGTCCGATACGATTCGGCCCACCACCTAAAATAATAATCTTCTCTTTATCAGAAACTCGTGCTTCACATTCCTGCTCATAAGTCGAATATAAGTAGGCAGTATCAGAAGAGAACTCAGCGGCACAGGAGTCTATACGTTTATAGACAGGGCGTATATCTAATTTATGCCTGGTCTTGCGAATATCTGACTCTTTAGTCTCCAGTAACTTTGCTAAACGCGCATCAGAAAAACCTTTTTGTTTTAAGCGGAATAACTGTTCACCGTTTATGGTTGCCAGGGTTTTACTCATTAAAGACTTTTCCGTTAAGACTAAATCTTCAACTTGCGCTAAAAACCATGGATCAATTTTGCTCGCCTCATGCACATCATCAAATGACATGCCACTGCGAAATGCATCGGCAACATACCATAGACGCTCAGGTCCTGGATGACGCATTTCCCGTTGCATAATATCTTCTGCATCAGATTGGGATAAATCAACAATTTCATCTAGACCATCAACACCAATTTCCAGACCTCGCAAGGTTTTCTGTAAAGATTCTTGAAAAGTACGCCCAATAGCCATTACCTCACCGACTGATTTCATCTGTGTGGTTAATCTATCGTCCGCCTGTGGGAATTTTTCAAAAGTGAAACGCGGTACTTTAGTGACTACATAATCTATCGTTGGCTCAAATGAAGCAGGAGTTGCACCACCTGTAATCTCATTTTTTAATTCATCCAGCGTAAACCCGACAGCTAGCTTAGCTGCTACTTTAGCAATAGGAAAGCCCGTTGCTTTAGAGGCTAAAGCGGAAGAACGTGACACTCGTGGATTCATTTCAATAACCACCATCCGCCCATCAGCCGGATTAATAGCTACCTGTACATTAGAGCCACCAGTATCAACACCAATTTCACGTAGCACTGCTAAAGAAACATTACGTAAAATCTGGTATTCTTTATCAGTTAAAGTCTGTGCAGGCGCAACGGTAATGGAATCCCCTGTATGCACCCCCATTGGGTCAAAGTTTTCAATGGAGCAGATAATAATACAATTATCTTTACTATCACGTACCACTTCCATTTCATATTCTTTCCAGCCTAAGACTGATTCTTCGACTAACAGCTCATTGGTTGGCGATAAATATAAACCACGCTCACAGATTTCAATAAATTCTTCTTTATTATAGGCAATACCACCGCCACTACCACCCATGGTAAACGAGGGGCGAATAACAGTTGGGTAACCGACGTCTGCCTGCGCAACAAAAGCCTCTTCCATAGTATGTGCTGTTTTAGATCGAGCCACTTCAAAGCCAAGTCTGCCCATTGCCTGGTTAAATAAATCTCTATCTTCCGCCATATTAATGGCTTCTTTAGTTGCACCAATCATTTCCACGCCATATTTTTCTAATACGCCATGTTTATCTAGGTCCAAAGCACAATTTAATGCTGTCTGCCCACCCATCGTCGGCAATACTGCATCAGGCTTTTCTTTTTCTATAATCTTTTCAACTGTTTGCCAATCGATCGGCTCAATATAAATCGCATCGGCCATCTCCGGGTCGGTCATAATCGTTGCCGGATTAGAGTTAACCAGAATAATTCGGTAACCTTCTTCCCGTAAAGCTTTACAAGCCTGCGTACCTGAATAATCAAACTCACAGGCTTGACCAATCACAATAGGGCCCGCGCCTAATAATAAGATGGATTTTATGTCGGTTCTTTTTGGCATCGTCGTTGTGTCTCTTATTAGTTAGCGTTGTTCATCATTTCAATAAAGTCATCAAATAATGACTCGACATCATGCGGGCCTGGGCTTGCTTCAGGGTGCCCCTGAAAGCTCATTGCCGGAATATCAGTACGCGCAATGCCTTGCAAGCTGCCATCGAATAAAGAGTGATAGGTCGCCGTTAAATTATCAGGCAATGTTTTTTCATCTACCGCAAAACCATGATTCTGACTACTAATCATTACCCGACCTGTCGCTTTTTCTTGTACCGGATGATTGGCACCGTGATGGCCAAATTTCATTTTTTCTGTTTTAGCACCGCAGGCCAAAGCTAATAACTGATGTCCTAAGCAGATACCAAACACCGGTATTTTTTTCTCTAAAATTTCCTGTATTGCTTCAATAGCATACACACAAGGTTCTGGATCACCTGGACCATTAGATAGAAAAACACCATCTGGATTCATTGCCAAAACATCTGCCGCGGAAGTCATTGCAGGAACAACGGTTACCCGACAGCCACGGTTAGCTAATAAACGTAAGATATTACGTTTAACACCAAAATCATATACAACCACATGTTTAGTGAAACTTTCAACCTGAGTATAGCCTTGTTGTAAATCCCAGGTATTTTCCGTCCACTGATAAGATTCTTTAACCGTAACCTGCTTTGCTAAATCCATTCCCTTTAAACCTGAAAATGCATCTATCGCTTTTTTTGCTAGCGCCTCATCAACGCTTTCACCCGCCATAATACATCCACGCTGCGCACCTTTATCGCGTAATAAGCGTGTTAATTGACGGGTATCAATACCTGCGATAGCAACTACATTATTATCCTGTAAATAGTCAGATAACCCTTTCTCAGAACGAAAGTTACTGGCAAGCATTGGCAAATCACGAATAACCAGGCCGCTGGCAAACACAGCCGCCGATTCATTATCCTCATTATTCGTTCCAACATTGCCTATATGTGGATATGTTAAGGTTATGATCTGTTTCGCATAAGAGGGATCACTAAGGATTTCCTGATATCCGGTTAAAGATGTATTAAACACTACTTCACCGGCTGAACAGCCATCCGCGCCAATCGACACACCTTTAAATACTGTTCCATCTTCCAACATTAATAATGCGGGTTTGTTCAATGTAGCCACCTTAAATGTACAAAACGGGAAGAACCTTGCGACCCTTCCCGTTATAGAATTAATACGCTCTTTAACAGCGTTATTCGAATAGTAATCGAATTATTAGGATGATTTTACTGAATTATCAAGGTGCGGTCATTAAGATTTTAATTTTATTATTTACAAACCCTACTTCACTTGCATTAATGCACTGTCAACGAATATTTTATATAAGATATTGTTTCAGCGCATGTTCAATAAAAGTCAGAAATTTATCATACCCATCATCGAAAAATTTGATAAAACACAAACCTATCTGACATTTTTCTTGTGCTACTCTACGCGTATAAACAACTCGACATCTGGAATGAATACCTTCTTTTTGACCATGTTCGTTGTCTAGTTATCACTTAACATCTACTTCAACCGGCTTTCCTTCACCAACAAAAAACCCCTTACGGCGTAAACTTATTACGCTCTTCAATGCTACACATCTATCTCTTCCATTATTCATCCTCCAAATCAATGCGCATGGATAAATCCACCGCTTGCACGTTTTTTGTTAATGCACCAATAGAAATATAATCTACCCCGGTTTCAGCAATTTCCCTGATATTACTTAATAGAATATTACCTGAAGCTTCCAGAGCGCATCGGCCTGCAACCTTTTTTACAGCAACCTGTAACTGGGAAACAGAAAAATTATCCAGCATAATTCTGTCTGGCTGAGCTGCTAGTGCCTGGTCTAGCTCAGACATTGATTCGACTTCGACCTCGAGTAATATATTACTCATTTTTCTGGCCTGGGCGACTGCCTGCGCAATAGATCCGGCAGCAATAATATGATTTTCTTTAATTAAAATGCCATCATACAAACCAACACGGTGATTATGGCAGCCCCCGCAAGCAACCGCATACTTTTGAGCATCACGTAAGCCTGGTATGGTTTTGCGAGTATCTAGAACTTTACAACCTGTTCCTGCAACCCTATTTGCATAAATACGGGCTTGTGTAGAGATTGCCGAGAGAGTTTGCAATAAATTCAGTGCAGTGCGCTCACCTGTCAATAAAGATCGAGCATTACCCTTTAGTGTACAAAGCAGGGTGTTTGCTTCCAGCCATTGTCCTTCATGAACGTGCCACTCTACCTGTATATCAGCATTTAATGCCTTAAAAACCGCATTAAACCAGTCTTGCCCACAGCAGACCATAGCTTCACGAGTAATCACTTTAGCCGTAGCTACTCTGGCTTCATCAATAATTAAGGCAGTAATATCTCCACTGCCAATATCTTCATCAAGAAATGCCTGAACATTAATAGGGTTTGGATAGGTCATCTAGTGTGCAAAGGAGCTTTAGCGATCAACAAACAGTTAAAAAATCACCTGATTACGTACAACTCTCAGCCATAGTAGAATAAAGCTTTAAGCATCCGTAAGTTAAAAATCACGTCATTCCCGAAGTCTACCCAGTCAAGCGTGGGCACAAGCTTTATCGGGAATCTATGCTTAACCTAAGAGATTCCTGCTAACAGCATGCAGGAATGACGACGTATAGCTGAGAGTTATGGGTAATCAGGAAAAATTATGCTAATACAAAGTAAACAAAGGTACGCAGCGCATGATTTGCACAACGCCCCCTTATTTAAAAAATATTATTTCGATTCTTGTTTTTGTAACTGACTAAGTACTGAACTCATTAACTGGGTATCATAATGACGCTTTAAAGTTGAATCTGTCGGGCGAGGCGGCATCGTTGCTTCAGTTTTTGCAACAAGCTGCTGAATATAATGACGCCTTAACACTACATCTTCGGGAGTACTTATTTTTTTGCTTAAAATGACTTCAGTCACTGCATCCTCAGTTACAACTGCCGGAGCTTCATCACACGAATTGTCTTCACTTTGTTGTGTTGCTATATTCTGTAGGTAATGACGGCGTAGGGCTGAATCTTCAGGGAACGGCGTTTCCAGACTAGCCTTTATGCCAGCCAGGTTTTGCAAATAATGCCTTTTTAATGCGGAGTCTTCTGGAATAACGGCAACCGGCTGGCTTGCACTCACTTTTTTCTTGACCGGCTCTCGCGTTACAGCTGTTGCTGGTGTCTTTTCTTCAGACTCTACCGATGAAACTTCAGCGGCTCCATTCTTGCGCAGATAAAACCACGCAGCAATAATAATTACTAAAATTACCCCAATTTCCAACACACATTTCCCCTTCTATTAATATTTTTTTATTATAATACCGAACAAACCACACACTTTTCATTCATCTGTGGCTATTATCTATCACTACATAGAGTAATGAACAAGCATTATTCCATATAATAATGCGGATAGTAATAGAATATTTTAAATACACAGAATTTTTCTCTTAAAGCCATCATTATCAATGATAATCAATAATCACTGGTTAACATCAGCACAAAAAACACCTTCACCAAACTGTGATCATCGAGGAGATAAGCATGATATTTCATTAATTGTCATTCACTGCATTAGCCTACCCGAAGGTCAGTTCGGTACACCTTTTATTGAGCAATTATTTACCAATCAACTTGATGCTCTGGCCCACCCCGGTTTTTCTGAAATTTGCCAGTTACACGTATCCAGTCATATTGTTATTGACCGTAACGGTTTGATTACGCAGTACGTACCTTTCAATAAGCGCGCCTGGCACGCAGGTAAATCTGAATATAAAGGACGCGAAAAATGTAACGACTTTTCCATAGGTATAGAGCTAGAGGGGACAGATTGCAGCCCGTATTCCGAGATTCAATACGTACAACTTGCCTCTTTAATACAGTGCTTAATGCAGACATACCCTAAACTAAGCCTGAATAATATCACCGGTCACAGTGATATTGCTCCACAACGTAAAACTGACCCTGGAAAATATTTTGACTGGAAAAAACTAAGTCAGCTGTTAAAAGCTATAAACTAAAAAACAACTTGCAGAAAATGATGGAAAAGCGCAGCCCATAACATTATAGCTCCGCCATGATTCAAAGCATTGTGCTGTGTCGGATACGCTATCGCTCAGTCCAGGTTATAAGGCTGACTTTCTTCATAAAGCGCTTCTGGTGAAATATCTGCTCCATTTGGCCAGGATATTGACCAACCATCAACAAAAAATTTTTTAAAATAAACTTTATCTTTTAATGGCTCAAATACTTCTCCATTCAGCCATTTGAAGCAATCTGCTATTCTTTTTTCACCATTATCAAAAGTCACTTTGATTTTATAATCAGTCACATATTCTGCATCAATAACTACTGGTAGATACTCCATACTGCCCCCAATTAATTGAGTGGTTCAATTTTATCAATCTGTTTACCCTGAACGGCCTTATCCCAGTTACTCCTCAATTCTTCTGAATGTAAATTAGCCCACTGTTTAATTAATTTTCTAGCCGTTTTTGACTTTATATTTCCTTTTAGCATTTCCCCATTAAAAAATTAAAGAGTCCTCTTTGCCCTTGATATTCAGCATGAAAAGGTGGGGGATTATATTCATTATGAAACATTCTTATAATAATACCGAAGAACATTGATACATAAGGCATAATAACTCTATCTCCTGTATTTTCTTACATTTATTTAGGCTATGTCTGCATTAGCTGTTGGTAAGACTTAAAGGCCAATGATTACTGGCATTTAACTATTACTATGACTCACGTAAAAACAATGACTTAGGTGGTCTCCAACACTTAATGAGTACATAGCCTTTATTTATTAATTATCATCCGATATCCTTGCAAGATTACGCGGCACTTATTCGAACCAGGCAAACTAACGATTTACCCGCCTTATAAACTTATTTATGCTCGCTTTCTAAATAGTCTAAACACATTATCAAAATTTATTTTTGCCTTGCATGTCGTGTCTTCGAATGTATAGATTTCTTTAAAGAAGTCTCCTTGTTTGGAATATTTACCATTTTCTAGTCGATAAAGCTTTGCCTTACAGTCACCTGGATACACGATTATATAGTATGGGACTTTCTCACTTTCGTAGATTGAAAATTTGAATACTTCATCTCGTTTGGCCGAAGATTGATTGACAACTTCTACAATAATTTCGGGTGCTTTTGTGATGTATTGATCATTCGGCTCATCACAGATCAAAACAACATCAGGTTTTAATACGGTATCATTGCCAATTTTCCAGTCTTCTTCACCTAATACCAGACACTTTTCACAATCTCCAATTGAATTCATCAGCTCATTTAATATTTTTCCAGCAATCGCCTGATGATTGATGACTGAGGATGGAGACATTGCCATAGGGATGCCCGCTATTAATTCCCATTTACCCTCCCAGTGAAGGTAATCGGTATAGCTATAATATTCAATTGCTTTTTCGTGCGCCATTCCTTGCCCCATTTAAGTTTTATATTCAATGATTATAAGCCACACGGCACATCGTAGGATGGAAAAGCACAGCGCATTTCGTCATAGCGCCCGCCGTGATACAAAACATCGTACAATATCTTATCGGATTACGCTATCGCTTATTCAACCTACGCATAACAGAGAATTACGCCCTTTCCGAGCCCCCCCCTTAAAGGCCTTCTTTATTAAGCCATTCCTCAGCTGGACCTAAATTAGTTATTTCCCATCCGACAGCTGGTCCATAACCAAATAATACTCCATCTTTAACACCTATGGCATTTTGAGTGGGCGAATACCATCTAGCGTAATATCCTAATAATACTTGGGATACAGGGCCTTTTGGAAGAAGAGGTGAATACTGATTTTCGAGCCGATTAAAAAGTGTATTTATACGGTATTCATCATTACCCAAAAGATCCTGTTTGATTAGTAAAAACAGGGGGTCATAATCCAACGTACTTAACCACTGAGAATCTTTATCAGTATTTTTACAATTCACAGAAAAGAGCTTAAAAGGATAGTTTTCTCCTGTTGCCTCTTGAACATAAGCTTGCCTATTCTCACCAGAACGGAAGCCCGTGTAAAAACTATTATTCAATTTTAAGTCTTCTAGCAATCCATTATCATCGCAAATAAAAGGAGATTTTATCAACCGGTGCTTTGGAGCGTCAGTATAATAAGCCCCATTTAACATCCGGTCATGATGATAGTCACGTAAAAAACGTATTTTGTAACCATTCCTTTCGGTACGTAAAATATTTTTATTTTCGTCTGCGAGGAAAACCCCAAACAGTGCAACCTCATTTTTACTCGGCCATCCTTCTATACTGAAGTTTCCCAATAATTATTTATGGTAAAATTGAAACTATGCTACAACTATATGAAAAAAATAGTCTTTTCATTCGTTTCAAATGCTATTGCCTAAGGGGAATTAAGTAGGGGTTTGCTATAAACATGGCAAAACCACCTAAAATAAACCTCGATACACCAGCATTGTGTATTTCAGCTACTCAATAATTGGGAAACTTCAGTTAACTAGTTACC
>NZ_BDMN01000140.1 GCF_002189065.1 Bathymodiolus platifrons methanotrophic gill symbiont
TAGAAAATGCCAGTTTTTACGATATCTAACTTTCCAAAACTTACTAAAAAGCTATCTGAAAATTCTGGCTTCTTGATACGATAAAGGTTATCAAAGGCTGCAAGACCCTTAGTTCTAAAAGAGTTATCTTGATCCGCAACGTTATAATCTTTGGCTTCATTATCATTCAAGTCTTTTTGAACTATTTCAGTGGTAAAGGCTTTATCATAACCATCCCACCAAAGATCCATAGCACCGGGACTAAAAAGATCCTTTCCTCCATCAAAAGCAACATCATTATCAAATGTGTCAGTATCAATCCAGGCGGGTATCGGTGCTGGCGAGCCATGGTGAGGTGTATCCAGTGTGATTAATTTCTCAACCACTCTCGCCCCAGGAGGACTACCATCACTTGTATTTAATAAAGGCTTCCATTCATTATCCTTCAGAACTTGTGCGCCATCATGCTCTTCCAGCAAGGAACGGGCAACAAGACCGCCCATGCTATGGGTCAGAAAAGTGATTTTCTTGCCAGGTGATTCGAGCCAGTTTTTCAAATAATCAATTTCGGGAAGCATCCGCGCCAGCATTCTGGCATTAAAGGTCACGTGTTTGTAGGTGGGGTATTGATAAAGGTAGAGTTTATAGCGCTGTTTTAGAGCATCCGTAGCGGCAAAATAACGCAAGAAAGTATCCCAGTATTCTTCTGCATTATAATCGTTATTATCTCTTCCGTTAGCTAAGTTATCTGGATCCCGGTTAGGGAAAGCATCACTATCAGATCCGTCCTTACATGTATCAAGATAGTCTATCTTGAATAAATAGGGTTTTCTACAGTTGGCTTGCCAACCATGAATAAGTATCAAGGGTATGCGGGTAGTATCTTCGGTATCACTGTTGTTGGAATTAAACTCATCCAATATGTTCGATTGTGTCAGGCTCCATGAATAACCAGGCGCATTGCCACTATTATATTCCTCACCATCGCGTTGAAATGGGTAAAGTGCATGGGTGATTAAATCGGAATCACCTGAATCCTCAAAAGTATTTACCCAGTCATTATCATGATTTTCACTATGGTCAGATGAATAGCTTGTCTCGGATAAGAGACGAATAGCCTTACTTTTATCAATTTCAGGTGGTGGTATAACTGGTTTATCAGGTTTAGGTGATGGTGTAACGGAGCTCTGAAGAGAGCCAGAAAAACTGATCTCATAGTTACCTGTATCATCACTCCCATAATCTGCTACCACAAGCCTGTGGATACCGGTCTGGTTTATCTGGCAATTACTTGAGGATACATAACAGTCAAACTCTGCCGTATCATTATATGGGTAATACCTGATCAGCGTACCGTCCGGGCTATATAACCAGGCTTCAATCCTTTGTGACCCACTGGTATAGGCTGCACGGATGTGAACTGCATCGCCCGCACTTGCTTCAAATACAAAGGTATCAATATCGCCGATAGTGAGGTCTCCGCTAACAACTCCGTCGTTAATGAGTGCCTTACTATCTTTCGACCCGGGAACCTTAGGAATAAGCACGAAACAACTTCCCGATATTAATTATTCTTGAGGAATTGCACGGTAATTCCATTTTGGTAAATGTGTATCAAATACAATCGGCATTATTTCTTTGAAGTCAGCGGCATATTTTCGTCCTGTCTCGTATATTTTGTCGAGTATGTGAACAATTGTTGTTAGTCCTTTTGACGTTGATGTTCTAGAAATCAATGTTTTAACTGTTTCAACCGAGTCAAATACAACACCTTCACAAGCACGAGTCACATGAGGAAAAAAACGATGTTCAATGGGATTATACTTGGAGGTATAAGGAGGATAGTGGGCAATCCTAATTTCCAATCCAAGTGCATTCGCAGTCTTTTGTAAATCTTCTTTAAAAATGTAGTGCCGTGAGCTGTTACTCCCTCCACCATCGCAAAGGATCAACAATGATTTTGCTTTAGGATAATGAATAATACCCTCGTTTACCCACCATTGAAATAAGCTATCACAGGCAAATTCACTGGTATCATGACTCGTTCCAAGCGTGATATATCCTGTGTTTCGTTTGAGGT
>NZ_BDMN01000141.1 GCF_002189065.1 Bathymodiolus platifrons methanotrophic gill symbiont
AGCATAGTTTCAATTTTACCATAAATAATTATTGGGAAACTTCAGTATAACAATAGTAAGTCCCTATCCGCGACCGTTGGCAGAGTTCAATGAACTCTGATAAAGCCCTGAACTTTAAGAAAAAATGACCTTTGGAAAAAAACCTTCGCAGCTAACGATCAGCTAGATTTTTTTGACATTTTCTTTTGATTTTCCACATACTCATCAAGTAACTGCCTAATTATTTTTTGGTACTGCATGTGATGTTTCTCAGCAACATCTTTAAAATAAGAAAGACTCTCAGAACTAAGAGAAATAGTAATTTTGGTATTTTTGTTTTTTAACGCTAACTCTGAAGGTGAGGGTAAAAAATCTGTTACTAATTTAAACTCACCAATGGGTTCATCACTATATAGAATTTGTTTGCTCATAAGTTTTTTTCCTTTTCGCCAATAACCAGCACCAAAAATTCGGATACATCCAGTACGATAAGTAAAACGAACAGTAAGAATGCCTGTTTTATCTTGATTTAGACCGAAACAATAATAACGCTCTTCCTTTTGACTATGCGCCAAACCTTTAGCAATTACACGCTTTTCATCCATAAATGCAAATTGAGCCTCGTTAAAGGAAACACCATGCTTTCGTCGGTTTTCAATATTTTTTGCTTCATCCCATTCAAAGTTTGATTTACTCATAAATCATAATAACAAATATATGGCTATTTACCCATATATTTGTTAAAAAATGCTAACACCTGCAATAACCACGACAAAACGTCCGAGTTTATTGCGTTTGTTATGTGCTGTGTCTGTCTCAATAATTTAAGTATTACTAAAAAAACCAGGCAACATAGAGTGTGTCATTTTTTTCAGGATAAAGGAAACTGGCCGGCCTCAGCCGTGCTGAACTATATACAGATATTGAAGAATATTTTACAATACTGCGTGATTTGTTTAATTATTTATTTACCTGATTCAGGTTTCCATCATACCCATAATGCAAGCATTCAGAACTTTATCCGACCTGCCTCTACCTCCCTTCCTGAATGGTGGGGAAGCTAACAGAAAGGCTATGAATAGTCACCCTGCAATAACATCAATACTTCGCTCAAAGAATCTTTTTACCACCCTGTCTAATAATAAATAAAATGGATTCTTTTACTAGCTCCAAGACTATAACTTATAGTGTCTCTCAATTAAACCGCAATGTTAAATCGCTGCTGGAACAAAACTTTTTTTCCATACAGGTTATTGGTGAGATTTCTAACTTAAGCCGCCCGGCATCCGGGCATCTGTATTTTTCATTAAAAGATGATCGTGCTCAAGTACGCTGCGCCTTATTTAGAAGTCAGGCTCAGAAACTTAAGTTTGTGCCTGAAAATGGCCTGCAAATTCAGGCAAGTGCAAATGTTAGCCTGTATGAAGCACGGGGAGATTATCAATTAATTGTTAACCAGATGCAGGAAATAGGAGATGGCGCACTACGCCGAGCCTTTGAGCAACTTAAAGCCAAGCTTGATGCTAAAGGTCTATTTTCTCCTGAACACAAAAAACAATTACCACTAATCCCCAGAAGCATAGGCATTATCACCTCTGCATCGGGTGCCGCTATACGTGATATTTTATCCGTACTTGCCCGCCGCTTCCCGAGTATTCCGGTTATTATTTACCCTGTTATGGTTCAAGGTGACGAGGCTAAATATGAAATTAATCAAGCGATCATAACGGCCAATCAACGTAAAGAATGTGATGTCCTGATTCTGGCTCGTGGCGGCGGTTCACTGGAAGACTTATGGGCATTTAATGAAGAAATGGTTGCTAATGCTATTTACAAAAGCCGTATTCCCATTATTAGTGGCATAGGTCATGAAACAGATACCACCATTGCTGATTATGTTGCCGATCTACGTGCCGCCACCCCTACAGCCGCAGCAGAACATAGCACTCCGGATGGAAATCAATGGTTAGGACAGTTTCAAGCTTATGAGCAACGCTTAAACCAGTTAATAAGAAATAAAATACAACAGACGACTCAACACTTAGACTGGTTAGCTAAAAATCTGCACCAGCAACATCCGGGTAAACAATTACAAATCAAGTCACTACGACTCGATGAATTAGAGTTACGTCTGAGCAATAATATACAAAACCGACTTAATCAGGCGTATGCAAAGCTTACAGCACAACATGCACAGCTATGGCAATTTAATCCGGCACATACTGTCCAGCGCCTTAAAAGTGAATTCAAATCTCTAAACGAACGGCTTGACACTAACATTAAGACTAAGTTGCATGAAAGCCAGCAAAAATTATCTTATCTAAGTCAAACACTAAATATCGTCAGCCCTCTTGCGACACTGCATCGTGGTTATACTTTTACCACTGATGAGCAACACAGGCTAATTACTACAACGCAACATCTAAGCGTCGGGCAAAACATTAAAACACGCCTGGCAACAGGCACTATTACAAGTCAGATACAGGAAATCGACCATGAATAAAATATTACTAATATTATTGTTACTGCCACACATTGCACTGAGTAACACATTCCCCCGACAGCTGGCAGTTCCTGGTGGTATTGTTAACATTGAACTAGGGTCAATAGAAACACCGGCACCTGAAGTCTTTTTTCAGGATAAACGTGTCTTAATTATTGAAAATAACCGTAACTGGATCGCAGTCATTGGCATCCCGCTTAAAAGCAAAGCTGGTGTACACAGCATATTGGTAAAATCTGACAACACTACGACTGAGTATAATTTTGAAATTGTTGACAAAGACTACCCTGCGCAATATATTACCATCAAAAACAAGCGCATGGTCAACCCTAACCCTGATGATCTTAAACGTATCGGCAGCGAACGACCTGCTATTAACAAGGCACTGAACACCTGGACTGAACAACCCGTTGAAGAGTTATTATTTAGTTTGCCGGTTATAGGACGGTTAAGTAGCCCATTCGGTCTCAAGCGCTTTTTTAATAATCAGCCTAAAAACCCACATAGTGGCCTTGATATAGCCGCACCTACTGGAACCACTATTAGCGCACCAGCCCCGGGTCTTGTCATTAATACGGGGAGTTATTATTACAATGGTAATACTGTATTTTTAGATCATGGACAGGGCCTAGTCACAGGTTACTTCCATATGTCTAAAATAACTGTAAAAGCGGGACAGATAGTCGAGCAAGGTACCAAACTAGGTGAAGTTGGCGAAACAGGTAGAGTGACTGGCCCACATTTACACTGGAATGTTTATCTAAACAAAACCAAAGTAGACCCTGCCCTGTTTGTGCCTGAACTATCAGAGTCAAAAGAGGAAAAAGCACAATAAATCAATAGAAAACAAACCGCGAAACACACTAAATACACGAAAAAACTGCAAAAGCCTAAAAAACTTTCGTGTCATTCGTGCCTTTCGTGGTTAATTCTTTTTGATTACCCACTACTCTCAGCCATTCTCTGTCATTCCTGCAAGCTTTTAGCAGGAATCTCGTTTAGTATAGATTCCCGATAAAAAACTTCGGGAATGACGGGTTTTGTAACATACTGATGTTTTAGTTTAAATATAACTGAGCACTCTACATAACCCGGATATTTTTTACATTCAACAAAGGAACATCACATGCAATTTTCAACTACTCCCGACATCCCCGGCAAAACAATTAGCGAAAACCTTGGCATTGTTGCGGGTAATGTCGTGCAATCAAAACATGTAGGCCGTGACCTTATGGCTGGCTTAAAAGGTATTATCGGTGGTGAGATTTCCGGCTACACTGAAATGCTTGCTGATGCCAGAGATGTTGCCATTGAAAGAATGGTTGATGAGGCAAAAAAACGCGATGCGGATGCTATTATTAATGTGCGCTTTACTACTAGTGCCATTATGGCCAATGCTTCTGAAATGCTAGCTTATGGCACAGCCGTAAAACTAAAAACTCAAGATTAGGCTTAAGGTGATTTCTATCAAAGAATATCACCTAAGTTGAAATGTCGGGTTACGTTTTTTCGCTATACTCAAAAAGCTAACTCGACCTGCCCATGTAATGTTAATCGGTACTAGAGCGAACAATAGCCCATTTACATAAAACCTCTCTTTCAATTACATTAAGTATTTATCATGAATAAGTCTTTAGGGTTTATCGGTATTGGTCTTATGGGACAGCCAATGACACTTCGTTTACTGGCTGCTGGATATACTGTTAATATCTGGAATCGAAGTACTGAAAAACTGGGGGGGCTGTTATCACTGCAGGAGCCGTTCACTGTACAAGCATCGCTGATTTAATGGCTAAATCAGATATTATCCTGCTCTGTCTTGCCGACACAGCTATCGTAGAAAAAATTGTTAATGAACATATTTTAGTGCATGGCAGTAAAGATAAGTTATTGATTGATCTCTCCAGCACACACCCGGAAAAAACTCGAGAACTAGCGCAACTATTGCAAGATAACTGCACCATGGACTGGGTAGATGCTCCTGTCTCTGGCGGTGTTGCTGGCGCGACAAATGGTTCCCTTGCCATTATGGCAGGTGGTAGTGAAAAGTCCGTACAAATTGCTCGTGATGTATTAAAGCCACTGTATAGTCAACTAACTCATATGGGGGCCGTGGGCAGCGGCCAGGTAACCAAGGTCTGCAACCAAATGATTGTTAGCTGCAATGTGCTGGTAATTGCTGAAATGATTGCATTAGCAGAAAAATCAGGAGTAGATTCCAGTAAAATAGCCGATGCTCTCGCGGGTGGTTTTGCCGACTCCAAACCCTTGCAAATTATTGCCCCTGAAATGGCAAATAGTAATTTCACCCCGGTAAAGTGGCGTGTAAAAACGCTATTAAAAGATCTTAACATGGCTACTGATTTAGCCAGCACCCAGTCAACTGCCACACCGATGTCAGCACTCTTGCTGCACAGCTAATGCAACTACATGGTAGTCATGGTTTTTTAGAGCATGACCCTGCTACTTTAATCAAACTCTATAACGATAAAAAATAGATAGCCACCTGAAACATCTCGTCATCCTGCATGTTTTAGCAGGAATCTATCTTGAGCATGGATCCCCGCTATCAGCATGCGGGGATGACAACATAAAATCTAAGGTTTAAGTAGAAGCAACATACTCACGTTCCCGTATTCCGCAAGCTCCATACGGGCTACACTTAGTTTCGGGTATTATTGAATTCTCGCTCCTTACTGTAGCTCAGACAGGCAGCTAATGCCAGTCAACCCCTATAAAATAGATACCCCAAAAAATTTAAACCTTTGTTTTTTAAAAATGTTTTCGACACGAAACCATTTCCACTTAAAATATCATTTTTTTTGATAGACACTCAATAAATTATTGATATATACTTTGTCCCACTTGAGGGATTTAAGTAAAGAAAAATAGGGAAATCGAGGTAAGATAAACTTAACAAATAAAAATAATAAATAAGTTTAAAATGGAATAGATTGCATTTAAAAATAAAAATAATAAAGCCTTACTATACTAAAAACCCGCTTATGCGGGTTTTTTTATGTCTGCCTGTTACTATTACTCCAACAAGACCTAGCTATAGACTCAATTTAACCCCGACCCAGCCAGCCCTTGGTGCACTTACTCCAACAAATCGGGTATCCTTATCAGCAACGCCTATCCCTTCCAGCACATCACCAGTTTCTCCGTACATACCAAAGTTATTGTATTTATTATTAAACAGATTATCCAGGCGACCAAAAATTGTACAGTGTTTATTAAAGCGATACTCTGTCTTTAAATTAACTACTGCAAAAGAACCCAGCGGCGTATCTAAGTTAGCTTCATCACCACGCAAGAACTGTTCAGCATTAAATAAAACATTAAAACCAAAAGTCCAGCTTGCTACTATATCTACATCAGAAGAAAATTTTACAATATGCTGAGGTATACCCGGTATATGACTACCACTTTCTACCTGAATATCACCACTTTCGTCTTCATGAGGGTTACTGGGACTATGCGCCGTATAAGCCGTCAGGAAAACAGCGTTAATATAAGAATAGTTCAACGCCATACGCCAGCGATCAAAAAATGAACTGCTAAGCCCTAGCTCGACACCCTGCCTTTGAGTACGTCCGACATTATCAAAATAGCCAGCACTATTAGCCGTACCCGCACTTTGAAAAATAATATCATCATGATTAACCGTATTAAAGTAGCCAAGATTCCATTTAACCCGCCCCTCCAGAATATTAGAAAAATTACCTCTAAAACCGACTTCCCACGACTTTGCCACTACCTGATCTAGTGGCGGATCAGCAATAAAAGCATTTGGTAATTTACAAGGGTCATCAGGGTCAGCGCAACTTAACTCCATCGGTGTTGGCACCCGGGAAGACTCACTATACCCCCCGTAAAAATTTAGTTCTGGCATAAAAGCATAAGTTAGCCCTGCAGCTGGATTAAACCGGTCAAATTTATGCTTTCCAGTCAAACTGGTACCGTACCCATCCTGCATATCAATTTCCACATGGTTATAGCGCCCGACAACATTGACCGCTAACTTGTCAGTGACATTAAACACTTCAGTAAAAAACAAGCCAAATGAATGATTCGTGGTGTCCAGGCGAACACGAGATTCATCAACCAGAATGCCAGAGCCATTCACTCCCCGCTCATCTGTCAGGGAACCCAATTCAGTATCTGCACTGTAAGCAATCTGACTCAGATCATAACTAGTACCAATAACAAACTGATTATCATGACCCCAAAGACTTTGATTAAAAGCAGATTGAAATGCCAGACCAAATGACCACTGATCTGTTTCTGAGGTATTTAGTGTTCCGCCTTCAACTTCATCTGTTGCCTGCACAGGGTTACCATAGACGTCCTCAACAATTTCATCTTCCCCCTCCTCACACAAAAAAACCGGCATATTTTCACATTCTTCAAACTCACTGCCATCGCCATTGAGTGAATCAATACGATTGCTACGATAATACATATTACCTGCCAACTCAGTCGCATCATTCAGCCATAAATTTCCATCTAAAGCAGACAAGAAAAAATGGTTACTGGTTTTGTCCGGATGAGTAAAAACAGCCTTCCGGTCTATTGCTTCTAGCTCAACCGGAATCGCACCATTGCCGATTAAGCTACTATTAGCACCTGCTAGCGTTAAATTTAATTGTCCATCATCTGTTCGCCAGCTTAAAGTACCCAGGCCATTAAACACCCCACTTTCAGAATGGTCACGCCAGCCATCCTCATGAAAATACTGCAAATCTAGAAAATAGGCGAACTTGTCATTATTCCAGCCACTGGTTAGCTCCTCATTATGCCTGGCCCAGGAGCCACCACTTAGAGTCAGGCTATGCTCAGGTGCTGTAAAACCCGTTTTAGTTTTAATCGCAATCGCACCGCCGAGACTATTTAAACCATAAGCAGGATTAGAGCCTCCTTGCAAACTCATGCTATCAATCGCCCCTTTAGGAATTAGATCCCAATGTACCGAGTCACCAAAAGGCTCATTAAAGCGTATACCATTAGTATAGACAGATAAACCTTGCGGCAACCCCATTAATGGCGAAATGGTAAATCCACGATACTGAATATCAGGCTGCATAGGGTTATTTTGGGCATCATTAACCGAGACACTGCCCATATACTGATTCATATAATCAGCAATCGAAATACTTTGTGACTTGGCCATATCCTCAGCTGTCATAACCTGCACATTAGTAATCACTTTATCCATCTCAATGCCCGCACCAAAAGGTGTCGCATTGACGATGCTGAGTGCCTCCAGTTCTATAGGCTGCTCCACTTCTGTCTGTTCTTCTATCTGTTGCTCTTCAGCCTGTGCCGTGGTAGTTATGCAAAACAACATAACGCCATAATGTACGATTCTGAAATTCATCTGTTCTTATAGTTATAGAGTTTTTCAAATAACAGAATTGTAATGGTTTACCAGCGCAAAAAACATAGGACTTTTTCCTTTTATATTTCGCGAGGTGATATGCTGTCTGCACCCCGTAAAATGAAGTCAAAGTATTTCATAATCTTACCTTACTTATGGAAAATTCATTTTTCATCGTTTCACCTTATCGGGTAAATGACAATATGAAATTTTCATGTTAATATTGAAAAGTTTCACTAACAGAAATCTTTACTAACAAATGGTTTTATTAGGTCACTTTGATAAACATTGCAGGGATAATCACCCCCAGTAATAATCCGGGAACATGCGGAACACACCTCGGCAACTGAAGACATTGTTATCTGTCTTCTGCATTGAAGAAACAGTTCGTAGCTGTCCCTATACCTTGAATATGAATAAAAATCCTGCACTAGGTGCCTGATTTATTCCGTGTACGCTCCTAAGCGACTAAACAAGCGCAACTTTTACTGTTTATACAAATACCTATCAACAAAATTGCAGAGTTAAAACCATATATCATGCTGCTAGGACTGGACGAATGACTAAAAATTCCCCAATAAATAAAAACGATCAAATGTTATATAACGCCGACTCTTCACAGGATAGCTGTGGCGTAGGCTTTATTACTCATAAACAAAGCAAACAGACACATGATTTGCTGCAAAAATCGCACGAAGCATTGTGTACCATTCCGCATCGCGGCGGCATGAGTGCTGAAGGAATTGGTGATGGCGCCGGTGTTAACATTGATCTGTCGCTGAAATTTTTCCGCAAAGTAACTGAACAGCAAGACCTTGAATTAGGCCGGTTCGGTGTCGCTAACTTTTTCTTTCCAGAAGATCATAGTCATTTCGACTCTGCAGCGCGGGAATTAGTAGAAAAGCATTTAAAAGAATTTGCTTTGCCTGTTATTAAATGGCGTGATATTCCTGTGGATAATAGCGTACTTAACGAAGCATCCATTAAAGCACAGCTACCTATTAAACAGGTTATTTTTGGTCGCCCAGAGACTTCCCTAAAGGATGCCAGTCACGAAGAATTCGAGCGCTATATACAGGATGCCCTACTCTCTATCGAAGAAGAAGGCTTTACGCGCCATGAGCTAGCCGGTTTTTATCCACTGTCTATGAGTTCACGTACTCAGGTTTATAAAGGCCGCTTAAATTCTTTTGAAGTGATTCCTTACTTTACAGATTTATACGACGAAGACCACGAAATTAATACCCTGTTTTTCCATACTCGCTTTTCAACCAACACTGCCCCGGCAACGATGATGGCCCAGCCATTCCGTTATATGGCACATAATGGTGAATTAAACACGGATAAGAAAAATCGTTTAAGTGAACAAGCGATTGCTCGACAGCATGGTAAAAACCTGGTTTTCCCTATCGGTCAATCGGATTCCAGTCGTTTAGACCAGACATTATCCCGTCGTATTCATGAAGACAAACTAGACATCGTCACAGCTATTTTAGCGATGATGCCACCAGCCTGGGAAAATGACACAACACTTCCAGCTGATGTCAGAGCTATGCTGGAATACTTCAGCCTATACGAAGAAAAAAATGATGGCCCTGCTGCTCTGATCTTTAATGATGGCATTAGAGTCGGTGCACGTCTTGACCGCCTTGGCTTACGCCCGCTACGTTCTGTTGAAACAACCGATTATCTGGCCGTAATGTCCGAAGCCGGTCAAATCGATTTTGCGTCAAATGATGTATTAAAGCGCGGGCGCATTGAGGCTGGTGGCATGCTGTATTTTGACCATAGCACAGGCAAAGCCTACGATAGCCATCAAGTCATGGAGCGTCTAGCTAAAGAAACTGATTATCACGCTTTATTAAAATCACGTGCGATACACCTTAACGACCTGAAAGAAATTTCAATAACTAATCTGGATAATCAGCACGAATTTAATATTGACCAACAACATACAGCCTATTCGTTAAACCAGGAAAGCTTCAAATTCCTGTTAGATCCAATGTTAAGCACTGGGCTGGAAAAAATATCTGCTATGGGTTACGGCATTGCACCAAACGCACTGTCTGGTGCTGAGGGCGGTATGTCTCGTTATTTTAGTCAACGCTTTGCTCAGGTAACTAATCCGCCACTAGATTCATTGCGTGAAAGCGATGGCATGACCTTACGCGTTGCTCTGGGAGCGAAACCTAATTTTTCTGAGAGCGATACTAAGCAACTCGTCATCAATTCACCCATTTTACAACGTACACAGCTAGCACAAATTCGCCAGCAAACTACAGTTAGCGTAGTAACAATAGATGCTCTGTACACACCTGATACTGAAGATGCAGAACAGAATGGTAAAAATCTTATTCAGGCGTTAACCGATGTTTGTAATGAAATTGGCCAGGCAGCAAAGAACAATACTGGCATCATTATTCTTACTGATAAGAACATCAGTAAAGAGCATGCCGCCATCCCTGCTCTGCTACTTATTTCTGCAGCCAATCAGCACCTGGTTAAAGAAGGTTTACGCTTTAATTCATCCCTTGTTTATGAAACAGGTCAGGCGGTCAGTGCTCATGATATTGCAACGATATTAGGCTTTGGTGCATCAGCCATTTGTCCTTTAAGTGTGCATAACCGGGTTATCTCACAATATGGCCAGGATAAACAAAAAGCTGCACTAAATAGTTATCAAAAAGCTGTCGAAAAATCGCTGATGAAAATCATGGGTAAATTTGGTTTATGTACAGCAGAAAGCTATATCGGTGGAGAATTCTTTGAATCAAATTATATCGATACCGATGAGCCAATATTAGAACGCTATTTTCCCAACATTAACTCTTCTGTTGGCGGTGTTCGTTTTGCTGATATTGCTGCTAGTGCAACTGAATGGCATGAAAAATCCCTGTCTGTTAATGCAGAAAGTGACATCCCTTTCCTAGGCTTATTTAAAGAGCGTAATGAAGGTGCCGGGCACACTTTTGGTAATACTTCCGTGCGTGAATATATCAATATGACGGATGAAGATATCCTTTATATTGATCAGGATAAGTCACCCGCCGTCAGCGATACTGCCTATTTCGATTTCGGTTATGAAAAACGCACACCGGAACAAATTGATAGCTTTGGCGTTACTCCTGCGTACCGTAATTTCAGCAAAACTCTGATGCAGGAACGTGACAGCCGCCCAGCAGCTTTACGTGATGTGATGAGCTATCCAGCTGATATTTCACGCGCTAAAGAAACTGCTGAATTTGACGCCATTCTGGGTAAACAAAACCTACACGGTAATATTAATTACAGTATTCGCGGTCTGAACGTCAATCAGCTGGATAATCATTTTGAGCTTAGTTTAAGTAATGATTCCTCTAATCAGCGCTTAGAAAACCTGGCCACCCATTTTAAATCACGTTTTGCTAATTATGCGCTGACTATCAGCACATCAGGTGCTGTGATAAAAATAGTAACAAATGATGCCAGCAGTGTTGCAGCGAAATATCTAAAAAATATCATCAATACTCGCGCAGCCATTAATCTGAATGATGTACAGCCTGCACATGAAATAACCGCTGTTTTAGCCACAGGGGCAATGAGTCACGGTGCTTTGTTAGCTGAAGCACATGAGGCGGTTGCACAAGGAACTAATATTGCCGGCGCCATGAGTAACTCTGGCGAAGGTGGTGAGCATTCCAGTCGCTTTAATACCTTAAAATCCAGCAAAATCAAACAGTTTGCCTCAGGTCGTTTTGGTGCCTGGGCAGGCTACCTGGCTGACTTAAATATCGAAGAAATTGAGATTAAAATTGCTCAGGGTGCAAAACCTGGCGAGGGTGGACAGCTACCCGCCGCTAAAGTCTCTGTCGAGATTGCTGCAGCACGGGGTGGAACCCCACAGGTTGAATTAATCAGCCCTCCTCCGCATCATGACACTTATTCTATTGAAGATTTAGGCCAGCTTATTCACGATGCCAAAGCCGCACGTGTCAGAGTAGTTGTTAAACTAGTGTCTTCTGAAGGAATCGGTACCATAGCCGTTGGTGTCGCTAAAGCCGGTGCCGATGTAATCAACGTCGCAGGTAATACAGGCGGTACAGGTGCTGCTGCGGTAACTAGCCTGAAAAATACTGGGCGTTCACCTGAAATTGGTATCTCTGAAGTACATCAGGCACTTTCAGCTAATGGCTTGCGTGATAAAGTGATATTGCGTTGTAGCGCTGCGCACCAGAATGGCTCTGATGTCGTCAAATCGGCAATACTCGGTGGTGATTCTTTTGAGTTCGGTACAACGGCACTCATGATGCTACGCTGTGTTATGGCAAAAAACTGTAATATTCGTTGTCCGGCAGGTTTAACGACGATTCATGAAGAGTTTAAAGGCGATCCACGCGTTTTAGCCCAGTATTTTATGAATCTGGCACATGAGGTACGTGAGATTCTTGCCTCGCTTGGTTACCAGAGTCTAGCTGAAATTCGCGGTCAAACTGACCTGTTACATTTAATGGATCATGAATGCATGATTGGTCAAATGGACTTTGCTAAGCTATTAAATTATGTCGATGTCATTCATATCGATAACCCGATTTACCTGGAAGCAGATTTTTCCATTGATGATAAAATTTTTGAGCAGTTCACAACAAACTTCGTCAATGCTCAGCAGCAGCAAGTTATTGTTGAAGGTTCTGAATTTAAACTTAACAACCGTCATAAAACGGTAGGTGGACAGACTGCGATTGATATAGAACGCCTATTATCTTATGAGCTAAGTGCCGACGCTTGTGCCGATCACTCTAAAATTTATACTAATCAGCACAAACGTCGTTATTTAGCACCAGACTCCCTAATTGTACGTACCCACGGCTCTGCAGGACAAAGCTATGGTGCATTTAATAATGATGGAATGCGTATGGAGCATACCGGCACCTGTAACGATGGTGTGGGTAAATCATCTTGCGGCGGTACCATTATCGTTAAATCACCGGGCGGTGGGCATAAAGTTCCCGGAGAAAATGTGTTAGTCGGTAACTTTACATTGTTTGGCGCTACAGGCGGTAAAACCTTTATTAATGGTGAAGCGGGAGACCGATTTGCTGTGCGTAATTCAGGTGCAATGGCTGTAGTTGAAGGTGTCGGTGATTTCGCTTGTGAATATATGACTAACGGCGCAGTACTCAACATAGGTACATTTGGTAAAGGCTTCTGTAACGGTATGTCTGGTGGTAATGCCTATCAGTATGATCCCGAAGATAAGTTACAACACTTATATGATGCCTCTTCAGTTGAAATCAGAAGCCTGAGTGAAGATAGTGAGACAGCACGGGCACATGAGCAATTTATTCTAGCAATGCTAGAGCAACATGCTGATTATGCTGAATCAAGTGTCGCACAAAAGCTACTAAATAACTGGGCTAATGAACGTCAGTATTTTAAATTTGCCATTCCACTATGGTTATATAAAACTCAGACAGCGGAATTTATTGCCAAAACAGTTGACCGCAAAGTAATTATTGAAGAGTTAGCCGTTTATCAGGCGCAACAGCAAATTATTCAGGTACAAGAGGCCTATGCTAACAATTCAGTGTTATTTGATGGCCAGACACCTGATTATGGTGCTACAGATAGTCCACTTGCATTTAAGATGATTAATAGTTTTGCCGTGCTTAATAAGGCGACGCAAATTGCTGCCTCACAAGTACAAAGCGCACAGCAAACAGAAGTTGTTGCGCAGCGGTTGATCACAACCAAAGCCAGAAAACTGCAGGATGTTTTAGTTAAAGAAACTCGCGAAGCCTATGCTAATTATGATGATACCCAGTTAGCTACTTTGTTGGCAAATAAGCGTTTAAATGACTACAAGCGTGCATTGACCATGCGTGATGTACAAAATATTTACTCTATTGGTTCGACTAACTGGATCATTGAACAGGCTGCCGTTAATACCCAGGCACTAATTGACATCCCAAGTGTCGATGAATATTTGGCAGCATTAAATAGTCAAACAGTTATTCAGGATATGATTAAAACAAAAGAGGCCGCCTGATAGACGCGGTACCCGCAGAATGGGTAGAACCTTAGTAGTGAAATTCATTCTGCGCAGTACAATATTTTCCTCTCTCGCTCCATGCATGAAGGAACGAATAAACAATAGTTACACGAGACCCTTTTTTAGAGTAGTCCCATGAAAACAGCGAATAATTCTCAAAATATACCTTTCAATGAGGCACAACAGGCCTGGTTAGGTGGTTTTTTTGCAGGAATGCACTCCCACATATTACAAAGTGCAGGTTCTGGCGATGCAGCAAATGCTCGCGCTATTACTATTTTATACGGTTCACAAACCGGTAATTCTGAGTCAGTTGCCCATGATGCCGCTCAAGTTGCAAAAGCACACGGTTTAAACCCCAGCATTTTAGGCATGGATGAAATCGAGGCTGATAGCTTTACCAAGCTTGAATACTTATTGATTATCACCAGCACCTACGGTGAAGGCGAAATGCCTGATAACGCACAACTTTTATGGGACACCATTAGTTCAGACGATAGCATAGAGCTTGCAAACATGAAGTATTCTGTACTTGCTCTAGGTGATACCAGTTATGATTTATACTGCCAGGCAGGTATAGAGTGGGATCAACGTCTAGAAAAACTGGGTGCCAAGCGTCTTTATGAGCGTGTCGATTGTGACGTTGATTTTGATGATGCCGCTGAAAGCTGGATTAGCAATATTATTCCACTCATGGCTGATGGTGCAACGGCTATAACAATTGACAGCACGAGTACTAGTAGCGCTGCAAAATACGGTCGTAAAAATCCATTCCCTGGAAAACTCGTGGCTAATCGCTTATTGAGCAGCCCTGATTCATCCAAGGAAATCTGTCACTATGAAATATCTATAGCAGGTTCCGAATTAAGCTATGAAGCAGGTGATGCACTGAATGTAGTCCCTGTTAATTGCCCGGAATTAGTGACTGACATTATTCAAGCAATAGGCTGTCGCGGCGACGAAGATGAACCTGTGAGTGGCGTGTTAATGCCGCTGACGCAGGCCCTAGCTGAGCACTTTGAAATCAAACTACCGAGCAAAGATTTATTAGATGAAATCGCCAGACGCTCAGGTGGTCAAGAGTTAAACAATAGTTTAAGCTCAGGTGATAAAGATAAACTATCGAGCTATTTATGGGGACGTGACACGCTGGACTTATTATTGCAATTCCCGGAAATGCAATTCTCAGCGGCTGAGTTTCTGGCTTTGCTAAAACCACTCCAGCATAGAGCCTACTCTATCTCTTCTAGTGGCAAAGCCCATCCTGAAACCGTACATTTAACCATTAGTAGCGTACGCTATAACAGTCATAATCGTGAACATAAAGGCGTTTGTTCGACTTATCTAGCTGACTTAGCAGATGATAAGACAGCGGTCCGTTGTTTCTTTAGCCCCAACAAAGTTTTCCGTGTTCCAGAAGACAATGATCTACCGATGATTATGGTCGGCCCGGGGACCGGTATAGCCCCTTTCCGTGCTTTTCTGCAAGAACGTGAATTCAGAAATGCTAAGGGTATTAACTGGTTATTCTTTGGTGATCGTAATGCTACAACTGACTTTATCTACCAGGATGAAATTGAAGCCATGCAAAAAAGTAAGGTATTGTCTAAACTAGACCTTGCCTTCTCGCGTGACCAGGAAGAAAAGATTTATGTTCAGGATCGTATGCGTGAAAAAGGCGAGGAATTATTCTCCCTGCTAGAACAAGGTGGTTATTTCTTTGTCTGTGGCGATGCACTACGTATGGCTAAAGATGTTGATAAAGCTCTGCATGATGTTATTGCTAAACACGGCAAGTTATCCGAAGAGCAAGCAACAGAATACGTTAATCAAATGAAAAAAGATAAGCGCTATGTAAGAGACGTTTACTAAGCAGCTATAAAAAATCAAAAAATTTCAATTTAAACTTGTTGAATTGTATTATTTACTGAAGTTTCCCAATTATTGAGTAGCTGAAATACACAATGCTGGTGTATCGAGGTTTATTTTAGGTGGTTTTGCCATGTTTATAGCAAACCCCTACTTAATTCCCCTTAGGCAATAGCATTTGAAACGAATGAAAAGACTGTTTTTTTCATATAGTTGTAGCATAGTTTCAATTTTACCATAAATAATTATTGGGAAACTTCAGTTTTTAAGGACAGAGTCATTTTAATGCCTGCACAGTGTTGACACGGAAGATAACCATAATAAACACCGCGAAATATCTGGCTTTTGTCAATGGGCTTTTTATGTTTTGAGTGATCTACGCCTAGCCGAGCTATTTCCCGTGCTTTTTGAACATCAGCCATGGTTTTCATGTCCGAGGACTTAGCTACGGCTGGATTAAAGGAAACACTCAGAACAACGAGTAATATCAACGTCAGTTTTTGTCTTAAGGAGTTAGATAATGTATTCATTATTTAGGCTTTGTATGGTGTGTGAGAAGGGCAGCAAATGATTCGAAGTATTACTCCATTAATACTGGGTGTTGCTGACAATTTTCTGTTGGATTCTGGAAACTTAAAGGGGAGGGAGTAAATAACTGAAGTTTCCCAATAATTATTTATGGTAAAATTGAAACTATGCTACAACTATATGAAAAAAGTAGTCTTTTCATTCGTTTCAAATGCTATTGCCTAAGGGGAATTAAGTAGGGGTTTGCTATAAACATGGCAAAACCACCTAAAATAAACCTCGATACACCAGCATTGTGTATTTCAGCTACTCAATAATTGGGAAACTTCAGTTAAAAAAATAAACAGAATTATCTATTGGTAACCCAGTATGCACAGGCCTCAACCAAAGAGTTTTATGAGAAAGGAAAATATATCTGGGATGACAAATCAGGCATTGTTACCCTAACAGCACGTAAGGATTCAAGTATACGGAAATTGCGTATTAAAGATGAAGGAACACTAATCGTACTTACCTCTGAAGGTGCGTCCATGAAAGGTAATCAAGATAAATATACACTACTCAGAGGCGATAAAAGAAACTCACGTGACGTGCACATCACTAATTCTGAGTATGCACTTACACTTGTAGAGCGGACTTTAGTCCGCTATGTTTCAACAGAAAAAGCTTGTCTTTATATTACAGAAACAAGTTAAATAGCCCTGATCAAATCTGCGGCAGTATAAAATAAGCAGCAAAGCCTCCCCAACTGAGTAATAATAAAATCCAGGCAAGATAACTTTGGCGATAAATAATTTCCATCTCTTGCTGATCATGTTCAGTACTTTCATCTAACTGGTTTAATTTTCCAGTCACTCTTTTAAGTTTTTTACTGAGCTCTCGCGACCTTTCTTTTTGCTGCTTTTTATACAGTTCTATGCCCTTCTGAATACCTTGAGCGATTAATTTAGTCTGTTCTTTTGTTTGTCCGGGTCGTTGAATCGCTTTGGCCAGTTTTACTGACTCATCATGAGTTTCAGGGGATGTCTGTTGTTTTTTTGTATATCTGCTCATATTATTAAATGTTAGTTATCACATCATCCTGAGTTGATGCTCTTGATTGCTGAGCAAAGCTTACTGTATTGTAAAGTGAAAATCAAAAAAGAGAGGTGCTCTTAAATAACTGAAGTTTCCCAATTATTGAGTAGCTGAAATACACAATGCTGGTGTATCGAGGTTTATTTTAGGTGGTTTTGCCATGTTTATAGCAAACCCCTACTTAATTCCCCTTAGGCAATAGCATTTGAAACGAATGAAAAGACTATTTTTTTCATATAGTTGTAGCATAGTTTCAATTTTACCATAAATAATTATTGGGAAACTTCAG
>NZ_BDMN01000142.1 GCF_002189065.1 Bathymodiolus platifrons methanotrophic gill symbiont
GATCAGCGAATTGCCCTGTCGCCTACCAGGGACTAAAAATCATCACTCCGCTTAGGCTCCGTTTCCCTGATTTTAAGCGATAGAAAAATTACTCAGTAAGTACATTACAGAAGAAACAGAACCGGCAACACTCAATGATTTTATTGGATTACTTAAGGACTCCCCTACTTTCAAAGGTGACCCAGTAGAAATACAAAGGAAAATGCGTGATGAATGGAATTAAATGCTTATTGGATACCAATATCATTCTTGGCATTGTTAAAGGCCCCCCTATGTCAACATACCTGTCGCCTGTAAAATTTTATTAAAAACCCCAGACTTCCTCATCGGATTGAGCCCATGCTACCCTTATTTCAGCGCCCCTTATTAATACATTTCATCTGCTGCATTAATCATCTAATTCATTGTTAACAATACATACAGAGCATACCAGAATTTCGTACCTTGTTAATTTGTAGTTAATATTTGACAAATAAGTATTGATTATGGCTATACTCTTTATTCTCATTTTCTGTAGATGTGGCTTTATAATAATTATAAATAAGAGGTTTTGTTATGGATTTAATTACAACCAAACTCGGTATAGAAATGCTATTAAGGTGGGGACATTTCATGGCCGGCATTACTTGGATAGGTTTGCTTTACTATTTCAACTTTGTTCAAACTGAGTACTTTAAAGAAGCAGATGCTGCATCAAAGTCTGATGCGATTCAGAAATTAGTTCCGAAAGCTTTATGGTGGTTTCGTTGGGGGGCGATGCTTACTTTAATCACAGGCTTAGGTATTTTCGCTGTCCGAGGCGGCGGCATGTCGATGGATATTTATATTGGGGCATTACTCGGGCTGTTTATGTTTGTAAATGTCTGGTTAATCATTTGGCCGAACCAACAAATTGTTATGGCTTCCGTTAAACAAGTGGCTGATGGTGGTGAAGCTTTACCTAAAGCAGCTGGTGCATTAGCCACTGCTGGTTTAGCGTCAAGAACTAATACGCTATTTTCTATTCCTATGCTATTTTTTATGGGAGCTTCAGCCCACTACCCCCATAGCTTTAGTTTGTTAGCGTTTCTAATTGCCATAGTGCTTATTATTGTTCTTGAATTTAATGGTGCTTACCCAGCAATCAAACATATAGGTGCAGTGAAGAAACTACCAGTGGCTGGAAATATGAAACCTTATGCCAGTGTTAACGGTGTTATCTATTGTGGTTTAGGCCTAACAGTTATCTTGTTTCTAATCCTAGATTTATTATAAGTTTAGTTTATAGGTAAGCGTCGATTCTT
>NZ_BDMN01000143.1 GCF_002189065.1 Bathymodiolus platifrons methanotrophic gill symbiont
GCTGTCCTTTGCTGTCTTGGTAAGGTTGTTATCGCACCACTGCTTTCAACTCTCGCTGTCAGCCCCGGACGGGATGATAGTCTCCAGAAGGCGCAGGGAAATTTGCCAATCCGAAGTGCGCGATAGCGCGCGAGGGAGGCTAAAATTTTATCCCGAATAGCCGTAGAGCCATTTGTGGTAGCCATGACTGAGCTGCTTTGTGCTCAGTCTGTGGCGGACGCAGGGCGGCTGGAGCATCTCCTATTCGCTGCGTAGGTGAACGAATTACGGCGACAGGAGTCCCGGAATTTCGTGAGGTAGCATGGCGCGCCTAAGGGTAGTCGCCAAAGCACCCTTCGACAGGCTCAGGGACCGGAGGGGTCGAAACAGCATCGGTGCCTGAGCCTGTCGAAGCCCCGGACATGAAGGTTTGGAATATCGTGAAGAACTCACTGGCATTTTTAGGCACACGGCCTTTTTTCTTAATCTCACTGGGTTCAATGCGCACAATGGCATCTTCACCAAACGGAGCAAAATCATTAAATGCCTGATTGGCTAAAATATTGCGATCAGCCAAAAACAAAATGCGTGGGCGGCGTTTCGCTTCTTCGGGATTTGTTTGTGCGCTTAAACTCCAGCGGCTATAAAATAACTTCCATGCAATTTGAAACGCGATACAGGTTTTACCCGTACCCGTTGCAAGTGTTAGCAATATGCGTTGTTGTCCTTCTGCAATCGCTTCCAGGGCATTATTAATGGCATTTTCCTGATAATAGCGCGGTGCCCAGTCGCCTTCGCTGAAAATCAGGGAAACGGAGCCTAAGCGAAGTGATGATTTTTAGTCCGCGATAGCCGTAGGGCCGTTATTTTGTCGGAGTCTGAGTGTTAGCGAAGGTGGAGACAAAATAAAAGGCCATCCGACACGGCGTCAAGTCATTTGGAGCCTATGTTCCGACCCCTTGTTGGGTCGGGACGAGGTGACGAGGACGAATCGGGGCCGCCGGAGGCATAAGTGGTCGCGTTAAGTTTTTGCTGCTTGCTTGGGCTGGGATGCCCAAAACAAGCTTTCGCAAAAATAGCGACTCCCCGATGCATTCAAAGGGAATAGCAGAAAAACGATCGCGCCAAATGCGATTGAAATCTGGCAGCTGTTTATCCTGCGCCTTAAAAGTTAGCGCCCACAATCCCTGTGGCGATAAATAATCATCAACCAGCCCTTCTTCACCGGTAAGTAAATTTATTTGATAAATATCATGACCATTGCTGGCATAGGCGATTCGGCATTGTAAACGCTCGGCATAATCTTTCGCCTGACGCACGCCCTCGCTATAACTCAAACGCTGAAAATCAGGGAAACGGAGCCTAAGCGAAGTGATGATTTTTAGTCCGCGATAGCCGTAGGGCCGTTATTTTGTCGGAGTCTGAGCGTTAGCGAAGGTGGAGACAAAATAAAAGGCCATCCGACACGGCGTCAAGTCATTTGGAGCCTATGTTCCGACCCCTTGTTGGGTCGGGACGAGGTGACGAGGACGAATCGGGGCCGCCGGAGGCATAAGTGGTCGCGTTAAGTTTTTGCTGCTTGCTTGGGCTGGGATGCCCAAAACA
>NZ_BDMN01000144.1 GCF_002189065.1 Bathymodiolus platifrons methanotrophic gill symbiont
GCGGGGAGTCGCTATTTTTGCGAAAGCTTGTTTTGGGCATCCCAGCCCAAGCAAGCAGCAAAAACTTAACGCGACCACTTATGCCTCCGGCGGCCCCGATTCGTCCTCGTCACCTCGTCCCGACCCAACAAGGGGTCGGAACATAGGCTCCAAATGACTTGACGCCGTGTCGGATGGCCTTTTATTTTGTCTCCACCTTCGCTAACGCTCAGACTCCGACAAAACAACGGCCCTACGGCTATCGCGGACTAAAAATCATCACTTCGCTTAGGCTACGTTTCCCTGATTTTCAGCGAAAGTGCTGCAAAAAATAAAAAGGCAGTTTCACCGGTTTTAATAGGGAAGTTTTGCTGCACTTCTTTACGTTCTTTGCCACCAAAGGGTGGGTTTGCCAGAATAATATCGTGTTGCTGGCTAGGTTGAATATCTGCCAGGTTTTCTGCCAGGGTATTGGTGTGCAAGACATTGGGCGCTTCGATGCCATGCAGGATCATATTCATAATGGCAATCACATAAGCGAGTGATTTTTCTCTTTGGCGTAAAAGGTACTGGTTTGCAGCGTGGTTAAATCGCTGGTGGACAGACCTTCTCGCTGACGCAGGTAATCATAGGCTTCGCATAAAAAGCCGGCAGAACCCGCTGCGCCATCGTAAATGGTTTCGCCTATTTGCGGTTGCAGTACGTCTATCATGGCGCGAATCAGAGGCCGAGGCGTGTAATATTCACCGCCATTGCGCCCGGCATTACCCATATTCTTTATTTTGCTTTCATATAGATGCGACAGTTCATGTTTTTCCTGTTGCGAACGAAAGCGCAGTTCATCTACTTTTTCTAGTGCATCGCGTAAGGAGTAACCACTTTGAATTTTGTTTTTAATCTCGCCAAAGATTTCACCATTTTATATTCAATGGTGTTGGGGTTATCGGCACGTTGTTTAAAGGCTTTTAGGTAGGGGAAAAGCTCGCCATCGACATAATCCATTAAGTCATCACCGGTTAAGGCGTTATTATGGTCAAAATTGCCCTGTGTATCTTTAGGGGCCGCCCATACACCCCAACGGTGCTGAGCATCAATGATGTACTGATAGTCGCTATTTTCTAGCTCGGCTTGTAGTGATTTCTCATACTCAAAATCATCCAGGTATTTTAAGAATAGCATCCATGAGGTTTGCTCGGTGTAATCCAGCTCGCTGGAACAGCCTGCATCTTTGTGCAGGATATCGTCTATATTTTTGAATACTTGTTCAAACATGTGGTGCTATTGCGTCCCTGAGATAGTCGTAAATCTAGTAACTTTAGCACAAAAGGATGTGTTTAGTGACGGATATTTTTGCGAAAGCTTGTTTTGGGCATCCCAGCCCAAGCAAGCGGCAAAAACTTAACGCGACCACTAATGCCTTCGGCGCCCCAGACGTCCTGCGTACGTGCCACTTCGCCATTACCATCGTAAACTCGGTGCTGGCTTCGTAACACTCCCTCAAATGACTGGACGGCGTTTTTCGGAATGCCTTTTATTTTGTCTCCACCTACGCTAGCGCTACGATTCCGACAAAACAACGGCCCTACGCCTTCTGGGGACTACCAGCCCTCGCGTTCGCTCTCCATGGCTGGCAGCGGGGGAAAAGCTCGCCATCGACATAATCCATTAAGTCATCACCGGTTAAGGCGTTATTATGGTCAAAATTGCCCTGTGTATCTTTAGGGGCCGCCCATACATCCCAACGGTGCTGAGCATCAATGATGTACTGATAGTCGCTATTTTCTAGCTCGGTTTGCAGTGATTTCTCATACTCAAAATCATCCAGGTATTTTAAGAATAGCATCCATGAGGTTTGCTCGGTGTAATCCAGCTCGCTGGAACAGCCTGCATCTTTGTGCAGGATATCGTCTATATTTTTGAATACTTGTTCAAACATGTGGTGCTATTGCGTCCCTGATATAGTCGTAAATCTAGTAACTTTAGCACAAAAGGATGTGTTTAGTGACGGCGAGAATTATTCTCGCTACACTTCCGACCCGTTGGGACTGTCTGCTAGTCGAATATGTTCCGGTGTATCCAGACAGCACAAGTTAAGGAATGTGCATAAAATAACTTGAGCAACCTGGAAGCAGGATCTTTAGTCTGCCTTTGACAATACTATGTCAGAAAGCGGGACTAAAATAAAAGATACGATCATAACTATTAGCCAAACGGCTAAAAAATTGAAGGTGAGGACTTATGATTATATTCGAGACAGAGTCAGCAGATAATACTGCTTACTTAAGAGTGTAACTGCCTAATAAACAATAAGTTAAGAATGTAGGCTGGGTTAGATTTTTTAGCGTAGCGAAAAAACGTAACCCGGCAACACGTTGATTTATGGAAAAATACTGGGTTACGTTATCGCGCTTTGCTTGATAAGCTAACCCAGCCTACATATGCAAGCTATTGTTTGTTAATACTTAAGTTTTTATCTTTTTTTGTGTTTTCGTGCCTTTCATGGTTAATTAAATCTTTTAATCACCCTTCAAATACATCCGTCCCTTCAGGTACAATAAATTCAAATAGGTCAGGAGCTAATGACTTTGGCATGGTGACATCAGAAAAAATAATTTGTGTGAGCTGGCCAAAGTTATCACTTAATTCCATGCCATAAAGCATATCGCCTTTTAATCCAACTAAGATATATTTAAAACTACTGTCGGTATTTTTAGGCGTTAATTTCAACCACAGAATGTCACCCTCTTGTCGTTGTTTGACAATGGTATATTTCTCATTTAAATCAACACTACCACTTAATAATAAAGCGGGGGTATCGCCAATCGACTGGTCTATTTTTTTGATAATAAGCTGTTCAAGATCCGCATCGTAAAACCACACCTTGCCATCTTTAGAGACTATTTGCTGCTCATAAGGCTTATTATAATTCCAGCGGAACTTACCTGGCTGCTGTAAATAAAAATCTCCCTGACTGGTTTGCATTACCTTGCCCAATTCATCCAGAGAAACCTGGGTAAATTTAGCTTGTATATTTTTTGCCCGGGATATAAACCCTTCTAATTTCTGCACAGCAGTTGAATCTGCATGCGCTACGACTGACAATAAAAGCATCAATAAAGCTATTATTTTTCTCATTAATAGTTTCCTCTTTAAAATTGGTTAAACCAGGTTCTCACCTTATTCACTGGTGTTTCCACACAGTATGCATTTTCACTAGGCTCGGAGCCTTTTATAAATGGGTAAGCAACAACATCCGGGCATAATTCATTAGCTTTTAGCCCCGATTCTTTATCAATCCATACAGAAATCACAGAGTCAGGTCTGGATAAAATGACTGATTGTTTAGCTACTTTCTTCATTAATTCAGTCCACAGCTTTAATGACCCACTCGCACCAGTAACTCCGGCAGATTTATTATCATCACGTCCTACCCAGAATACGGCTAAATAATCTCCGGTATAGCCTGCAAACCAGCTATCTTTTAAATCATTTGTGGTACCTGTTTTACCAGCAACGACTAATTCCTTGGGCAACACATTATAGACTGAACGCCCGGTTCCTTCACGCATGACTTCCTGTAGCAAGGTATTTGTTAAATAGGTTGCCCCAGGATCTAGTTTCTGCCTAAGTGCATAAGGGTAACGCTGTAACAAAGCACCATCCTGAGCTAGCACTGCACTAATAGAGCGTAATGGCATAGCAAAACCATCGCCCGCCAAGGTCTGATACATTTGAGTGACTTCAAAAGGTGTCAGAGTTAAAGAACCTAACAGCATAGAAGGAAAAAGGTTAATCGGCCTTTTAACTCCTGTTTCACGTAATGTTTTTGCAATACGCCCGACACCAATATCCATTCCTAACCGCACTGTGGCAAGGTTATAAGATTGTGCCAAAGCAGTATGTAAAGCTACATCTCCATGCTCTTTACGATCGTAGTTATTGGGTTGCCATATTTTCCCTTTTTCCGCTTTGATTTTAATTTTTCTATCACTAATCGGAGTGATCAAAGTATATTTTTCAGGGTACTCAAGAGCTGTTAGATAGACCAGCGGTTTAATTAATGAACCTATCGGTCGAACAGCATTCAATGCCCGATTAAAACCCACGCCCTGGCTATCTCTGCCACCCGCTAAAGCTACAATTTCCCCCGTATCCTTACGTGTGACTACAGCTGCTGTTTCCAGTTTTTTTGATTGCTTACGTTTTTCAATCTGCGCTAATTTCAGTTTAATGCTCGATTCCAAAGCATCTTGCACCTTAGTATCTAGCGTTGTGAAAATATTTAAGCCTTCAGAAGTTAAATCCTGCTCATCATATTCCTGTGTTAATTGCCGTTTAACTAAATCAATAAAAGAAGGGTATCGATTGGCAGGTCGATGAGCATAAGCAACAACCTTTATCGCTTTTTTCTTTGCCTTTCGCAGTTGCTGTTCACTAATATCACCATGAGCAAACATTTCATCCAGAACAAGGTTTCGGCGTTTTAACGCGCGTTCTGGCTTTCTACGTAAATCATAATAGCTAGGGCCGCGTACTAACGCAATCAAAGCCGCCACCTGATCCAGAGGGAGTTTATTTAAAGGTCTGGAAAAATAAAATTCACTAGCCAGACCAAATCCATGTATCGCATGAGCACCGTCCTGGCCTAAATAAACCTCATTCAGATAGGCTTCTAAAATCTCATTTTTACTAAATCGTAATTCCAGGATTAAAGCCATCAAAGCTTCATTGATTTTACGAATTAAACTACGCTCAGGTGTTAAATAAAAGTTCTTTACTAGCTGCTGAGTAATCGTACTACCACCCTGCACTAGCTTCCCGGCAAGTAAATTGACCCACATAGCACGAGCAATTCCTTTAAAAGAAATGCCTATATGCTGATAAAAATCGCGATCTTCTGTCGCTAACAAACCTTGCACCAGCGTTTTCGGCACATTTTCAAACTTAACCAGGACTCTATCCTCTTTATGAGCAGGATAAAAACTACCAATCTGTACCGGATCAAGGCGCACAATAGCTAATTCCCTACCAGAGACGGCATCCCGAATAGAGCTAACTTCATTAGCTGAAAAAGTGATACGTATGTATTGCACTTCCTGGGTTTTATCCCAAAATACAAATTTACGTGTTTTTAAGCTAATAGTTTGTGCGTTTCTATGAAAACTCGCTTGTGAAGAAAGCTTATTGTCTGAACGATAGTGTAACTTTTTTAATAGCCCGGTTAATTGCTTAGCATTAATCTTTAAATCCGCATAGAGTTCTACCGGGCTGGCATAGACACGTGCCGGAATCGCCCAGCGCTTACCTTCAAATTGCTCTCTAACCGTGTAATCCAGATAACCCAGATAACAAACAAAGACAAAAACGAGTAAGGCACAAAACTTAAGCATAGGTTTTTTAATCAAAAGCCATATTTTTTTCAAAAAGGAAGGCTTTTGTTTTGCTTTAGTTTTTCTCTTTGCTGTTTTTACCGGCCGCTTAGTTTTTCTTGGTTTAGCAGGTTTTTTAGTGTCCGCCATAACTTAATCTACACTCATTAACTGGTCAACACGTTGAAAACCTCTTGGTAAACCATTTCCCCTTTTTGCCCTAACTCCTGAATAGTTAACAAGATCAGCGGGTTTCAATGTTAGAGTTCGTTTGCCAGAAATCAGTTTTAAATTGCTATCTTCTGCAATAATAGTTACCGCAACAATCTTATCGGTTCCTGCTACAAAATCTGCATTCTTCATCTGTATTAATTTATTACCTTTTCCTTTGGCTAAAGCTGGTAAAGCTGCTGCTGGAAAGACTAGTAGTCGACCTTGTAAAGTAACCACAGCAATTAAATCCGAACTATTTTGGATTTTTACCGGAGTCAGTAGACTAGCCCCTTTCGCTAAACTAACAACCGCCTTGCCTGCTTTGTTTTTCGAAACCCAGTCTTTTAATTGCACTCGAAATCCATACCCGGCATCACTGACCATTAATAGCCAGTCATCTTCATGCCCCGTCCATAGATGCGTAAATAAAGCACCAACGGGTGGTTTTAATCGCCCTGTTAAGGGTTCACCCTGGCTTCGTGCCGAAGGTAAGTCATGTGTTGTTGTGGTATATACTCGCCCGGTAGAATCAAGGACAAACACTGGTTGTGTTGTGCGTCCTAATACCGAATCCAGATAGCTATCACCAGAACGATAATTTAGCCCTTGCGCATCAACCTCATGCCCTTTAGCCGCTCGTATCCAGCCCTTTTGTGACATTACAACAGTCACTGGTTCATTTGATATTAATGCAGTTGCATTCAAAGCCTGAGCAGCGTTACGTTCGACAATAAACGAGCGTCGGTCATCGCCATATTTATCTGCATCAAGTAAAATTTCTTTTCTAATTAAACGATTTAATAAACGCGCAGAACCTAGAGTTTTTTGTAAATAATTGCGCTCTTTTTCTAATTCCGCCTGCTCACCTAGTATCGCCATTTCTTCGAGCTTGGCTAAATGGCGTAATTTTAATTCTAGGACCGCTTCAGCCTGAAGATCTGAAATCCCAAAACGTTCCATCAAGACGGGTTTCGGTTTATCTTCACTACGGATAATGGCAATCACTTCATCAATATTAAGAAAGGCGATTAATAAGCCTTCTAAAATATGCAAGCGAGCTAAAACCTTATCTAATCTATGCTGTAAGCGTCTACGTACCGTTTCAGTACGAAAGCTCAACCATTCTACTAAAATCTCAAGTAAACCTTTTACCTGCGGCTTGCCATTTAAGCCGATCATATTCAGATTGACCCGGTAAGTTCTTTCCAGGTCGGTCGTGGCAAATAAATGCGACATGATACCTTCGACATCCGCACGTTTTGATTTAGGCATCACCACCAAGCGTGTTGGGTTTTCATGATCAGATTCATCCCTTAAATCTTCAATCATAGGCAATTTTTTTGCCTGCATTTGCGCCGCGATCTGTTCTAGTAATTTAGCTCCGGAAACCTGGTGGGGCAATGCGGCAATAATAATATTGTGCTCTTCCAGCTCATACTTGGCACGCATACGAATAGAGCCATTACCATTGATATACATTTTCTGTATATCTTCACGGCTACTAACAATTTCAGCATCAGTGGGATAATCTGGACCTTGAATAAACTTGAATAAATCTTCCAGACTCGCCTTAGGTTCATCGAGTAAATGCACACAGGCGTTGGCCACCTCTCTAAGATTATGAGGCGGAATATCAGTAGACATACCAACGGCGATACCCATAGTGCCATTGAGTAAAATATTCGGTAATCTATCAGGTAATATCGTTGGCTCTTTTAAAGTACCATCAAAATTATCTTGCCAATCGACTGTACCCAGCCCTAACTCACTTAGTAAGGTTTGCGCATAGGCTGTTAATCGTGACTCAGTGTAACGCATTGCGGCAAAGGACTTCGGATCATCAGGTGAGCCCCAGTTACCTTGCCCATCTACCAGAGGGTAGCGATAAGAAAAGGGTTGCGCCATTAATACCATGGCTTCATAACAAGCTGAATCACCATGAGGATGATACTTACCCAGTACGTCCCCGACAGTACGAGCTGATTTTTTATGTTTGGATACCGCACTCAGTCCCAGTTCAGACATCGCATAAACAATGCGCCTTTGCACTGGTTTTAAACCATCCCCTATATGCGGTAATGCACGATCTAAAATAACGTACATGGAATAATCCAGATACGCTTTTTCGGTAAAGTCCTTTAGTGGAATCTGTTCAAAATTATCCTGTATACCCATGTAATGTGTAGCGTGTCTGTAATTATTGATAAATGGCAGCTATATTAGCTTATTGTACCCAGCTTAGTAAGTTGAATTTTAAAACTTCTTATAGGCCGGCATCTGATAAAGGCTTATCATTGTCGTTAAGCATAAGTATTTGCAGGTCAAAGTTGCCAAACGTTAGAGCGCATAACCTATTTTTGTATCCACTATAAAATCTAGGGCCCGTCATTCCGGCAGGGAAGCCGGAATCCAGTCACAAGGATGTGAACAATACCCTCCATAGCACTGGATACTCGCTTGCCGCACCGGGTATGACGAACAATTAGTGCATTACTGAAATCAACCATCCATCACAAACACCCTGAAATTTATAGTAGATACCTATTTTTGTACAAGCCCTCTGATTAGCCCTTTCACCTTCCCTTAGAGCAAGAAGCTTTAATTTAGGGAAGTCCATGAATTTTAGGTGACTTAGATCTCCAAAACTTAAGGCTATAAATATCACAACAACATTCTTTCCAAGTCACTGTTTTCAGGTATTGCAATCTCTCGTTCACTTTCTGTCTGACACTTGTTAATAATCTGCATGCCTTTCTTGCGCAGTGATTCCTGGGTTTGAGCATTACTTTTAAGCTGTTCCAGAACACCTAATTCCAGAGATTGTAAGGCAATTATAAATCCACGTTTCAAACCCTTTAATGCTGCTTTTTCTATTGAAGGTTTAAGTTTTTTCTGTAAGAAATAAGGAAATAGCCAGGAAATAGCAATTAGCATGATGCTATTTATGGCAAAATCAGTCCCGACATAATGTGGTACCGCTTCTAAACTACTTTCGTAAAATTCAATAAAGACTTGATAGCCCACCCATCCCATTGCTGCAATGGGTAATATAATTTCAGCAAGTTGTGCTATTTTTATGATTGATCGTTGTACAATATTTCCTGGTTTAATCAAGCTCTTACGTACTGATAATAAAGTTTTCTCTTCAATGATTTTTTCGGCATTAGCTCTGATAGGCAAGAACAGTTGTTTTAACGGTATCACAGGTAAAGATAAGTAATCTGCCTGCAAAATTAAAGCATCCAAAGCATCATCAAACCGTGTTTGTGACCATTTATCCCATAAGCGTTGATGTAGGTACGGCTCTGTGTCCTTGTTTGCTAAATTACCACTATTTAGAGCATAGTATTCTGCTATTTGCTGTAACGGTAAAACAGTTGCCTCCAGTAGCAGCTTTTCCAGTTCGTGCCAATGGCTTTGCCAAAAAATAATTAATTCTTGTGTGACGGTTTCAGGCCCGAGAAGCCTAAGCGTGGATTGCAAAATTTTGCTCAATTCCTCTTTACGTACTTGTTGACCTCTTAACTCTAAGTGTTTTATCGTATTATCTGTTGCCAGATTTTGTAAGGTTGCCTGCAAGTTATCAAATTCATCTATCTGCTCAGCAGATTTTTCAATTGCACAACAGCTTTGATAAACCAGTGGGTTAGTAAAACCAGCTTTCTCCAATTGTTTGATAAAGTCTTGATACTGCTCTATCTGGCCTCGGTCAGACTGGTTTAACACAAAAATCCAGGCATGCCGACCACCTTCCGATTGTAGAATCTTCCATGCTTTACTATCACGATAACGTTCAGGACTGACTACATAGATTAATACATCGATATGTGGCAACCATTCCAGAACTAACTGCTGATTACTCTGCTCTGTACTATCAAAATCAGGCATATCGATCCAGATAATATGCTTATTTTTCTCTTCAGCATGTTCAGCTATTTTAATTTTATCAATTGGCAAAGTACTCGGTAAATGTGCAATTTTCACACTGTCGTGGTGAAATAATGTCACTTCTTTAGAGGTTGGTCTAACCACACCAGTACGCGCAATTTCTTTTTTCGCTAAACGATTCAATAGCGTGCTTTTACCAACACCTGTGCCACCCAGAAAGGCAACAATTAACGGCCTGGCCGAGGCATCAATAAATAAACTATCCGGGGTTCGATCATCAAATCCCGACAGACTAGTATATGCAGATTCAGGTATCCATGCATTATCCGCGACTTGTTTTGCCCAGTCCTTCGCCAGAACCACTAATTCAGAGTATTCGTAATCCATGCCGCTTTTGTTCCAATTGTGCCTCTGCTTCAGCAAGCTGACGAGTAGATATATTAAAATAAGTGTTACGCATCATTTTTTCAGGTAAGCCGGTCAATGCCTGCTGTATAACCTGGGTAAATAACTGTTGCTTTACAGCATTCAACTGCTGATGTTTTAACTCTGTTTCAGCACGCTGTAAATAACTCCCTATTGCACTTTCAGCCAGATAAGAGGTCACTGACAGCATTGCGGGAGCAATGAGTAAATCATGCAAACCAATCCCTCCTGCTTGAACAGCTAAGGCTAACATGGCTGCATCAGCCGTTACCCGTGTGGCACGTAAACCATTTAACAAGGCTGGATGTTCTTCTAATTTACGATACAAGCCTTGTGCAGTATTTTCAATTTCCTGCTTAAAACCAGCATGATAAACCTCTGTACTGTGCTCAAAGTGTTTTAAAATAATTCCTTTTTCTTGCCTTAACTGACTATTAATTGCTTTCCACCATTTATTATTCTCATGGCTTAGATCAACCTGATCGAGTATTTTATCGCCCATTTGCAGAAATACATGCTCGGCAATTTGCTGTAATACAGCAGTTTCCTGGGTTTTTGGGTAACTTTGGTTATATTTTCTCTTACCCGCAGAAAAAACTTTTCTTAATGGCCAGGCTAATAGTTTTCTACTTTGCGCAATAACATTTGCCAGGCCAGGGACCTCCAGCAAAGTAAGCAGTTTAATCAGGGCATTTTGAAAAGTATCATAATGCTGCGGGTGATCCAGATAATCTCTCTGATACTCAACAAGAGCTTGCTTAATAGCCTGATCTATCAGTATCTGCCAGGTAGTCTGCGCTTCCTGTTCTGACCTGACTGGAGCTAACCACGACTGCCAATGTTGTTTAATAAAACTGGTTGCTGCAACTTCATGTTTTTTGCGCTTTATTTTATTAATCGAATTATTCAGTAAGTTGAGCAATTCATTTTGCTGAGCTTCGGGGATTTCCCCTTTACTAAACAAAATCGGCATTATGCCTGGTAATTTATCATGACGAACTTGCTGCCAACGTTCTTTAAAGGAATCAACAACAATTAATTGTGATTCAGCTGTCAGCTTATTAACTACGACCAGAACAGGTTGATTCAGGGACTCTAATAGAGCCATCGTATCCCACACTGACTGATCAGCATATTTCTCTTTGCTAACAACTAATACCAGAACATCGGCAAGTGCTAAAGATTTTAATGCACCTTCCCGATAACTATGAGCATCAATAGAATCAAAATCTGGTGTATCCCAGAGTACACATTCAGGTAATTTATTGGTACTGATAGGATTAAGTGAATAACAGGCATATCTGTCATGATCTAAAGTATGCTGCTGAACCTCTTGAAAACCTGAAAAATATTGAGTAATGCCCGATAAAGCATCAGCCGTCAAATCTACGGCAAAGCCTTGAGGGTGCACCGTATATCCAGCTAAAGGACTAACTCCCGCCGCATTTTGATTAAGCAATAAATTGACGACAGTACTTTTACCTGACTGAGTTGGGCCTATCACTGCTATATTTATAGGCAGTCTCCCTTGCTCAATAAACTGTCCTTTAGGCAAAAAAGATTCAATTAAGATTAATTGCTCAATACATGTCTGAAAAACTGTCCACTGAGTTCCATCTTCAGCAAACCCGGATTGAATTATCTGGTACCGCTGTTTTAAATTTGTAATAAATTCCAGCATTGATTTTGGCTTATGTATATAATTACATAGTAATTTACTATATTTAAGCCTACCAACTTACGGTAAACTCAGGCAAGCTTTACATTATAGTCAAATATTTATAATAAAAAAATACTTACGAGGATTCTTCTATGCGCATACTACCCATTATCATCATTTCATTAAGTGTCCTTTTGTCTACAGGTTGTAGTAAAGGGGGAGCAATAAACGGACGTAGTTTTAAAACAGCTTTACAGTCTGTCAAAATGATGAAAGGACGCTTACCTCAAGAACAAAGAATTGCCTTTGAACTTTCTTTTTGGGCAATCAGAACTGCTTATAGAAAAAATTCAGAATTCCTTGATATCGTTGACGGTAAAACGTCTGATGAATTAATTGAAGTGGGCAAAGAGGTTTTTGAAAAGCGTAAAGCTGATGGTTTTGAAGAGTATCAACAATATGCAAGCTGGGATGAAATGATTAGCAAATATGCACAAGAACGTGCTGCTCAAACTACTAAAAAGAAATATTCCCGTAGAGATGCTGAAAATAGCGTTCTATACAAACTATAATACTTGATCTAGATCTATAGTAATGCTGCCTCTAGTAGCTTTTTAAGTCGTGATGATACCCCCCTGCTATGAAAGTGTGGTCATTTGTTTTTAACAAGTCTACATCTCATTGACTATTATTTACGTCATTGTAACCATAAAACTAGAAGCACAAAGTCAACTTATCAAAATAATTCCAAGACCAGTGTAGCTATCGCTAGGTAAAAACTGGTCTTGAGTCTAACCTTCTCCAGGCAGAAAACTAAATAGCATTTACCATCAATTATATTTTTCCATTTCATGACTGATAGTAGAGACTTAACTTTTACATAGGTATTATGATGAGTCCCATAGATTTAGCAGCAGAATTTAATGAAAGTTTTAAATGTTGTGTAAATGACCCTCTTTTTATAGACAGGTTTTATGAACTTTTCCTTTCCAGTTCTGGCGAGGTTAAACTTATGTTTAAAGACACAGATCAGGCGCGCCATGCTACCTCACAACATTCTGGGACTCCTGTCACCAACATTCATTCGCCTACGCAGCGAATGGGAGATGCCCTAGTCGCCCTGCGTCCGTCTCAACTACGCACAAAACCCTGCTCCGTTAAGACTACCTCAAATGGCTGGACGGCTATTCGGAATGCAATTCTTGCCTCCCTCGCGCGCTACTAGCGCACTTCGGATCAGCGAATTGCCCTGTCGCCTACCAGGGACTAAAAATCATCACTCCGCTTAGGCTCCGTTTCCCTGATTTTAAGCGATGGAGACACAAAAGGCCATGCTTCATATTTCAATGGCTTATATGACTAAAAGTCATGAAAAGAAATCAGAAATTCTCTTAAAGATAGCGAACAGTCACAATAAAAATAACCTCAATATTAGACCACACCTATATTCATTATGGTTAGATAGTTTGGTCTCGGCGGCTAAGTCCATTAATCATGATTTTGATAACAATACAGAAAAATTGTGGCGAACATGCTTACAACCTGGAATTGACCTTATGATAAGCAGGTATCAAGTGGTTTAATTTCTATATTTTTCTAAATTCCAGCAAGCCAAAAAACATAAATTTAAAAAAAACCGAAAGCCTAGCTCTAATGTAGCCTGTATGCAGCTGGCGGAATACAGGAAAATCGGCATTCTCAAGCTGGCTTCGTAACACCCCCTCAAATGACTGGACGGCGTTTCGAAATGCCTTTTTTTGGGGAACTACCTGCCCTCGCGTTCGCTCTCCATGGCTAGCAGCGACGGTGCAACGGCTCTATTCTCATTTAGCTGAGACCCATGGTAATCAGGAAAAGTTATACACAACCCAAGATAGAATCGCTGACTTTTTCCACCATAAGGGATAATCCACGCCCCCTTTTCCCTAAAGTTAACTGTACCAGTATTTGAATACGCTACGGAACTTTCATTCCCTGCAACTGTTGCGCAGCAATATCAAAGGTATAAACACCTGCTAGTTCTACTGATAAATTAGTCGTTGTGTACCTCGCCTTATTCACAATCAGAGCATCAGAGAAATCAGCCAACTTACCTCCTCTAATCGGCCTCGCATTGCGGTAATCATTTAGTGCCAGCCAGACAACCTGTCCATTTTCAAAGCGGATATTAGGTTCTTTAAACAGTGACTGTATCACTGCCACCAAATCAGTACTACTCAGTTGATACTTTTTTCCTTTTAATGTCCAAATAGTTTCAACTAACACCACATCAGTCACTAAAACCGTCTCCTGACCATTGAGCAATTTTTCAGCTTTGAACGATTGAACCTCATCATCTGCAAGCAAATATCTTAAAAGTACATTGGTATCTATCGCAATCAATTTAATGAGCTCTGCATCGATTCTTCATCTGTCATAGAGCTATTCAATTGAACATGACTCAACAAACCTTTTGCAGCCCCATAAACCTTCTTGACTATGGTCAACTGGCCGTCAACCACAAAACTTTCCACAATATCACCAGGCTCTATACCCAATGACTTACATTGCTCAATAGGAATTGTAATTTGTCTTTTCGCACTCACTTTTGGCATAATTTACCTTTTATTTTTACATAAACAGACTAAAGGATAAAATAACCTTTACTTTATGTCAATAGTAAAGAATGGTTCTCCTGTTTCAAGCAATCTAAAGAAAGTACCCCAAAAGCACTCTTACTTATCTTGGTATAAGTATTATCCTATTAGTAAATTTAATATTACAATTTGCACTAAAGGGCAGTGTCACCTTTTTTTTAATAAGGAGGTTTATGTGTTTACACAAAATTTTGGATCAAGCTAGCTCCCCATTGAACGCAAGGGATCACAATATCTCACCTTAAAAGGGTAGCACCACTTTTGCTCAAGTTGCTTGCTTGGGGACTATCCAACTCGAAGAGTGGATTAGCTGCGCATTATCGACGATTAAGGACACGTATAGGTGCCCCTAAAACCATTAACGCGACAGCAAGAAAAAAGCCGTTATCTTTGTATAACATGCTTAAAAACAAAACAAGTTATATTTCTCAAAGTCAGGAAGAATATGACAATGCCCATAAGCAACGAATTTTAAAACAACTTCAACAAAAAGCAGGGCAATTTAGTTTAGAATTATGTTACTTAGAAGGTATTACTTTGAAACCGTAGGGTGGAATAGCTTGCGTTTTCCACCACAGATAATAAATCAAAACACCGGTTATAGCACAAGCGTTGATTGAACATTATCATGCCGGAATAGATTATAGTCTAGCACAGGAAAATGTGTTATGGAAAGACCCTTGCTCTACTTCTTGTTTCTAACGCCTTTGATTCCTCGTTATTTTAATAACAACGTGAATAAACTATGTCTACTTGCTTTCTTATCAAATGTATAAGTCGTGTTACACCCTTTACTGATTCCACAATAGCCAATAACCATGTCAGAAAAATCAAAACCATGCTGATAATCTTGCAATGCTTTACTTATCATTTGAGCTTTTTCAAGGATAAAAAAACTATTGTTTGTAAGTTCATGGAGCACCTTTCCAATAGTGTCTCTATCCAAACCGTATGATGCTGTAAGTACCCATACTGCTTCAATTAATACGGTATGGGTTAAAAAAACACAGGCTCGCCACTTTCAATCAGTTCTTTAGCTGCATCACCTTGTTTAGCATCATCCTGGGTTAAATACCGAATTAAAATATTAGTATCAATCGCATTCATAGGTTTCCCAGCCCGAATTAATTGCCTTATCCATATCCTCAACTGATACAGGCGCTGTATTTTTGATTTTATCTTTTAAAATGCCAGCCATTGATTTATTTGTATCAATCTTGACCAAAACAATATCACCCCCCGGTAAAATATCAAAACCAACCTGAGAGCCAGCCCTAACATTTAAGCATTTACGAATTTCTAAAGGAATAGTCACCTGCCCTTTAACAGTCAATTTTGATGTTTGCATATAGCCCCTGAAGAAATATCTTATCAATAAAAGGTAATACCTTATAGTAATACTTAGCGAATGACAAGCAAGAAATCTCTGTGCGTTTGTGGGATAAACGGTTTGATTTTTATATCCTTCAATTCTACCCTACTTAGATTCAACTAAATGAGTGCAATGCATCACAATTTAATCACTTATTTTTTTTACTATGAAGCACATGAAGACAATGAAGAAAAGAGACTCGCGATTTATCACACAAAGGAGCAACCTGGGCAGGTCTTGCCATAGATTATAGTCTAGCACAGGCAAATGCGTTGTGGAAAGACCTGACCCCTTCTCTTCTTCTCATAGATATTCTCACGCCTATCGCGCCTATCGCCTCACGATGTAACGTGATACAAACCACCAGCTAGTTCTAGTCTTAAGAGGAGAAAGGGGTCAAGTCTTTCCACGCCACATCGCTCACCACGGGGTTCAAGGTGATGTTCAAGGGGGTCAGCCAGCTTGATTTTATTGCGAGTTTAACCATTACCGAGCTTGCCCCACAAACTGTTCAAATTGTGGCTTGCTTCGCGATCACAATCTAACCTTGTTCGTTATGTTTTTATTCTCTATCTGACCAAAAATTATAAAAAAATGTTTTTCGTAATTGCAAGCTTTATTTTAGGTTTTTTGTTGTTTTTCCATGTGCTTATCCTGCGAAGAATTTTTAGGATTGATTAAAAATCTGGGAGTAGGACAAGATAATCGCATACCGCCTCTAAAATAAGGCATACTCTCTAAGTTTCTTAGCTATTGTTGCTTTCAATGGAAACACTGATGATCTGACCAGTAATCTGGTACGCGATGTAGATGAGAAACAGCCACAATTAAGATTTCCTTTTTGTGTTCCATATACTGATAAATAAGGCCATAGGGGAGATTTTGAACTAAACACCGTCGAGAATATTTACCTCTCTCCCCGTATGAAAAAGGAAAATGCTGAATTCTTGCTTTAGAAAGTTCAACTTCAGTTAAAAACCGGAAACCTAAGCCGTTCTGCACTGATTCATAATATTCAAAAGCATCATCTAGTTCTGCTTCAGCTATTTTAAGAAAAGTTACTTTCACATTTTATGATACTTAGCAAAGACCTCTTCGCTAGGTATAGCTTCAATTTCTCCTTTATTGTATGCCTCAACACGAGAATCTGCCTCTTTTGCCCAAATAGTATCAATTTTTAAGTCTGGGATATCAAGACTAAAAAGTAGTTTCTCGGCAACAACCGCACGCTCTGTAGCGCTTAGCTCAAGAGCTTGGTCTAAAATCGTATTTGCTGTATTTCTCATCATATTTAATCCTCTATTTGGATTTTAGTATATTTCAAAGATCTATTTAAATGGCTTAATCCCTAAATCTTTGCAAATTTTCTTCGCCAAAATATCTTTAACTTCTGTGTGCCGTGGAACTGCCGAACGTCTATTTTGTTCAGGATTCCACCACCAGGAATGCCGCCCGCCTTCACGAAGTAACTCACACCCCATAGAACGCAAATACCTCAGAAATTTGGTTCGTTTCATATGGCTATTTTTTCTTCCATATAGACCTGCCCAGCCGCTATCAAAGCCTCTTCCTTATTAAACTCAATCGCTTCTTGCAAGGTTATTTTTAGCGTTTCAATAAGTTCTTCTCGCGTTTTCTCCTGGCAGTTAACGCCTGAAATCTCTTCTATCCAGCCTATCCACCATCCCTCTTCATTTTTAATAACTGCTGTATATTCAGTATTCATTTCTTTTCCTTCTTAGGTTCAACTCACAAGAAATCATACAATCACCCAACCCAGACACGCGCATTTCTAAACATGCGTAACCAAGCGCCATCTTCACCCCATTCGGCAGGCTGCCATGAATTCTGCAGGGTTCTAAAGCAGCGCTCAGGGTGAGGCATCATAATCGTAAAACGACCATCCGTAGTCGTTAAGCCTGTTATTCCATCAGGTGAACCATTAGGGTTCATTGGGAAATCTTCTGTATGCTCAAGGTAATTATCAACATAATTCAATGCAACCAACGCCTGCTTTTGATCATTAGCAGAAAATTCCGCTCTGCCTTCTCCATGGGCAATCACCACTGGTATACTAGAGCCTGCCATACCTTTCAATAGTATAGAAGGTGAATCCTGAACTTTTACCATGGCTACCCGAGCCTCAAACTGCTCCGAATAATTACGTTTAAACTGTGGCCAATGTTCTGCACCAGGAATCAATTCCTTTAAACCTGAAAACATCTGGCATCCATTACAAACACCTAAGCCAAAAGTATCACTACGCTGAAAGAAGGCTGAAAACTCGCCTCGGGCACGCTCATTAAATAAAATAGATTTTGCCCAGCCACCGCCTGCGCCTAAAACGTCCCCGTAAGAAAACCCACCACAAGCCACTAGACCAACAAAGCCTTTTAAACTGACCCTGCCACTAATAATATCGCTCATATGTACGTCAATACTGGTGAATCCTGCTTTATCGAAAGCAGCGGCCATTTCAACATGTCCATTAACCCCCTGCTCTCTTAAAATTGCCACACGCGGACGCACTGCAGCAAGAGGAGCAACAATATTTTCATTGCTATCAAAACTTAGTTTTGCAGTTAAACCTGGATCTTTATTGTCGCTAATGCGTTCAAACTGTTGCTTTGCACAGTCTGGATTATCACGCAATGCCTGCATCCGGTAACTAACTTCTGACCAGGTTTGTTGCAATTCGGCTCTATTAGCAGAATAAATAACTTCACCATCATAGCTAATATTAAGCTGCTGAGTTTCTTCAGTGACCCAACCAATAAGATGAGTACAGTCAGCTAAACCTGCCGCTTCAAATACATCTAATACCGCATCACAATCACTTTGCTTAACCTGAACCACCGCACCCAGTTCTTCATTAAACAACACGCCTAGAACATCTGCTCCTAAGCGATCTAATTCCAGCTCAGCCCCTTTACGACCTGCAAAAATCATTTCTGCAACGGTAGCAAGTAAACCACCATCAGAGCGGTCATGATAAGCCAGCAGTTTATCGTCAGCATTGAGTGTTTGTATGCTATTAAAAAAGGCTTTAAATTGAGCGGTATCTTCTAAATCAGGCGCGTCACAACCCATTTGCTGGGTGACTTGCGCTAATACCGAACCACCTAGGCGATTTTTTCCTAAGCCTAAATCAATCAGCATTAGTACACTATCTGCATTTTTTAATTCAGGTGTCAGTGTGCGGGTAATATCAGTCACGGGAGCAAAGGCAGTGATAATTAATGATAACGGTGAAGTCATCGTGGTTTCACGTCCGTCCTCATTCCATACCGTTTTCATTGATAATGAATCTTTGCCCACAGGAATAGCAATGCCTAATTCAGGACAGACTTCCATGCCGACTGTTTTGACAGTATCAAATAAAGCAGCATCTTCACCCGGGCTACCTGCTGCTGCCATCCAGTTAGCAGAGATTTTTATATGCTTCAGGGATTCAATTTTTGCTGCGGCTAAGTTGGTGAGTGATTCTGCAATCGCCATACGACCTGATGCAGGTGCATTAATCACCGCTAATGGAGTACGCTCCCCCATTGCCATTGCTTCACCTGTAGTGGCATGAAAACCCGAGGCTGTTACAGCAACATCTGCTACCGGCACTTGCCACGGCCCTACCATTTGATCTCGCGCCACTAACCCAGTTACCGAACGGTCACCTATATGAATTAAAAAACTTTTATCCGCGACTGCCGGAAAAGCCAGCACACGTTTAACCGCGTCTTTTAACTCTATCCCTGAAAAATCAAGCGCCTTATGCTCTGTTTCAATATGCGTTACATCACGGTGCAATTTAGGTGATTTACCAAACAGAACAGACATCGGTAAATCGACTGGCTTATCGCCAAATAATTCATCTGTTAATGTTAAATGCTCTTCGTCTGTTGCTTCACCAATAACAGCATACAGACAATGCTCACGTGCACAAAAAGACTCAAATAACTCTAAAGCTTCTGGTTTTATCGCAACGACATAACGCTCTTGCGCTTCATTACACCAGATTTGCATCGGTGACATGCCTTTATCATCATTGTTTACTTTACGTAATTCAAAGCGACCGCCTTGTTCGCAATCGTGAATAATTTCAGGCACAGCATTGGATAAACCACCCGCCCCAATATCATGAATTGAAACAACAGGGGTATCATCCCCTAGCGCATTACAATGATTAATCACTTCCTGACAACGACGTTCCATTTCCGGATTTTCACGCTGTACAGAGGCAAAATCCAGTTCAGCCGCACTTTCACCTGAAGCTTGTGATGAAGCCGCGCTACCGCCTAAACCAATTAACATCGCTGGGCCACCTAGAATAATAATCAGCGAGCCTGCAGGAATTTTATGTTTATCAACTAGCATGGGACGAATATTCCCCATCCCCCCTGCAATCATAATCGGCTTATGATAACCGCGTAATTGTTCACCAGAGCTTCCTTCGACAACTTGCTCAAAACTACGAAAATAACCGGCAATATTTGGGCAGCCAAATTCATTATTAAATGTCGCTCCACCAATCGGGCCGTCAAGCATAATATCTAAAGCAGACGCGATACGCTCAGGTTTGCCATTATCGGTTTCCCAAGGCTGATCAAAACCAGGGATTTTTAAATGCGATACAGTAAATCCAGTTAACCCTGCTTTAGTCGCTGAACCACGTCCTGTAGCACCTTCATCACGAATCTCTCCACCCGATCCCGTTGCCGCACCAGAATAAGGTGAAATCGCCGTCGGATGATTATGGGTTTCCACCTTCATTAATAAGTGCGCATCTTCGCGAGTATAGGAATATTCACCGGTATGTGGATTACGAATAAAAACATCCGCATTCGAACCTTCTGCTACTGAAGCATTATCACTATAAGCCGATAAAATTCCCTCTGGATTTTGCTCCGCAGTATTACGAATCATGCCAAATAAAGACTTTGCTTCATCAACACCATCAATCGTCCAGCTAGCATTAAAAATCTTATGTCGGCAATGTTCTGAGTTTGCCTGCGCAAACATCATCAGTTCAACATCGCTTGGGTTACGGCCTAATGCTTTAAAACTGTCGGTTAAATAATCAATTTCATCACCCGACAATGCCATGCCTAAATCACTATTTGCCTGCACCAGAGCATCACGGCCCTGTTCAATAATAGCAACAGTATTTAAAGGTTGCGGCTGATGGTGCGCGAATAAATCCAGTTGATCTATATCACTAACCACAGTTTGCGTCATACGGTCATGTAATAAAGCGTGTATTGCCTGCTGTTTTTCATTATTGATAGTCAATGAGCTAGATAGTGTATATACGACACCTCGCTCAAGACGTTCGACACTTAAACCACAACGCTGAGCAATCTCTGTGGCCTTGCTGGACCAGGGAGAAATAGTTCCTGAACGAGGCGTCACCCAATAGCTTAAGCCTTCTTGTTGTTCAGTAGCTTGCTGTTCTGAACCATAAGATAATAACTTATGCAAAATATCATTATCTTCTGCACTAAGTTCGCTTTCTGTATCAACAAAATGCATAAAATAGGCTGAAATATCGTTAATAGATGGCTCTATCACCTGTAAATCAACTAATAGTTTTTGAATTCTAAATTTTGATAACGCGGATGTACCTGAGATTTTAAGCATAGAAGGGTGTCGCTAAGTAGTGTCGTTGGCCGGGTTAAGTTATCAAGCTTTGCGCGATAATGTAAGCCGACATGTATTAGTCAGTTTATATTCTAGTTTCAACATAAACGTGGAAATTCATACTGATATGCCCTAAATTTCCTTTCTAAAGCATGGGAGAGAAGTTATCGATAACTAACTTTCAAAATCCTGTTTGATGGTATCAAACAGTAGGTTTAACAGCTTTAAGCCATCACCATTAGATAGCTTATTTCCTAATTGATCGCGAACAAATATATCCGTCCCAAATTCTGACTCTGTTAGATAAACCTGATAGGGAATGTCCTGATTAGCATCACCGCTAAAGAAAAAAACAAACTCATCTCCAAAAGTTCCATCGGAAACTGCTTGTAATTCAGGATCATATTGAACGTAATAAGTAGCTAATGAACGATTTTTATCGGTAATTTCAACTGCTCTTGCTGTTAATGCCTTGCCAACTATGCGCCAGACATGTGCAAAAGGTGAATTAATACGCACATAAGTTTTATTTTCACCCTGATCAATAAATTGAACAGTTTTACTTAAAGTAACCGGAACAATAACCTCTTCAGATTCTGCCTGTAATCTCTCTGCCTGCATCTCAGGTGGAATCTTTAATTGTGGAATTTCCTTACTATAAATATAGTCTGCTTCTTTATCAGGAAAAAACTTGCCACATGCCGTTAAAAAAGCAACAGAAAATATAAAAATAACTTTGATCGGTTTCATGCTGTTTTTATCGAGAGATTAAAGGACTTGTGCTTGTTGCATAGCCGAGCAAACCTTTTCAAAACAGTCTTCAGTTAACCAGGTTAAAGGAAGACGAATCCCCTGTTCTATTAAGCCCATTTCAGAAACGGCCCATTTAACCGGGATAGGATTAGACTGAATAAATAGTTGATTATGCAACCCTGTTAACTTCGCATCAATACTGCTCGCAGTCTCACGATCACCATTAATGGCTGCGCTTATCATGTCATGTACTAGTTTAGGAGCTACATTACCAGAAACGGTTATTGTGCCATTACCACCCAATAAACAAAATTCACAACTACTCGCATCATCGCCCGTATAAATTGCGAAATCATCACCACATAAATCACGAATAGCAGACACACGGGATAATTCCCCCGTTGCCTCTTTAACTCCAACTATACGCTCAATCTTTGCCAGACGACCTATCGTTTCAGGTAACATATCACACGCTGTACGCCCGGGTACATTGTATAGTATCTGAGGAATATCAACGGCTTCAGCAACAGCTTTATAATGCAGGTATAAGCCTTCCTGGGTAGGTTTATTGTAATAAGGAGTCACTAGTAAACAGGCATCTGCTCCTACTTCCTTCGCTGCTGCGGTTAACGCAATTGCTTCACTAGTTGAATTTGCGCCTGTTCCGGCAATAACAGGTATTCGACCTGCAACATAATCAACAATGGACTTAACTACATCCATATGTTCATGTTCATTTAAAGTAGCGGATTCGCCGGTAGTTCCCATTGCAACAAGAGAGTCAGTGCCTTGTTCTATATGAAAATCAACTAACTTTTTAAGACTATCCTTGTCCACATCGCCGTTATCAAACATTGGGGTGACTAACGCTACGATACTACCTTGAATCATGAAGAACTCTCGAATAATTTAAAAAACAGATTAAAAATATTATAACTAAATACCAGACAACAGATATAAAATAACCAATGCATCACGTCTAAAGAGATTGTGAAAGCACTCAACATTATCCCCCTCCTTGGTTAAGGAGGGGTTAGGGGAGATTTGATATATATTTTTATACGATCCCCCTCAATCCCCCTTCTCAAGGGGGAGGCTAAAAGTACATACTTTCACAGCCTCTAAAGCCGCGCCGTACATCTACTTAAGGACAATCACCTATATAATGCCCTGTTAGTTTAGTTTGTATCGTCATTGCTCCTTGTGGTGCTCCCGACATGGTCATTTCAAATGTACCGGAAAACTTTGTTTTTTGGTACTGAATATTTCCAGCCCCCTGCATAGTCATCCCTTCTTGTTCACATGACATACTCCATTGCGCAAGATTATTCTGAATATCCATACTATTCATCTGACAATTATTTTGCTGCATAATGTTTTCTGGTTTCATGCTTTGTTTAGTAAAACATTGCTCCATAGTGACTGCAGGCATCTTCATTGGCATTCCGGGAATAGTCGCCTCAGAACTCACTTCCCACAAGCCTTCCTGAATATCTGGCATTTCTGCAGCAGCGACTGAAACATTTAAACACAGCAATATCGCTAAAATAACTCTATTCATCTTCATAACTTAGTTGCTCATTTTCCTGAGTATTCTCAATACTCCAAAGTTTTTCCAACTGATAAAACTCACGTGTTTGCGCTGTCATCACATGCAAAATAACATCACCTAGATCCATTAATACCCATTCAGACCCTTGAGCTCCCTCTATACCTTTAGGAGTAACTCCTTTATCTTTTAATGCCATTGCTACATAATTACATAAGGCCTTGATATGTCTATCGGAAGTTCCGGTTGCTATCACCATGTAATCAGTGAAGCTGGTTTTACCTATCACATCGATGGTAGTGATATTTTCCGCTTTTCGTTCATCTAACTCGTTAGTCACTAAAGCTAGTAATTCATCTGCTTGCATTCATTTTCCTTGGTTTAAATCTATTTAGATTATTCTGTTCAGGCTCGATATATTTTTTCGGCCTGTATATATTTGATGACGGATTCAGGTAATAAAAAACTGACATTTTTTTGCTCAGCAATCATTTGCCGAATAAACGATGCCGAAATATCTAATTGCGTCACGTGCTGGAAATAGATTTTACCACTAGGACAGGTTTTTAACGAATGTCTATCATCAACTTGCCTATTTGCATAAAAACCCAGCAAAGTATCTGCCTTGAAACCTGGGCGTGTCATAACCACAATATGGGCATAGTCAAACAAAGACTGCCAACGATACCAGCGAGTCAGGCTATTAAATGCATCAGTCCCAATAAATAATAAAAGTGGCACATCAGCAATTTCAGCACGAATTGAAGCTAAAGTATCGACCATATATGATGGCCCTTCCCGCCCTAATTCACGCGTATCACAAATAAAATAGGGATAATTTGCAATAGCTAACTGTAACATATGCAAACGCGCTAGCGCACTTACTTCAGGCTCGGCACGATGCGCCGGCTGGGCACAAGGTAATAAACGCAGCTCATTCAGAGCAAAAATCTCACTAACTTCCAGAGCCGTACGCAGATGCCCATAGTGAACAGGGTTAAATGTTCCGCCATAAATACCAATCATTTACTGACGGATGTGCCCATCCCCCAGAACGATATATTTCAAACTAGTTAAACCTTCAAGACCGACCGGCCCTCTTGCATGTAATTTATCCGTGCTAATACCAATTTCAGCACCCAGCCCATATTCGAAGCCATCAGCAAAACGTGTAGAGGCATTAATCATTACTGAACTTGAATCTACTTCACGTAAAAAACGACGTGCTAAAGTATAATTTTCGGTAATAATTGATTCAGTATGCCCTGAACTAAATTGATTAATATGCGCCATTGCGTCGTCAATATCGGCAACCACTTTAATGGATAACACAGGCGCTAAATATTCTGTAGCCCAATCTTCTTCGGTTGCACGGATACAATCTGGCACAATAGAGCAGGTTTTTAGGCAACCACGCAACTCTACACCAGCAGCTTTATATTCAACCGCTAACGCAGGCAGAACTGCAGTAGCAACTGATTCTGCCACCAGCAAAGTTTCCATTGCATTACAGACACCATAGCGATGTGTTTTTGCATTGACGGCAATATTTACCGCTTTTTCCAGGTCCGCATGATCATCGATATAAACATGGCAAATACCATCCAAATGTTTAATGACCGGAATCGTTGCTTCTTTGGAAATCCGGGCAATCAGGTTTTTACCACCTCTTGGGACAATCACATCGACATAATCAGACAGTGTAATTAACTCACCTACCGCTGCTCTGTCAGTGGTTTCCACTACCTGCACACCTTCTTCAGGTAATCCAGCAGCAGCTAACCCTTGTGCTATACAACGCGCAATCGCTTTATTGGAATTAATTGATTCTGAACCGCCGCGTAAAATACAGGCATTACCAGATTTTAAACATAATGCTGCAGCATCAACCGTCACATTGGGACGTGATTCATAAATAATACCGATAACACCTAATGGCACGCGCATCTGACCGATCTGAATACCGCTAGGGCGATAATCTAAATTAGATATTGCTCCCACTGGGTCAGGTAAAGCTGCGACTTGCTGTAAACCCTCAATCATAGACTGCATTCTAGCAGGGGTTAACTCCAGCCTATCCAAAAGCGCCTCATCCAGGCCTTTTTCCTTGCCTGCCTGCAAATCCTTTGCATTTTCCTCAACCAGATAAACTGTTTGCTCAGCTAAATGTTCCGCTATCGCTAATAATGCTGCATTTTTCTTACCCGAGTCTGCACGGCTAAGTTCGCGCCCTGCTGCCCTGGCTTGCTGGCCAAGACTGTTCATATAATCTTTAATATTCATTTTTACCAAGTGTATTGCTCTATTTGTAGAAAACTGGTGTGCTGAACATATTATATTCTGTATTGGCAATAATTTGATAGTCCAGTAATGCAATCTGATCAAGCTGAGCCGACAACGCCTATAAGTAACTGAGTATAAATAAACTGAAGTTTCCCAATTATTGAGTAGCTGAAATACACAATGCACCACTTTCCAAGGCGATTGTAAGCCTAAAGCGATACTAAATAAAGATTCACTATTCATGGTATTATTATCGCACTACCCACTAGGATTCACATAGAGCCATAAACTAACAATATGCAAAAACTAGCCGGAGTAAAAAAGCTTTAGCTTTTTTCTAGTGACAGAAATAGCTAAAGCTATTGCACTCCTTTTTAGCGCAGAACAAAATGTTAAAATAATTATGCTTAGATACTTACTGTAATCATCCACTTGCATTCGTTATTATTATACTAGTTGGTGCATTATCGCCGCTTAATACAAAGCCATCCCGGAGTCACATGACCGAGCCCAGGCATCAATACCGCCGGTTAAATTAAAAATTTGAGTAAATCCTTGTTGATCAAGATAATAAGCTACATTCTCGCTACGCATACCATGATGACAGACCACCACGATAGCTCGACTTTTTTCAAGCTCTTGCAGACGATCAGAAACCTGATTCATCGGCATAAGTAGACTGTTATCAATATTTGCTATCTGATATTCAAAAGGTTCCCGCACATCAAGTAAAAAATAAGTTTGCGGATTTTCAAGTAATTGGTGCTGTAAATAAATGGGGGATATTTGCTGTATTGCCATCTTTGATCCTGTATTAACTCTGTAACCTTCGCACGATACAGGTTGCAGCTTTCTAAAGGCTACCCTTACCAAGCAGCGTTACTGATAGTTGCGTCGCCAACTATGCACCAAATTCAGTGCCTTGCTCTCGTCAACAATCGGCTCACTATAAAATCCACAACCATCACCGCGCGTATTATAAAATAAAATGCTCTAGACGTCTCATCGCCTCAGTGATATTTTCCATTGAGCTTGTATATGAGAAACGCAGGTACTTATCACTATCGTTATAACCAAAATCCTTACCTGGTGTAACAGCGACGCCTTCAGTTTCTAATAACTGCTCTGCAAATTGCTGGCTATTATCTGTAAATTTACTACAGTCTGCATATATAAAACGCACCCGCTGGTTTTACCGGAATTTTAAACCCTAAGCGCAATAAATGTGCATACAAAAAAATCTCTCTTTAGTGCAAATTCCTGCCGCCTTTTTTCTAACTCTTGTAATGTTTCTGCAGCTAAAGCAGCGTATTGCGAATGACTAGGAGTAGAAATAAAAATATTTTGCGCTAATTTTTCAATTGCCTGAATATATTCCTCAGGCACAATTAACCACCCGACACGCCACCCCGTCATACCAAAATATTTGGAAAAACTATTGATAACAAAAACCTGATCACTAAATTCAAGCGCACTGGCAACACCCTGTTCATAAACCAGACCATGGTAAATTTCATCAGAAAAAAACAGACCTTGCTGCTCATTAACAAAATCAATACACTTTTTTAATTCAGTCGCCTGAATAATAGTTCCCGTAGGATTGGATGGCGAGGCAATTAAGGTCGCCCTTGTATTTGCTTGCCAATGCTGGCGCAATAAATCTGCAGATAACTGATAGGCGGTATCCGCATAAACGGGCACAAATTTAACTTTGGCATCATAGAGTCGAATAAAATTCTGATTACAGGGGTAGCATGGATCAGATAATAAAACTTCATCACCAGGATTTAAACTTGCACCGAGTGCTAGTAGAAAAGCACCTGACGCCCCCGGAGTAATAAAAAGACGCTCGATCGGCACACTTAGCTGATAACATTGCCTATAATAATCGCTTATTTTCTGCCTTAATTCAGGTAAACCCGCTGCCGGAGTATATTTTACATGCTCTGATTTGATATAGGCGACTCCAGCATCAATAATCGGCTGAGGTGTTGCAAAATCAGGTTCTCCTATCTCCATATGCACAATATTACGCCCTTGTGCCTCTAACTGCTTTGCCCTCCTTAATAACTCCATTACATAAAAAGGCGTTATCGCCTCCATCCTGCTAGCTACCTGCATTTCATGCCCTTTTGATAAATATAGATACAACAAATAATAGCAATTTCTCTTGCTTAATTCTTATTATCCTGATAAAAATGCGCAGTTTTTTTAAATAAATCTGGAGTTAGTGGATGACTAACAGCACGACAGCTGAAATTACGCCTTTCAATTTTACGCCATACGAAGAAAGTAAAGGCGAGGAATATATGAATGAGGCGCAAAAAGACCATTTTAGAGATATTTTAAGCAATTGGAAGAATGACTTAATGCTTGAAGTGGACCGTACTGTAGACCATATGCGTGATGATGCTGCAAATTATCCCGATCCTAATGATCGCGCATCACAAGAGTCTGAATTCAGCCTTGAATTAAGAACACGAGACCGGGAAAGAAAACTTCTTAAAAAAATTAATGATGCTCTTGCCATGATTGATGCGGACTCATACGGTTACTGTGATTCCTGTGGCATAGAAATTGGTGTACGCCGTTTAGAAGCTCGCCCTACAGCTGATCAGTGTATAGATTGTAAAACTCTGGATGAAATCCGCGAAAAACAAATGAGCTAATATTTTATGCATTAAATGGGTATTGCAAAGCTGTTAGAAAACGCTTTGCAAAACCCATCAAGCTAGCCAAAAAATAGTTTACTTCAACACCAAAACAACAGTTGAATGCCTGCTGTACAGGTAAGTTTATGAAGATATTCTTTATCATTTACTTCCTGTCTCCCCCGTACGTAAGTTAAATCTGTGCGCAACTGATTTTTCCAGGTTCAACAAGCTACCAATGAAAATCTTTTATTCGTGCAATCACAAGAAACTCTCCTGAAACAAGACCTGCAACATGTCTGGCCCCCCTACAGTGCTATACAAGCCGACACACCTATTTACCCGGTAAAATCAGCTGATGGTGTATACATTACACTAATGGATGGGCGTGTTTTAATTGATGGCATGTCCTCCTGGTGGAGCGCCATACATGGTTATAATCATCCAGTTTTAAATCAGGCGATACATACACAATTACATGATATGGCACACATCATGTTTGGCGGCTTAACACACCAGCCTGCTATTGACTTGGCATTACAATTAGTTAAAATCACCCCGGAACCGCTACAAACAGTTTTCTTTTCTGACTCAGGCTCCGTTTCTGTTGAAGTTGCCATGAAAATGGCTATCCAATACTGGCATGCCAAAAATCAGCCCAATAAAAAGAAACTCCTGACAATACGTTATGGCTATCATGGTGATACTTTTGGCGCCATGTCTGTAAGTGATCCAGATAATGGGATGCATAGCTTATTCAACGATAGCCTTATCAAGCAGCTTTTTGCTGATGCGCCCCTGTGTACTTTTGAACAGAATTGTAGCGCAGAAGATATTGCCCCACTTGCAAACAAACTAAAAGAAAATCATACACAAATTGCCGCAGTAATACTTGAACCCATTGTTCAAGGCGCAGGAGGCATGCGTTTTTATTCCCCTGAGTACCTGCAACAAGTCCGCGAATTATGTAAGCAATACGATGTATTGCTGATTATTGATGAGATCGCTACCGGATTTGGCCGTACAGGCAAACTGTTTGCCTGTGAGCATGCAAAAATCGCCCCAGACATACTCTGCCTAGGAAAAGCTCTAACAGGCGGCTATATGACACTGGCAGCCACTTTAGCGACTCAGGAAATTGCTGATACTATACGCCTAGGTGAACCCGGCTTATTTATGCATGGCCCCACCTTTATGGCAAACCCTCTCGCTTGTGCGACGGCATTAGCTAGTTTAAAACTATTACTAGATTCTCCCTGGCAAACTACAGTACGAAATATTGAACAAATGTTACGTACAGGGCTGCAAGTTTGCCAGCAACACTCACATGTCAAAGAAGTGCGCGTATTAGGAGCAATTGGCGTTATTCAGCTACACCAGCCTATTGATTTAAAAGCCCTACAACCTAAATTTGTGGACGCCGGAGTCTGGGTGCGCCCTTTCAACAAGCTTATCTATCTTATGCCACCTTTTATTATCTCTTCTGCAGAGCTTAATAGTTTGATAGATGCAGTATGTAAAGTTGTTGCCGATATAGAACCTTAGAAACACACATAGGTTTTAGATTAAACGATGAAACTCACAAAGAAACTATCTTTCCCTTGGTGGAGATTGTACTTTTGCCCATACACCAAAATCTACAACCCAAGTTACAATACCGATACATTAATCATCAATATGAACTTCAATCGCATTGGCTTCTTTAAATCGCCACATAAAGATCAGCAGGATACAGGCTAAAGTTAGTAAACCAAGCTGCAGTTGCAATCTCCCCTGCAATACTCCGATAGACACTGCAAAAGTAAGTACAATCATAATCATTGCCTTGATCTTCGGGCTACGAGTAATCGTACGACTAGCTTCCCATTGCTGTAGAGCCGCGCCAAACCAACGGTTATTTAGCAACATTTGATGAAAGCGCGGTGAACTGTTAGCAAAGCAGGCCAATGCGAGTATAAGAAACGGCGTTGTTGGCAATACAGGTAATACTGCTCCAATGACCCCAAGAACAACAAACAATAAGCCCAGAAGGGTTAATAAGAATTTTTTGATGCGTCTGCGCATGGTTTATCTCAATTTATCGTGGTTTAAATTTCTTATCAATATTTGTAGAGCGTGGCTTTAGCTCGCTGATTATGCGATACATGCGGGCTAAAGCCACGCTCTACAGCCTAGGTACAAATGAATATTATGCTAACGGTCACGCAAATTTCGCCTTAATATTTTACCAGAAGGGGATTTAGGAATTTTATCAATAAATTCGATTTCTTTTATTTGCTTATAGGCGGCAACTTTTTCCGCAACCCAGGCGATAATCTCATCAGCAGATATGTCTTGTTTTAACACAATAAACGCCTTAGGAACTTCACCCGCTGAAAATCAGGGAAACGTAGCCTAAGCGAAGTGATGATTTTTAGATGACAGAATAACCCTTTTTTAATAATTCACTGACGATTTCACGCGGCTTTAGATAAGTCCACCTAATAGATGAATTCATTGGATTGCCTGCTGTATGCTGTTGAAGAATATCTAAAAAGTCTTGATCTATTCCACTGTATTCAGGGGTAGAGGTCTTTTTTTTCGACCGCCTCCAGGTTGTCTGATTCCTGTTATATCCAGTTCTAATTCGGTGAGTTCTTTTTTTCCTTGGCGGATAGTTTTTGGGTCACACTCTAATAAAGCTGAAATATAGTTAACGCCACCATGAGATAATTTTTCACTTTCAATGGCGGCATACCGTCGCTTATTTTTTTCACAAAGTGAGTCATAAAATTTCTTCATCGACTTTTCGATATTTTTTTTATAAGGAAATGACATAAGACAACCACTGAGTAATAAATTAAGATAACCTTAATTTAGGGGAGATATTTCATTATTCAAGCTTGGCTGCTTCAGGAAGTTATTTCGTGCACATTCCTTAGCAACATTTGATGAAAGCGCGGTGAACTGTTAGCAAAGCAGGCCAATGCGAGTATAAGAAACGGCGTTGTTGGCAATACAGGTAATACTGCTCCAATGACCCCAAGAACAACAAACAATAAGCCCAGAAGGGTTAATAAGAATTTTTTGATGCGTCTGCGCATGGTTTATCTCAATTTATCGTGGTTTAAATTTCTTATCAATATTTGTAGAGCGTGGCTTTAGCTCGCTGATTATGCGATACATGCGGGCTAAAACCACGCTCTACAGCCTAGGTACAAATGAATATTATGCTAACGGTCACGCAAATTTCGCCTTAATATTTTACCAGAAGGGGATTTAGGAATTTTATCAATAAATTCGATTTCTTTTATTTGCTTATAGGCGGCAACTTTTTCCGCAACCCAGGCGATAATCTCATCAGCAGATATGTCTTGTTTTAACACAATAAACGCCTTAGGAACTTCACCAGATTGTTTATCTGCTTTAGGAACAACTGCCGCATCAATAATCGCAGGATGAGTTAATAACAGTGCTTCCAATTCAGCTGGAGCAACCTGGTAGCTTTTACATTTAATCAGCTCTTTTAGGCGATCTACAATATAAAAATAACCTTGCTCATCAACACGGGCAATATCTCCGCTATGTAGCCACCCATTTGTATCAATTGCTACTGCCGTTGCTTCGGGGTTGTTCAGATAGCCCATCATCACTTGTGGGCCACGCAGTAATAGTTCACCTGTCTGGTTAAATCCAAGGGGCTCGCCAGTTTCGGTATCTATAATCATCGCTTCAGTATTAGGCATTAACACTCCGACAGTCCCATGTTTTGTTGTTGCTAACAGGTCAGGCTCTTTGATCACCACAGGACTCGTTTCGGTTAAGCCATAGCCCTGATATACTGGACACAAAACCCGTTCACCCGCTGCTAGAAGCTGTGCTTCACCTATCGGTGCTGCCCCAGACATTACATATTGCAATGAACTTATATCGTAGTGACTGACGAGAGGATGTTCGGCGAGAAAAAGAATAATCGGAGGTACCAGGTACGCAGTAGTTATCCGGTATTGCTCAATTAATCCGAGAAATTGTTCAGGCTTAAAACCATTCACAATGATTAGAGTCGAACCGTTGCATAAACCTAGATTCATGATCACGGTTATGCCGTAAATATGAAAAAAAGGCAGCACAGCAATTATGATATCGTCTACATTAGGACAGACGACATCTTGCTGTGCTTCAATCTGAATATTATGCGCCACCAGGTTGCTGTGACTTAGCATGACCCCTTTAGGTAGACCAGTTGTACCACTGGAATAAGGTAATATAGCAATATCCGTCTGTGGATTAATACTGATTGGCAGTAACTCAATATCGTTATTATCCTGCAATAGCAATTCAAATGAGTTAGCTGTATCACCCTGATTAAATACAAAAACTTCCTCAACTAAGGTTGTTTCCAGAACCGGGCTAACCTTTTCTAACAAGTCAGCAGTCGTAAATAAGCAACTTGCTTTAGAATGCTGCAACTGGAGTTCTAGTTCACTTGCCGTATATAGTGGATTTGCCGTGGTAATCACGCCACCAATCAACATTATCGCCTGAAAAACATAAATATATTCGATTATATTGGGTGCATAAATCGCAAATACATCGCCTTTTTTATAGCCTTTATGCTGTAAAGATTTAGCTACCCGATTGATATTTTGCCTTAATTCATCAAAGTTAATCTGCCTGCCACTAGCACCATCAATTAGTGCAATTTCCTGATGATAAGGCTCTATACGCGCAAAAAAATATTCTGGCCAGGAAATATCGGGAATTTTGACCGCAGGAGACGGACTTTTAATAATCATGACTCAATCCTCATTCTAAACAAGGGTAACTCACAAATAATAATACACCAGCTGATTCCCAAGGTCTCCGTGGGAATTCATACAAAATGCACTGCGTTCCACGACGCAGTGAGTCACAAGATGCATTCCCACGCAGAGTGCAAACGAGATTTGTGTGGTTGTGTATTGCGAGTTACCAAATTACCTCTTCCTATTTCACTCTGATAGACATTTCCTTTATCTATTTTTTATTAAGCCTCAGTGA
>NZ_BDMN01000145.1 GCF_002189065.1 Bathymodiolus platifrons methanotrophic gill symbiont
GTTTCAGTATGCTGGTTTGCCCATCGTCACCCAGAAACTCAATTTTCACATCACCCGCTGTTTCAATCACCGCAGACTGCTCACTAGAATAAAAATCCCCATCGCTCATCGAGACAACATGTGATTTAGAATCTGAGCTCCATACACCCATCGAATGAGGGTGTTTCTGCGCATACGTCTTAACTGGGTCAGCCACGCGTCGATCAGAGTTTCCTTCACGTAACACCGGATTAACTGCGCTACCTAAGACCTTGGCATAACGAGCCTTAATACTCTGTGCTACATCATCAACAGGATCTTCAGGGTAACCAGGAATATCAAAACCTAAAGCCTGCAATTCCTTGATAGCCGCATGTAGCTGAGGAATAGAAGCACTGACATTAGGTAGCTTGATAATATTTGCATCGGGTGTTTTCGCCAATTCACCAAGTTCCACCAAAGCATCACTTTGCTTTTGCGCATCAGTTAGATTCTCAGGAAAATTTGCAATAATACGGCCTGCCAGAGAGATATCTCGTGTCTCAACCTCAATACCAGCAGCTCGTGAATAAGCCTGAACAATTGGCAAAAATGAATAAGTAGCTAAAGCTGGCGCTTCATCAGTTTCGGTATAGATTATTTTTGAAATGGGCATGATTGTATCGCTGAAGATGTCTATGATAGAAAGTGTTAAGCATTATATTTCAGAACTGAAGTTTCCCAATAATTATTTATGGTAAAATTGAAACTATGCTACAACTATATGAAAAAAATAGTCTTTTCATTCGTTTCAAATGCTATTGCCTAAGGGGAATTAAGTAGGGGTTTGCTATAAACATGGCAAAACCACCTAAAATAAACCTCGATACACCAGCATTGTGTATTTCAGCTACTCAATAATTGGGAAACTTCAGTTAACGGTTAATCGCGGCCAAAACCGACCGGCAAATTAAAGGTGAACAAGAAGGTGATTGCTGGGAAAGTTTGCTGGAGATAAGTTTGATGCTGGCGGGGAATTGATTTTGTATTTGGGGAATTAATTAATAAGCCCTCTTTGAATTTTTTCTTGTTTATCCTTCTTTTGTTGTGGTACCATTTTAAGTACGTTAAAAACATGAGTAACAACAATGATTAATTTAACTGCAACCGAAGCCAGGAAATCATTCTTTGAGTTAATAAAACAAAGCAACCAAAAGCACGATATTTTTGAGGTTAGACATAAAACAGGCAATGCTATATTAATGTCACTCTCTGAATATGAAAGTCTACAGGAAAGCCTTTATTTATTGTCTTTACCACACTTTAAAGAAGATCTTCTTAAATCAGAGCAAGAAGCAAATAATGGTGACACCTTTAGTTTCGATGATGTCTTTGGTGAAGAGCAATAATGCTTTACAAGCTACGCTTTACAAAAAAAGCTAAAAAAGATATTCAAAGCCTATCACCAAAATTAAAAAACAAAGCAAAAGACATCCTTAGAAATAAAATTGCATACAATCCAATGGAAGGAAAAGCATTAACAGGAAGTTTAAAAGGATATTATTCTGTCAGGTTATCTTACCAGGATCGTATTTTATACCGTATTGAGAAAGACAAATGTATAGTGCTTATCATAAGAGCAAGGACGCACTATGGTGAGTAAATAGCCATAAAGTAGATACGGCCCAAGTTTGAAGAATCGTGGTCTAGAAGCTATTTTTTGAGTTGAGGTAGTTTCAATCGTCTGACCCATTGGTTTTGTTTGAAATCAATTACTCCGACCCCTTTGATTGGAGAGGTAAAACGGTATGAGCAAGAAATCATTAATCGATAAAGATGGAGAAGTACGCGAATTAACCGAGGATGATTTTAAGAAATTTAGACCTATCTCAGAGGAAAAACCTGCATTGCTCGCAAAAATCAAAAAAGGTATTGGTGAGAGGGGGCGTCAAAAGTCGCCAACAAAAGTACCTATTAGTATTCGAGTAAGTCCCGAAGTTGCTGAGTACTTTCGTTCTGCCGGTAAAGGTTGGCAGGGGCGTGTTGATCATGTGCTAAAAGAATATGTAGCTCATCACAAATAATATAATTTCAATATATTACAATGCGTCATGGAAAGACCTGACTCTGTTTTTTCCCAGTAAGAAAAACACTGTATATTGCCAGTGAAAAAGTAGTTGAGTTAGAAATTGGTCCTTATCTAACCATGATGTCCCCGACAATTTTTAAATACAACGATATGAAGATTGTGATGAAAGAAACTGGCTAGAAACTAGTGGATTGAGAGTATCAAAATTAATCGTTATCTGTACTGACTCAGATTTGATTGGGGTTTTGCAATCAAGTACATCCTTTGCTAAGTTAATCAAATGGCGAGACCTTTATATTCTGAATGGCTCCTATGGTTCGATATAGCCGTCTCTCTGGCTGTAAGACTTAATTGTTAAATATGTCAGATCAAGTCTGAGCTTCTACACTTGAAGATTAACTATTTTGGGGAGGCCATTTACCTTTAAGCAAACCAACCCTCGTCCGGACTTTTCCTAGCGGGGGCTTTAATAAGGTGAAGAGAACCATCTAGAAATATTAAGGAACAAGATAATAAGGGAGGCAGGCATGTTAATTACTTTATTTAACTATAGGTCTGTCTCTAATTATTCCTTAACTGATTATTTCTGTGCCTGAATAAAACTGTCGCCGGGTTTTAATAAGCACAGTTCTGAAACTGAAGTTTCCCAATTATTGAGTAGCTGAAATACACAATGCTGGTACAAATGTATAGTGCTTATCATAAGAGCAAGGACGCACTATGGTGAGTAAAGTAGATACGGCCCAAGTTTGAAGAATCGTGGTCTAGAAGCTATTTTTTGAGTTGAGGTAGTTTCAATCGTCTGACCCATTGGTTTTGTTTGAAATCAATTACTCCGACCCCTTGGATTGGAGAGGTAAAACGGTATGAGCAAGAAATCATTAATCGATAAAGATGGAGAAGTACGCGAATTAACCGAGGATGATTTTAAGAAATTTAGACCTATCTCAGAGGAAAAACCTGCATTGCTCGCAAAAATCAAAAAAGGTATTGGTGAGAGGGGGGCGTCAAAAGTCGCCAACAAAAGTACCTATTAGTATTCGAGTAAGTCCCGAAGTTGCTGAGTACTTTCGTTCTGCCGGTAAAGGTTGGCAGGGGCGTGTTGATCATGTGCTAAAAGAATATGTAGCTCATCACAAATAATATAATTTCAATATATTACAATGCGTCATGGAAAGACCTGACCCCGTTTTTTTCCAGTAAGAAAAACACTGTATATTGCCAGTGAGAAGGTAGTTGAGTTAGAAATTGGTCCTTATCTAACCATGATGTCCCCGACAATTTTTAAATACAACGATATGAAGATTGTGATGAAAGAAACTGGCTAGAAACTAGTGGATTGAGAGTATCAAAATTAATCGTTATCTGTACTGACTCAGCTTTGATTGGGGTTTTGCAATCAAGTACATCCTTTGCTAAGTTAATCAAATGGCGAGACCTTTATATTCTGAATGGCTCCTATGGTTCGATATAGCCGTCTCTCTGGCTGTAAGACTTAATTGTTAAATATGTCAGATCAAGTCTGAGCTTCTACACTTGAAGATTAACTATTTTGGGGAGGCCATTTACCTTTAAGCAAACCAATCCTCGTCCGGACTTTTCCTGGCGGGGGCTTTAATAAGGTGAAGAGAACCATCTAGAAATATTAAGGAACAAGATAATAAGGGAGGCAGGCATGTTAATTACTTTATTTAACTATAGGTCTGTCTCTAATTATTCCTTAACTGATTATTTCTGTGCCTGAATAAAACTGTCCCCGGGTTTTAATAAGCACAGTTCTGAAATATAATGCTTAACACTTTCTATCATAGACATCTTCAGCGATACAATCATGCCCATTTTAAAAATAATCTATACCGAAACTGATGAAGCGCCAGCTTTAGCTACTTATTCATTTTTGCCAATTGTTCAGGCTTATTCACGAGCTGCTGGTATTGAGGTTGAGACACGAGATATCTCTCTGGCAGGCCGTATTATTGCAAATTTTCCTGAGAATCTAACTGATGCGCAAAAGCAAAGTGATGCTTTGGTGGAACTTGGTGAATTGGCGAAAACACCCGATGCAAATATTATCAAGCTACCTAATGTCAGTGCTTCTATTCCTCAGCTACATGCGGCTATCAAGGAATTGCAGGCTTTAGGTTTTGATATTCCTGGTTACCCTGAAGATCCTGTTGATGATGTAGCACAGAGTATTAAGGCTCGTTATGCCAAGGTCTTAGGTAGCGCAGTTAATCCGGTGTTACGTGAAGGAAACTCTGATCGACGCGTGGCTGACCCAGTTAAGACGTATGCGCAGAAACACCCTCATTCGATGGGTGTATGGAGCTCAGATTCTAAATCACATGTTGTCTCGATGAGCGATGGGGATTTTTATTCTAGTGAGCAGTCTGCGGTGATTGAAACAGCGGGTGATGTGAAAATTGAGTTTCTGGGTGACGATGGGCAAACCAGCATACTGAAACAAAAAACGCCAGTGCTGCAGGGTGAAGTTATCGACGCTGCGGTAATGAGTCGCAATGCCTTATGTGCTTTTATTGCTGAGTCTATTGGCGATGCCAAAGCGCAGGGTCTATTACTTTCATTGCATTTAAAAGCTACTATGATGAAAGTGTCTGATCCTATTATGTTCGGACATGCGGTCAATGTTTATTACCAGGAAGTTTTTGCCAAACATGCCGCAACTTTTAACCAGCTAGGAGTTGATACACGTAATGGTCTAGGCGATGTGTATGCAAAAATTGCCAGTCTGCCGGATGAGCAGCGTAAAGAAATAGAAGCTGATATTCAGGCTGTTTATCAAACACAGCCAGAACTGGCGATGGTCGACTCAGACAAGGGTATTACCAATTTGCATGTGCCCAGTGATATTATTATTGATGCATCAATGCCTGCCGCTTTACGCTCTTCTGGCAAGATGTGGGGACCAGATGGCAATCTACATGATACTAAAGCTATGATTCCAGATCGTTGTTATGCTGGTATCTATCAGGAAGTATTTGATTTTTGTCAACAACATGGTGCCTTTGATGTGACTACCATGGGTAATGTCAGTAATGTCGGTTTAATGGCTCAAAAAGCTGAAGAATATGGCTCGCATGATAAAACCTTTGAAATATCGGATAAGGGTATTGTACGTGTGACTGATAACGCGGGTAATATCTTGCTGGAACATAGTGTTGAGCAGGGCGATATCTGGCGTATGTGTCAAACTAAAGATCTACCTATCCAGGATTGGGTTAAGTTAGCTGTTAATCGTGCACAAGCCACAGGTCAGCCTGCGATATTCTGGCTGGACAAAAATCGTGCACACGATGCTAACTTAATCGCTTTAGTTGAAAGCTATTTAAAAGAATATGATACTAGCGGACTTGAAATTAAAGTCATGGCACCGGTTGAAGCTATTCGCTATACTTTGCAGCGTGTAAAAGCAGGTGAAAATACTATCTCTGTGACGGGGAATGTACTGCGGGACTATTTGACTGATCTATTTCCTATTTTAGAGCTGGGTACCAGTGCAAAAATGTTATCTATCGTGCCTTTACTGGCTGGTGGCGGGTTATTTGAAACAGGTGCTGGTGGTTCTGCGCCTAAGCATGTACAACAGTTGTTAGAAGAAAATCATTTACGTTGGGATTCACTTGGTGAAATTTTAGCACTTGCTGTTTCTCTGGAAGATCTGGCATTAAAAACCCGGAACGAAAAAGCGCAAGTGATTGCTACGGCTCTGGATACAGCAAATAGCCAGTTTTTAAATAATAATAAATCACCTAAACGTAGAGTGGGTGAACTGGATACGAGAGGTAGTCATTTTTATCTTGCCATGTATTGGGCTCAGGCTTTAGCAGAACAAAGTAAAGACCAGGAATTACAGGCTAAATTTACTCCTATTGCACAGCAGTTAAGTACTAATGAAAATGAAATTGTCGAGCAGTTAATTGCCGTACAAGGTGAAGCGGTTGATCTAGGCGGTTATTACCACCCAGATAAAGAGCTGGCTGAAAAAGCGATGCGCCCAAGCCAGATTTTTAATACGATTATTGCCAGCCTATAAATAGCTTATTTACTAGTAGCCTGTATGGAGCTAGCGGAATACAGGAAGAACAGCTCATCCAATTGTTCCGTATTTCGCAAGCTGCATACGGGCACAACTCATTAAACTTTGAGCTTTAATTTGGAGTCTGAGGTTGTTGGGTCTAGAGCTAGTCGCGGCTAAAGCCCCTCCCACACATTACTGATTTAACCAGGATTGCTTTGTAAGTTTTTTATACTTTTGCAGACTAACTAATAACCTAGCCAAGAAGGAAGCAAAATGACCTCTTCACAAATTACCCTGTTGATCTTTATCTGTGCGTTTATTAGCGCATTTTTTTACTTTGATTTAGGGCATTATTTAACATTGGAAACGTTAAAGGCACAGCAGTCGGTGATAGAAAACTATCGTGCTGCTAACCCTAAATTAGCAGTCGTTTTTTTATGCGCTGATTTATATTGCTGTCACAGGATTATCTTTACCTGGAGCCACTATTTTAACTTTAGCCGGTGGCGCTGTGTTTGGCGTGTTATGGGGGACCTTAATTGTTTCTTTTGCCTCTAGCATCGGTGCAACCGCTTAAAATCAGGGAAACGGAGCCTAAGCGGAGTGATGATTTTTAATGATTATTCTCACGAATGTCATATGGCACCTGACTTTCCCACTAGTTTATCGGATGGGATGAGAAAGTTTTTCTCCTGGATGGTGTCTTACGCTGAAAATCAGGGAAACGTAGCCTAAGCGAAGTGATGATTTTTAGTCCGCGATAGCCGTAGGGCCGTTGTTTTGTCGGAGTCTGAGCGTTAGCGAAGGTGGAGACAAAATAAAAGGCCATCCGACACGGCGTCAAGTCATTTGGAGCCTATGTTCCGACCCCTTGTTGGGTCGGGACGAGGTGACGAGGACGAATCGGGGCCGCCGGAGGCATAAGTGGTCGCGTTAAGTTTTTGCTGCTTGCTTGGGCTGGGATGCCCAAAACAAGCTTTCGCAAAAATAGCGACTCCCCGCTTACCCTGTTGATCTTTATCTGTGCGTTTATTAGCGCATTTTTTTACTTTGATTTAGGGCATTATTTAACATTGGAAACGTTAAAGGCACAGCAGTCGGTGATAGAAAACTATCGTGCTGCTAACCCTAAATTAGCAGTCGTTTTTTATGCGCTGATTTATATTGCTGTCACAGGATTATCTTTACCTGGAGCCACTATTTTAACTTTAGCCGGTGGCGCTGTGTTTGGCGTGTTATGGGGGACCTTAATTGTTTCTTTTGCCTCTAGCATCGGTGCAGCCCTGGCCTTTTTAGCAGCACGGTTTTTATTCAGGGATCGTGTCAAAGAAAAATTTTCAGACAGCTTTAAGGCGATTGATGAAGGAGTGGAGCGCGAAGGTGAGTTTTATTTATTTATTTGGTTTGCGTTTAGTACCCGTATTTCCATTCTTTATGATTAACTTGCTAATGGGGTTAACCAAAATGAAAGTGACAACTTTTTATTGGGTAAGCCAGGTAGGTATGTTTGCTGGCACAGTAGTTTATGTTAATGCTGGTACGCAATTAGGAAAAATTAAATCTTTAGCCGGGATTTTATCGCCGACAGTGCTGGGTTCGTTTATCTTGTTAGGACTGTTTCCATTGGTAGCAAAAAAAATCGTAAGCACTGTTAGAAACAAAGAAAATGAATGAGGAGTGACCCCTTCAAAAATAGTGCATCCAATGTAATAACGTTGAGCAACGGTAGTGTATAGGGCCTTTAGTCAGTTTTTAAGTACAGGATTAAGGTTTGTTTTTATGTACGCTTTTACAACATTTTTCCTGTAGCAAGCCAGTGAGCACACTCTGGGTCCAGTTCTTTTGCGGCATATTGCTCGTACTTTAATAACTCGCCTTTTTGAAGAATGTTACGCCAGCGACCATTCGTACCTTTATGGATAAATGACTGGGCTCCACCCTCCCAAAAAGCTCCACCGAGTGGTGCGCTTTTAGTCGCATTTTCTTTCATATAATCAAAACTGCAGTGAAGCAGTATTGCTTTCCACTTTTCTTCATCAATAGGTATAGTAAGAAACTCGGCTATTCGACGAATCTCTCCGGGCATATTGTTTTTAAGATTAGTGTAATGTACAAAACAGACATTCGGAAGGTTTCTGATAGTCCACCAGGAGCGTACATTCTCCCAGAAAGGCCACCAGGGGTATCCATTGTCATTAAGCCAGGCATGATAATACTGAATTATAGAGGTGGGAGGCTTTCCAATTGCAGGGCCAACTCGTCCGGGCGTATTATTTAATGCGTCATACCATGTATCGTTTGCAGTAACATGATGGTTGTACATACTCCAAAGAACATCACGGCCATCTCTACCGATGTAGATGTACTTTGCCTTTTTTGAAAAGACCAATGCATCTACTGGTAAGTGTGTTTTAACAAATCGACGGTGCGTCTGAGCTTCAATATAAGCAAGTTTTACTTCTTTAGGAGGTACTCGCAGGTCCAGCCAAGGTGATATTTCAGAGACACAAAGGTCATCGTCACCATTGAACAATAGTTGAGCGATGATCTGTTGCATCCAGGTTGTTCCTGATTTGGCATAAGTTGCAATAATAATGTCGTTGTATCTAAACCTGAAATCATTCCATATAGTTGAGTCGAAATGGTGATTTTGAAATTCTCTGGTTTTTCTAGGAATGGGAAAGTTACTCATAAATACATCCACTTAGAAGCTACTAATATTATGTGAGGTAGAGATTGAATTAAGAAGATAGTGCATTAGCGAGCGCGCGCAATATTTTGCGCCATCACCATGCCAAGCGCTGCCATGCATACATGCAAGGGTTGTTGGTTCAGTGGAAGCTAGTCGTTCAAATATCATATTTGCATTCTTCGTGTGTGAGAAGTAATCCATTTCTTTCCTGAAGGCTTCGCTGGGGCCGAGAATATCCGATTCTGTCATAGGCGGCAGATTTGTGCCGCCTTGTGTAAATAGTGCTTGCACGAAATAAATAATACCCTTTTAAAACAACATATTATGGTATGATAACGCCAAATATCACTACTGAAGATTCTGAGTGCCCCATTTTGGTATT
>NZ_BDMN01000146.1 GCF_002189065.1 Bathymodiolus platifrons methanotrophic gill symbiont
GACTGTATCATGCACTGGGCAGAGAACCCCCGATTCATCAGCAAAACGGGCGCCTGGTTCAAAACCTATCTGCAAATGAAGTTCATTCTGTTCTAAAATATTGTCGTTTGAAAAGATAATTTCTTCCACTTTCCAAGGCGATTGTAAGCCTAAAGCCATACTAAATAAAGATTCATTATTCATGGTATTATTATCGCACTACCCACTAGGATTCACATAGAGCCCTTTTATTATGCAACATTTACATCTGTTGCAACGCAGTTATGTGATGGTATTGAAGAGGCGGGTAGAGATTATATTGATCAACTAATTCCACATACACTGGTTGAGGTGTAAGAATCATGGTCAACAAGAAAAGGGCGGTATGTTCTGAGATATGCAGGAAGATGCGAACGGACTTGAAAGGCAGTTGAAAGGCAGTTGAAAGGCAGTTGAAAGAATTAAATAATCGCTGGTTCTCTATGTACAGGAACGCTGGCTGAGTATTAGCAAGTCAAATTCAAAACTTGCCCCTGCTGTTTATACACAGGATCATAATTGGGATAATGATCCACATCTCAGTTTTATTTTCACCAATGAAGAAACCTTAAAGAAGGTGCGCTGGCGATATTTTTTATCCGACTGTGCTTCATTGTTGGCTGACTATGCTGTCGTTGAAAAACAACTAGAACACGAAACCAGTGATGCCAAATATTTTCTGGATGAGAATTACCAGGATATATTGGAAAATTTTGATCCTAATGTTGTTAAGTTACACAAAAAGAGAAAAATTATTATGTCAGATACGGTTCTTGATGACTTGGCAAAATTAAGCCGCGATGATGAATCCACAGAATAAATCGTCCTAGGAGACACACTTAACTGTGCAGATAATAATTAAGATTGATGGTCTTATCAGATTTGGTATCTCGCATTTAATATAGTGCCTATTCTCATTTTTGATATTAGGTATTTTTATTAAGGCACCTGGAAACAATGAATGAACTTAATCCATTAAAATTAAAACAAGATAATACAGCGGAAGAACTACAGTCTATAAAATTGCGTCTTCAGAAGCTTGAGGAAGAAAAACAGCAACTATTACAAAGGCAAGTTGCGATCAATAATCTAAAAATTCACGACAAACCAACGAGTAAGCAATTTAGCACAGACCAAAAAGTATACCTATTTCAAGAGCTGTTTAAAGGGCGTACCGATATATTTGCTAATCGCTGGCAAAATGTAAAAGGAAGAAGTGGCTATTCAGTTGTCTGTCATAACGAATGGCTGCCAGGTAAATGTAACAAGCCAAAAGTCAAATGCAGTGTGTGTTCCCACAAGCAGTATAAAGTACTTGATGAGCATGCTATTTATGAACACCTTTTAGGTAAACAAGTTGTCGGTCTGTATCCGCTACTTGAGAACAATAGCTGTCATTTATTGGCTGCAGACTTTGACAAAACGGGCTGGCAAGACGCAGTCAGAGCGATGGCACAAGCCTGTAGGGAGTTTAATATTCCCTATGCCTTGGAAATATCTCGCTCGGGGAATGGAGCGCATCTGTGGATATTTTTTGCTGAACCTGTGCAGGCTAAAGATGCGCGAGCATTAGGTTTTGGTTTGCTTGATAAAGCGATGGAGATTCATCCCAAGATCCCATTTGAGTCCTATGATCGCTTATTTCCCAATCAAGATATACTGCCGGAAGGCGGTTTTGGTAATTTAATCGCACTGCCATTGCAGCATCAAGCTAGACAACAAGGTAATAGTCTATTTGTTAATGAACAATTGCAGCCTTATTCTGATCAGTGGGCATTTTTATCTCAGCTAGAACGAGTAGCAGAGTCACAATTGCATAAAGTAATTAAGATCATTAGCCCAGCTAATAGGGAGGTTATTGATGAAATTATGCCATGGGATCAAGGCGCGGCAATAAGTCCAATAGCAATCGAAAACTGTCCTAAAGCAGTCACTATTACCTTAGCCAACCACTTGTATATCAAACTGGATGCACTCCCTGGCGTTTTGATTACCAGGCTAAAGCGCCTGGCAAGCTTCTCTAACCCTGTATTCTTCAAAACTCAGGCCTTACGATTTTCAACCCATGGAATACCTCGATACACCACTTGTGCGCGAATTGAACAAGGTTATTTATCATTACCGAGGGGTTGCCTCGATGAGGTTATTGCTTTACTTGAACAGCAAGCTATTCAGGTAGAGTTTGATGATAAAAGACAGGAAGGGGCAAGGCTAAGTGCGTTAAAGTTTCTAGGCAAATTAAGGAAAGAATAGAGCAAAGCTGTTAATGTAATGATGCAACATCAAACGGGTGTTTTACATGCGCCTACTGCCTTTGGAAAAACAGTCACGGCAATCGGGATTATTGCTAAAAGAAAGGTGAATACCTTGATTTTAACGCATAGCCGACAGCTGCTCGATCAGTGGCAGGAGAGTTTAAAGTTATTTTTAGCTGGTACCGAAATCGGTATTATCGGTGGCGGTAAGAAAAAACCATCTGGTCAGATTGATATCGCCACTTATCAAAGTTTCATAAACATGAAAGATAACACGGTTGACCTATTAATACAGGGGTATGGACAGGTTATTATTGATGAATGTCATCATATTTCAGCTCCACGCTTTGAAATGGTGCTTAATGAAGTGCGAGCAAAATATGTATTAGGGCTGACGGCCACCCCAGATCGGCAAGACGGTCATCAAAAGATTGTTTTTATGTTGGCAGGCCCTATTCGGCACAAAGTCAAAATAGATCATGCAAATAAATTTGAGCAGCGAGTTGTTGTACTGCCGTTATATTGCCACCCACCCGGTAACCTTACTCAGCCAGATAGTAGACCGCATATTGCTGATGCTTATAGCTGGATTGCAGAGAATAGCGAGCGAAATAAGCGAATAGTTAATGATGTAGCTGGGCAAATAAAAGAAGGGAAATGTCCATTAGTGCTGACAGAACGGCGAGAACATGCAGAATTGCTTAATCAACTCCTAATCGACAAAAAATTTAAAACAGTTATTCTCAGAGGGGCTATGCGCGTTAAAGAGCGCAAAGAAGCTAATGAACAACTTAATCAGGCGCAAGTGATTGTTGCCACGGGGAAATATATAGGAGAAGGTTTTGATCTTCCTAGACTAGATACGCTTTTTCTTGCGATGCCAATTTCCTGGAAAGGCACATTAGCGCAATATGCAGGAAGAATACACCGTGAATCAGAAGGTAAAGACCTGGTTACGATATTTGATTATGTGGACTCATCGTTACCCATGCTACAGCGGATGTTTAAAAAGCGTGAAAAAGGATATAAGGCCATGGGCTATGATGTTACCAGCAGAGATCAAAACAGTTTTAAGAAAAAAGTGATGGAATAAAGCTATTTATTAGCTTATACAATTCAACGCGCGGGGGGGATCTAGTACGGTTATTCATTTATACTACGTAAATAAAAAAGAGGGTTGAATTTGTTAATGATGACACGGAACAAAAATATAAAAACCTTCCAGCTCTAGGTGGCAGGAATTCTAGAGCAGGGAAAATTTAAATAGGCTATTTTTGTTTTAAGCGGTATAAGGCAGAAATATCTTCATCGCCAAAACCTTCATTCATTAATTGCTGGTAGTCATGAATGGTTTGACTGACTAATGCTAAATCAGCCGAGTTCTGTTCTGCCATGGATTGACAGATTTTCAGGTCTTTATGGTGTAAGGCCACTTTAAATCCCGGTTGATATTGATGCTGGGTCATAGTTAGCCCCCGGTGCTTTAAAAACCAGTTACCAGCCGCGCCACCAGAGATTACCTCAATTACTTTTTCTAGTGGGAGTCCTTCCGCTTGAGCAAATGCCAGGGCTTCAGTAACAGCCAGGTTGATACCTGCTGCCATAATCTGATTCACGGCTTTGGTCCCTTGGCCTGAGCCTGTAGGCCCCATATAGATAATGCGTGAGCACATGGGCTCTAAAATAGGGCTTACCTTTTCTAATATAGATTGATCGCCACCTACCATCATTGCCAGCGTGCCATTTTTAGCTCCTTCTATGCCGCCAGAAACAGGGGCATCTATAAAATATGCCTGTTTGCTGGACAATAATCTGGCTGCTTTTTTTGCTGTTTCGCTGCTTACTGTCGACATATCTATAACAATAGTCCCAGGCTTTATACTTTCCAGCATCGTATTAATTACAGCTAGCACATCTGGGTCAGCAGAAACACACAGGGTAATAATGTCTACGCTAGCGGCTAGTTGCTGAAGAGATGGAGATACTTCAATACCCAGCTCTTCTGCCAGTTTTTGTGCTTTTTCAGGTGTCCTGTTCCATAGCTGTGTTAAATTGCCAGACTTGGCAATATTGCGTGCCATGCCTAAACCCATGGCACCTAAACCAATCATTCCTACTTGCATTTTATTTTTAACTCCAGCTTATGCAGCTATGTTTCGTTACGTAAATATCAGGTAAATCAAAACAGTGACAAGGTGTTGTTTCAACCTTCTAAAACTAGGCTTCATACGTTTTTAAGAGATTTTCTTACCATTGTTGAGCACTATTTTTACGTTGCTGCTGGCGACCGTATTGATATTTGAATTTTCGCTTTAATAAGCCTGACGGGTCATCGGGTATCCGCTTGAGCCATTGCTCATTTGCCTGTTGCTGTTCGCTATCCTGAATATCTTCTTCACTTGCTTGTGTGCTTTCAGCTTGTTCTTCTTCAGGCTTGTTACTTTCAGAGCTTTTTTTCTCAGCTTCCTGGTCATTTTCTTGTTCAGGTTTACTATCCTGCTGATCATTGTTTTCAGGTTCTTGTTGTTCTTGTGAATTTTCAGATTGTTCCCCGTCTTGATCTTGTTGTTCCGGGTCGCCCTCTGACTGTTCGCCTTGTTCATTCTGCTGCTTATCAGATTGATCTTTATTTTGGTCTTTATTATCTTGATTTTGTTGCTGCTGTTGCTTTTTTAGTTCTTTTTCAACGAGTTCCTTATTGTATTGAGCATCTTGGTTATCCGGGTTAAGTTTTAGCGCCTGCTCATAAGATTCGATTGATTTTTCTAGCTGCCCTGATTTAGCTAAAACATTACCCTGATTATAAAAACCGGTATCCGTCGTTGCCTGTGGCAAAGTTTCTTCTTCTGCTACTTTGGTGTTGGCTTTATACTGTGCAGCTGCGCGCCAGGCTGGGTCAGAAAATTGCTCTGCTGCTTGCTGATAGTTGCCATCTATATATTGTTGCTGTGCTTGCTGTTCCTTAGTTTGCCATAGATCTTGCCATTCAAAGGCGTAACTGTTTTTGGGGATAGGTAGTAAAAAAATAAAGGCTAGACCTAATAAACCACGCCTAAATGAAAAAGCAGATAAAAATAAAATCGGTAATAATAGCCAGACACCTGACTCTACCCAGTTTTCCAGTAGCAAATCATTTTCCAGAGCCTCTCCATGTTTAGCCGTGCGTTCAAAATGACTACTTAGCCTTTCTATATCTGCATCAGTATCGGTAATCTGCTGATAAATACCCCCGCCTGATAGAGCAACTTTTTGTAAGGCACGGCTATTTAATTTAGCTAATACAATATTGCCACTGCTATCTTTTAAAAAACCGCCCTGCGCTAATTTAATCGGCGCTCCTTCGTTAGTCCCCACGCCCAGGATTGAAAGTTGATAAGCACTCGGTAATTCTGACTGTTGCAATGCTTGCTCAATCTGGTCGTCATCGGTAATCAATAAAATCTGCCCTTTTTGTAGGCCTGCATTTTTAAAAAGTTCCACAGATTTATTAATTGCCAAAGCACTATTGCTCCCTTGTGCGGGCATAATATCACTACTTAAAGCTGATAATTGGCTATTTATGGTTTCTGTATCATCGGTTAAGGGGGTGACGGTAAAGGCAGAATTGGCATAAACCACTAAGGCAGTTTGTCCGTCCTGACGTTTTTTTAACAGGTCGGAAATTTTATAATGAGCACGCTTTAAGCGAGAGGGCTTAATATCTCCGGCATCCATAGAACGCGATAAATCCAGAGCAATGACTAAAGCTGCAGCATTCCTGAATACTGGAGTCGGTATGCGCTGCCAGGTTGGGCCTGCCAGAGCAATAATAGCAAGGATGGTGGCTAGGCTGCCGGTAATCAGAGGCATATGGCTTTGCCTGGACTCTTTTTCTTGCAACACAAAGGGTAACAAATCGGCATCACAGACAGCTTGCCAGCTTCCTTGGCGTAATTTACTTTTAACGCTAAGAAAAATAAAAACCAGTAAGGGAATAAAAACCAGGAGCCAATAAGGTCTAATAAAGTGAAATTCGCTGAATGTCATGTCAATCGTATTCGTGTGAAGCTAATAATTGAAACTAAAAGTAGCGCAATAGATAGTGGCCAAAAGAATAATTCGCTACGTGGACGAAAGAATTGTTTGTCTTTCTCAACGGGTTCTAGTTCGTCTAATAGATGATAGATCTGTTTTAGTTCGTCGGTATTTCTGGCACGAAAATATCGTCCCCCGGTTTTTTCCGCAATGACTGTTAATGTTTTTTCATCTAAATCGCGCGAAGGATTTACTCTTTGTGAGCCGAAAAAACTGCGTACGATCATTTCATCAGCACCAATACCGATGGTATATATCTTTAGGTGATGTTGTGCGGCAATTTCAGCTGCTTTGATCGGCGATACTTCGCCAGCAGTATTTGCACCATCGGTGAGTAAAATTAATACTCGGCTATCTGTTTGAGATTGTAGGCGTTTTACTGCAAGGCCGATTGCATCTCCTATCGCGGTATTTTCACCGGCTAGGCCTAAAGCAGACTCATTTAATAAAATTTGTACTGTTTTACGGTCAAAGGTTAAAGGTGTTTGCAAGTAGGCGTTGGTTCCAAATAAAATAAGCCCTAAGCGATCTCCAACACGTCTTTCAATAAACTCATTAGCCACAGTTTTAGTCGCGGTTAAACGGTCTACTGCCTGATTATTAACAATAAAATCTCGTTCCTTCATGCTACCGGATAAATCAACAGCTAACATTAAGTCACGTCCACTAACACCCTGTTCTATTGGGTCGCCTAGCCATTGGGGGCGTGTACTCGCTAATATCAATAAACACCATGCTGCGATAGCTAGCCATAATAGCCAGGGCTTATTTGATAGGGTCGTTTGTTGACTTTGTGCTACGCCAAAATCTTCCAGGAAAGGCACTTTAAGTGCGGCTTGTTCGGCAGTGTTAGCAGCTGGAAAAAAACGCCTGATAAACCAGGGTAGAGGGAGGATTAGCCATAACCAGGGCCATGCAAAATGAATCATGTTTTAGGCTCTTTCTGTGCGTTTAACCAGGCTTCGCATAAATTAAATAAAGAACCCAGGAATTGTGTATCAGTAGTTTGGCTATAAATGGCATCAGTTAATAACCAGCCGGTGTCACTATTAAAACCACGATTAGGGATACTTTTATCCAGAAAGTTCAGCCAGTCTTCTCCTGTTAAGCTAGCAACATCTGCGCGTGGATATAGGCTAACTGCCGTGCGGCGCATTAAACTGGATATAGCAACTAATTGTTCTTGCTTAGTTAATTGTTGGTCCTGTCTAAGACATTTAAATTGTTTTTTTGCTGCTTTCAACGCTGTTTTACGAGTAATATGTCTGTACAACTTATAGCTTAAGTAGGCGCAAAGAGGAATTAGCACTGCTAAAATCCACCAGCCTATAGCAGGTGGCCACCAACTGATTGCCTCAGGTAAATGTATATCGCGTAAGGGAAGTTCTGTTGCTTGCATTTAGATATGAACGAGTAGGGAAGCCTTTTTAATCAAGAGCGCTGATTTTATAACATTCAAAATTTGCTTGTCGTAATTATTCACTCTCTGTTTAACCTAGAAAAATCAGTTGAATGCGAATTTATAGTGCAAGGTATTGCTTTCACAGTGATTTAAAAAAATCTTAGTTTCACCCATAGGTTAAGCGGGCATTTTTTTGAAGTGCTGTGGAATCAAGAGCTTGTGCTAGAAAACGTGGACAACTGATTTTTCTAGGTTTAAGTAACAGATTATCTGTAGAGCGTGGCTTTAACCCGTCAGTAGTAAAAATTCCCCCTGTTATTGCTAGCCTATACATAGTTAATAATAAGGGCTATTATGATTAGACGTTGTGAAAAAATCATTAATGCCATATCAATTACAGGATGGAGCGATGTCTAAGAATGCATCTAAAAGGTCGTATAAAGACCTTCTAATTAGCTTTGGCCCCGCTATATTATTAGTTATTGCCGGATTCTGGGTTGCCTATCAGTTTGTTGCACCGCCGCCACCGAAAAAAATCATTATTTCCACCGGCTCAGAAACCGGGGTTTATTATAAAACTGAAGTTTCCTAGTTTTTAAAGCATAAGAATATTAGTTAGTGCTTATTTTTAATAAATATTAGCATTCCCTAATAACACTGGCATTCCGTTTGCTAAAACCCTTGAATTTACTTAAAAAACAACAGGTTAATGATGAATGAGACCTGTTTTTACTGTATAATAAAAGATGTTAACTCATTGATTATACAAACAAAACGGCCTCATTCATGTTCATTTTACGCGATATTTTACTCCCGCTTCAAGATCATTTTTCCGAAACCACTTTAGGCCGCGAACGAGCCTCTCTGTTTGTTTACACGATCCTGTCCATTATCGTTCCCTTTACGTCGTCGATGACATCTAACCTTTGGCGTTGCCTTGATACGCTGTTTGGGTTTGAGATCAAGAATAAGCGATTTTACACTTTCATGGCTTCTCCAACGCTACCGTGGGCTGGGCTATGGCAAACTATCTGGGGGCTAATCCCGTCCCCTGAAACTGATGGCCGCATATTGGTTGGTTTGGATGACTCCATTATCACTAAAGTAGGCAAGAAAATCTTCGGTTGTGAAGCAATTTTTGACCACGCGGCCAAGTCGAACCAAAGCAAATATCCATGGGCACAAAATATTGTATCGGTGGGGTTGTTGAAACAGGTCAAAGGTCGCTGGGCGTGCTTATTTTTAGATTTCCGGTTTTATCTGCCCTTAAAAATTGAATGCTGGAAAGCCGGAAGCATAATAATTTCCGAAAGTTTTCTTTTTAATTCTATTCATGTCTGCATGGAACTTACATAGTGCAGGGTGAACAGTTCCCGTATTCCGTAAGCTCCATACGGGCTACAACTTGGTTTGAACTTTGATTCTTTGGGGTATTGAGCTTGCTTCTCTGAGTTGGAGTCTATTCGTAGACTTATTTTAAGGTTTATTTGCGATTAGAATTCAGTGATAATCAGGTTTGCACCGTTATAAAATAATTAGGAGTTTTTATGCTAGAAATAAACCAAACTGCGCCAGAATTTAGTTCAAAAAATCAGGATAATCAACTTGTTGAGTTATCTTCATTTAAAGGTAATAAAAATGTTGTGTTATATTTTTATCCCAAAGATGATACGCCTGGCTGTACTATTGAAGCCAATGACTTTACTGCTTTAGCAAATGAATTCGCAGCGCTGGATACTGTGGTTATCGGCGTAAGTAAAGACTCTTGTGCCAGTCATACTGCTTTTATTGCAAAATTTGGCTTAAAACTGGATTTGTTAGCTGATGAAAGTGGAGAGTTATGTGAAAACTATGGTGTCTGGCAGGAAAAAGTAAAGAATGGCGAGACCAAGATGGCTATTCTTAGGTCTACTTTTATTATTGATAAACAAGGCAAGTTAGTTGAAGTTTTGTATGGAGTAAACCATGAAGGTCATGCCCAGGCTATGCTCAGTAAAATTCAGCAATTGTAATGCCGCAGTGTATAGATTGAATAAGCGTATGGATGTTCGTTAGCTAAATAGTTAGGGCATTGTGTCTATCTGGAATTGTATATGAATGATAAAGAATTAGTAGCACAGCATGCCGCTAGGCTCGTTAAAAATGGCATGACTGTCGGATTGGGAACAGGGTCAACAGCTGATTTTTTTATTAGCGAACTGGCACGGCGTCAACAGGAGGAAGGTCTGCAAGTTAGCTGTGTGTCTAGTTCTGTTGTTAGCATGCTTAAGGCTCAGAACCTTGGGTTATCCCTGGTTGCAATAGAACATTTAACACATCTGGATTTATATGTGGATGGCGCTGAGGAAGTGTCGCCTGATAATGCTTTATTAAAAGGCCGTGGTGCTGACCTGGTGCGAGAAAAGCTGTTAGCCAGAGCAAGCAATCAGTTTATTGTGCTGGTTGATCAAAGTAAAATGGTTGAGCATATTGGTGCGAATTTTGCTATCCCAATTGAAGTCATGCCTTTTGCCTGGCAACTGGTACAACAAAGCCTAAAGCAATTAGGTGGCACAGGAGATTTGCGGCCAAATACTAATGGCAATGGTTTGGCAGTAACGTCTTATGGCAGTTTAGTATTGGATATGAGTTTTAAATCTAAACAGGATAGCGCTGAATTAGATGCTTTATTAAACGCTACGCCAGGAGTTGTTGAACATGGTATTTTCCAAGGGTTGGCAAGTACTATTTTTCTGGCGGATAAAGGTGTTGTACAGGAAATTCAGGTTAATTAAATTGTATTTGCAATACAGGAGCCTGAAATTATTGAGATGTAGGCTGATATAAAGCACTAAATATGAAGAAAATGTTTTTTCTAAGCTAAAAAAAAGACTTCCAAACTTTAATAAGTAAGGAAGTCTTTAGATTTTTGTTTAAGCCGCTCGGAAGCGGACTTTATTTTCATGCAAAATTTCCAGTCTTGTTCTTTTTGCGGTTTACATTAACGTTACTAGCGATAGCTGCAGTAGCAAATAATGTTGATGAGATGATAAATTCACCTGAAACAAAACCAAGCAGGCCGATTAGAAATACCAATCCAGTTAAAATATCTTTGTATAAATCGTTCATAAATAAATCCTCTTAATTAAAATACATGGGCTTGTCTAAACCCACACAGCTATTATAAGTAAGTTATGGGTATTTACAATAAGACTAAAAGACTATAAATTGTTTCCTATATAGAAACAATTGGTCGTACGCTTGTCATATAAATAGTATAAGGTAACGCGCAATAAATAATCTACCTTATATTGCTACGCCTTGAAAACGAACAAAAGTTCTGCGTCAAACTTTCAGATATTATTAATATCCTCACTCCTTACGCAAATACAGTGCCTCAACCTTTTGTCGTGCCCAGGGCGTTTTGCGCAGAAATTTAAGGCTAGATGAAATGCTCGGGTCACTGATAAAGCATTTAATATTAATAAGGCGACCTAATTCTTCCCAGCCATATTGCGCGACTAACTGAGTTACAATCTCTTTCAACGTTATGCCATGTAATGGATCCTGATTACGCGGCTTATTCGCTTGTTCCATCTTCATTGCCTGAGTTCTTAGTAGTGCCAGATTCTGCTTTTTTAACGCGGACTTTACTACCCGCAACATCTTTGCCATTAAGGTTTTTTATGGCTGATTTTGCCTCTCCGGACTTAGGCATCTCGATAAAGCCAAAACCTTTGGATATTCCAGTGTCTTTGTCTAGCACCAGAGTGCAAGATTGAATTGTTCCATAAGCTTCAAAAAGTGTCCGGAGTTCTGCTTCGGTGGTGTTGCGGGTAAGATTGCGTACCAGTAATTTCATGTGGTCACCGTATTAATATGAAATAGCTAAATTATACTCTTGTGTAAGGCATAGAGGGTATTTTACGCTTACCAATATTATAATTTGCTCGAAATTGCATTTTTTGCGGCGACTAATAGTCCCAAAGCAATAAATGCCCCAGGTGGAAGTAGTGCTAATAACATGCCTGAGTAGTCATCAAATACATTGATTTGCCAGTGACTCGCGGCCTCACCAAAAAGTAGATCTGCCTGGGAAAATAAAGTCCCTGCCCCTAAAACTTCTCTAAAAGCTCCAAGTAATAGCAAAGCAAAACTAAATCCTAGCCCCATTGCTAATCCATCTATTAAGCTAGGCAGGATGCGATTTTTTGAGGCAAAAACTTCAGCACGACCGATAATGGCACAATTGGTGACAATAAGTGGAATAAAAATCCCTAATGTCTTATAAAGTTCGTAAAACCAGGCATTCATTAGTAATTCTATGATGGTTACGATACCGGCGATCATTAATACAAAAAGAGGTAATCTAATTTCCGGCAGGATATAGCGCCGTAATGATGAGACCAGGCCGTTTGATAGCACTAGTGTTAAGGTAGTAGCAATGCCCAGGCCCAGACTGTTAATAACCGTATTACTAACGGCAAGTAAGGGGCATAGGCCTAGTAATGCAACTAGCGCCTGATTATTCTGCCATAGGCCGTTACGGATAATTGTTTGCGTATTATTTGCCATTATTGAAAAATAACCTGCTGGTTTTGTTGAAAAAACAGCCCTGTCTTCTTCACTTCATTAACTATCGCACGCGGGGTAATGGTTGCTCCCGTGAATTGGTCGAAGCTACCACCATCCTGTTTGACAGCCCATTGTGCTGAAGACATATCGCTTAATGATTTATGTTTAAAACCTAGCACCCAGTCAGATTTCTTGATTTCAATTTTATCGCCCAACCCCGGAGTTTCTTTATGTTTAAGAACTCGTATAGCGGTTATCTTTCCATCAATATTAATACCGATCAGTAAACGAATATCACCGTTATAGCCATGGGGTGTCGTGCTAATAAAAATAGCAGCAATGGGCTGGTTTGTTTTTCTTGCCCGATAAATTGTATAGGGCTGGATCTTTATAACATCATTAAGCAAGTCATTATCATAGCTATCTTGAGGGAGAACAGTTTGTAAGCTGCTTATTAATGTCTGACGTTCATTGTTTGCAATTTTGTCTTTTGTGGCATGGAATACCAGAGTAACCAGACCGACAATCATAAATGAAAACAGGCCAATATGTAGCGCGGCATTCGCGGGTGACGAGGGCTTCATAGTTGTTGCTTTAATGGTTTTGGGTGCGTGTAAAAATCAATAGCTGGCGCGCTAAGGTTTGCTAATAATACAGCAAAGGCAATAGCATCCGGATAACCGCCCCAGGTGCGAATAATATAGATTAGCAGACCAATCAATATGCCATAAATCAAACGACCTGAATTACTGGTTGCGGCACTCACAGGGTCGGTAGCAATAAAGAAAGCAGCGCATAAACTTGCGCCGGAGAGCAATTGAAATAGTGCTGAGTTTGCCGAGCCAGTATCTAAAAGATAGTGAATGCTGGTAGGAATAGCTAAGCCTGACAGGACAGCGACAGGGATATGCGAGCTGATGACTTTACGATATAAAAGCCAAAGCCCGCCTAATAAATAAGCCAGTGAAATCAACTCCCAGCCTTTCCCTGCGATATTGCCAAAAAGAGCTGATGATTGTATTCCGGTTAGTGACAAGCCTAAGCTTAATTGTGTTTTTATATGATCTAAAATAGTCGCCGAGCTAAGCCCATCAATGACTAAATGACCAGAAAAGATCAATTGCAGGGAGTCACTTAAAGGCAGAAATAAAAAGGGAGACTGCCATGCGGTCATTTGCTGGGGAAAGGATATTAATAAAAATACATAACCCGCCATAGCTGGGTTAAAAGGGTTATACCCCAGTCCACCATAAACCTGTTTGGCAATAATAATGGCAAATAGAGTGCCACTGACACTAATCCACCAGGGGGCAATAGTTGGGATGGCGAGCGCTAAAAGGGCGGCTGTAATCAGCGCACTTAAATCGAATAAATGAACTTTAATAGGGCGTTTTCTTAGCCAGAGACATAGCGCTTCTGCAAGTAGTGCAGTAATACTGCTTAGCAGTAACTGTAGCAAAACCGTATAGCCAAATAGCCAGAACATAGTGCCTAATGCGGGCAGCAAGGCGATAAGAACTTGGCGCATTAGCTGATTAACGCTGGTATTGGCTGGGGTAAAAGGCGAGCAGCTAGTTGAAAATTGCATATTTATATAGTGAACTAATTAACGCTGAAGAATTTCGCAATGAGTATATAAAAAAACCAATTTATACTTAACGCGGCCACGGGTGCGCTGAAATAGGCGCATAGCTAGTTACGTAACTGTTTCAGCAACGCAGCAATCGGCAAAAACTCAGCTGTTAGAAATCCGCAGTAGTGACCGCGAGAAGTATATTATACTCCTTGCGTTTTTCTTTTAGCGGCAGCAGCTTTTATTTTATCAATCGCGGCCTGACGTTTTGCTGCTTTAGCTATTTTATCCTGCTGTTCTTTCTCTCTGCGTTGTTGCTGATTTTGATAGCGCTTTTTGGCCAGTTGAGCTTGAGCTGCCTGTTTTTCTTTTATTATAAGTTCGCCTTTTGAACTGCGGAAGCTTTGCACTAACGGTATATGACTAGGACAGACTATATCGCAACAACCGCATTCTATGCAGTCAAATAATTGATAGTCCTGACATTGCTCAAGCTGTCCGGAACGTCCATACCAGTATAGCTGTTGAGGCAACAGCTCAGCGGGACAGACTGTGGAACAGTCACCACAACGTATACAGGGCATGGCTGATTGACTTTCGGCTAACTCATTGTTTGTCATTCCTAACAGACAGTTAGTCGCTTTAATCACCGCAATATCATCTGAGCTAAGTGCAATTCCCATCATTGGGCCACCCATAATCAGGCGCTGTATATTCTGACTATAGCCGCCGCACTGTTCGATTAAATACTTTATTGGTGTACCAATTTTTACCCGTAAATTTCCTGGGTGGTTTATCCCTTTGCCAGTAATGGTAATAATGCGTTCAGTTAATGGTATTCCCTGGATAATTGCTTGATAGACGGCAAAGGCTGTGCCCACATTCTGACAGACTACGCCATGATCAGTCGGTAGTGAATTGGCAGGGATTTTTTTTCCTGTTAAAACTTTAATTAATTGTTTTTCGCCGCCTGTGGGGTAAATAGCGGGAACGCTTACTATTTGAATACTTTCCTGGCTTGTCGCTTCATGTAATGCTTGCAGGGTAGCGGGCATATTATTTTCTATGGCAATAATGCAGCGTTCTGCCTGCAATATGTATTGCATGATTAGCGCGCCTTGTACGACTTGCTGTGCATGCGAGCCTATTAAACTTGCATCACAACTGATATAAGGCTCGCACTCTGCACCATTAATAATAAGGGTGTGTATGGGCTGGAGAGCTTGCAACTTTTCCGCTGTTGGAAAAGCTGCACCACCTAGCCCGACTATGCCAGCCTGAGCAATTTTTATGCGTAAATTCTCAGCTGTTTCTAGGTGATAATCCAGGCAAGGGTTAGCAGGTAGCGCTTCATCCAGGCCATCTGTTTCTATGACAATGCAGCTATCTGTCAGGCCTGAAGGGTGTGCGATAAGATGCGGTGCTATTTCCTTTATAACGCCAGAGCTAGCAGCATGCACCGGAGTAGTTAAAGGTTTTTTCTGGGTGGCAATAACCTGCCCTTTAAGAACTCGTTCCCCTGGGTAGACTGTAGCTGTGGCATAGCAATCAGAGCGTTGTAATAAAGGGTAAATTAATTCAGCGGGCAGAGCCGTGTCTCTTATTTCTGTGGTTTGTTTATGATCGCCCAGAGCTATACCGCCAGGAAATTTCCATTGCTTAATCATGATGAGTTGTCCATTGCCACTGCCCCGGGGGGGGGGCTAGTGGGCGCATAATAATGCAATCAACAGGACATGGCGCAATACACAGTTCGCAACCGGTACATTCAGAGGCAATAACCGTGTGCATTTGTTTCGATGCGCCTAATATGGCATCAACGGGACAAGGAGGAATACATTTAACACAGCCGATACAGTCCTGTTCAATAATAAAGGCGACTGCGGGAGCATTGGTTTCACCAAATTCGGCATTTAAAGGTTGGGTCGCGACTCCCAGTAAATTAGCTAAGGCAGCAATCGTTTCCTCGCCGCCGGGAGGGCATTGATTGATCTCGGCTGTTTCATCAACGATAGCCTGTGCATAAGGGCGGCAGCCGGGATATTTGCATTGTCCGCACTGAGTCTGTGGCAATAACGCATCGATCTGTTCAACCAATGGCTCGCCCTGAACTTTTAAATATCTGGCGGCGTAGCCTAAGCCCAGGCCCAGTAAGGCAAAAAAGACACATAAGAATAACATTAAGCCAGCCCAATAAAGCCCATAAAAGCCATAGACATCAGGCCTGCGGTAATCAGACCTATTGATGCCCCCCGAAAAGGTGCGGGAACATCAGCAGCATCAATACGTTCTCTTAGTGCGGCAAATAAAACCAGTACCAGAGTAAAACCTAAAGCCGTTCCCACCCCAAAGACAATAGACTCGATAAAGCCGTGAGCCTGCTGCAAATTAATTAGAGCGACCCCTAATACTGCGCAGTTAGTGGTAATCAGGGGCAGATAAAGGCCCAGTTTACGGTGTAATAGCGGGCTGAATTTATGCATTAATATTTCGGTAAGCTGTACCACCACGGCAATAACAACGATAAAGCTAATTGTGCGTAGATACTGCAAATCCAGAGGTAATAACAAGTATTGATACAACAGATAGCTACTGACAGAAGCAAGGGTTAAGACAAAGGTTGTCGCCAGTCCCATACCGACAGCAGACTTTAATTTACGCGAAACGCCCAGAAAAGGACAAAGCCCGAGAAACCTGACCAGTACAAAATTATTGACCAGAATGGTGCTGATAAGTAGCAACAGGTAGTGTTTCATACTTTATTAAGCAAGCGAAACAGCGACTGTAGGGCGCGGCTTTAGCCTCGCCCTACCCGTATTTCTGGCAAATAAGCTAAGGAAAGAATCATGGTTTTAACGACAATATTCCAGTAATAATTGATTGATCTCTCTTCTACCTAAATAGGCAGGATCAAACTCATCCCCTAACCACTCAAGCATTTCTTCATATTCCTTATGTTCTGGGTTGTTTAGTATCGCTAATAAATTTGCATAGCCCCAGATACCACCACAATCTTCGGGTGGGCAAGCACGTTTGCCAATGACGCAATAAGGCAGCTTTTTTGCAGGATCAAAGGGTAAGGTTTTTTCCAGGAGAACTTTATGCATACAGCCATCACCAAAATCA
>NZ_BDMN01000147.1 GCF_002189065.1 Bathymodiolus platifrons methanotrophic gill symbiont
ACCAACATTCATTCGCCTACGCAGCGAATGGGAGATGCCCTGGTCGCCCTGCGTCCGTCTCAACTACGCACAAAACCCTGCTCCGTTAAGACTACCTCAAATGGCTGGACGGCTATTCGGAATGCAATTCTTGCCTCCCTCGCGCGCTACTAGCGCACTTCGGATCAGCGAATTGCCCTGTCGCCTACCAGGGACTAAAAATCATCACTCCGCTTAGGCTCCGTTTCCCTGATTTTAAGCGATTGTTATTATTGTAATTAAGGTACTGCTCAAAAAGTTATTAGACATTTTTGATCAGTAACACAATGTGTAATATAGATATACACATCAATCGGCCTATCCATATGCTACTTTCGGTAGTTCGGCTTTCCATTTAGGTCCCGTGACTTTCTGCCCCTACTTTTCAATAGGTTTAGCTTTTCGTGATTTCGCTCCATTTACATATACTTATATACTTATTTGAACAATATTTCAACTGAGTATTTTTATCAAGTATTAGAGGACACTGCAAAATTGGTCCTTCTAAGTAACATAATTATAAGCTGTTGCTTTTATATGATTTTTATCCTGAGGTAGGCTCCTTCTACAGTCTTGTGAGTACATTTATGCCCTAATATAGAACATACTACGGACACCAGGAATGGAAGTCAGCCTAATTTTGAGTTTAAAAATACTCTATATTTTGAATGCCTCTTGCCCGTTTCTAATCCTTCCAATGCTGATATTTCCCCTTTCAATTCGAGTGGATGTTGGTTGGTATATAGAAGAGAGGGTCATTGTTGATTTTTTATAGTCAGAGGCATTGTTAAGAATTATAAATAAAAGGTCTGAAGGATAGTGTTCGTGTTTCGGCGCTATAATAAAAAAAATCTGCTTTTTGATAAAAGAATATTTAAATAATTTCTCTCTATGATTCTATAGTAGACCCCGATGTTACGTTTTAAAATAAGAAGTCTGATAGTGGAAACGATAAGCCTGAATAGTTAATTCAGTATGATATAATCATACCATTATAGGGTCAGGAGTGTTAAAAGTGCCAATGCAACGCAAAACGATAACTGTCACCGAGCAACAAAACTTTTGGATTAAGTCTCAAATTGATTCTGGGAAATATGGTAATGATAGTGAGTATCTACGAGAATTAATTCGCCTTGACCAAGAGCACAAACAAAAAATAGCAGTGCTGCGTTCTGCTCTTATTGAAGGTGAAAAAAGTGGAATCAGCAAACGTAGTATGGATGATATTCTTAAGGATGCTAAAAAAAGACACAGTTTAAATGTATAGGCTCTCAGTTGAAGCGAGTACAGATTTAGATTCAATTCTTGATTATTCGTTCATAAACTTTGGTGCTAATGTGATGATCAAGTACTATAAATCACTAGAAAAGTGCTTTGATATTCTTGATGATAACCCTGACTTAGGGATTGAGGTTGAGCATATTCGACCTGATTACTTATGCTTGCAGCATCGATCACATTTGATTTTTTATAAAAAAATAAAAGTGGGTATTTTAATTGTACGCCTGCTGCATGCAAACATGGATGTTTCACGACATTTTAACTAAATCGAAGTCAGGGTGATCTGTATTATTAGGGACGGGCGCAAATTAAATTCAAAAAAACGAAGGTATTTCATGTGTACCTAACCCCAATGAATTGCTCGCTGTACAAGGTGCACTGGCACACCTGCTGGCGTGATTCTCGGGAGTCGAGCCATTAATTTCCCTCTGAAATAAGTTTTTGGATTCTTAGGGATAAGTTTATCACATTTAACCTTACTCTGACCCCAGTTATTTGAGTTTTTATTTCGTGTTCGCAATTTGGGCGCTGCCCCCGCTATTCCTGAATATAAAGTTATTTTGGAGAAGTATGCATATGATATTTAATATATCTCTGCCCAGTTATTTGTTAACCAGCTGGAATAGTAATTAGAGGGACGCCACTGGGTGATTGGGGTGCCTGGAGCATATATAAATAGGTTAGCAGGCCGAAAGCCTGTTTGCTGTTATGGTCTGAGTGTTCAATGAAGAACCAGTGATCTTGATATTCGATAGCAACAAAAGCATTGTCTGGTTCTTCTGCAGAAGATTGGACATGTAACGGGACGAAAAAATCATTATTAAGTTTGCTTTTACCTTCAACAAATTTTTCTTGCAGATGAGCGGCTGGCACCTCTACACCATGTGCCAGAAACCCCATAAGTGTTAATAGTGAGCGTAACTTGATGGTGATTTCATTGGGCTTCAGATTGACTTGCCGTTCAGTAATACGAAAAACAGAAATATCTTGATCCAGCTTTAGAATCTTTTTAAACTGAGTAATTAATTCCTGAGTTTCTGGATTCGGATCGGTATCAAAAGCAAAGTATCTATTGTTTGCATCTTTGCCTTCGCCATAATAGCTATCGAAGGCATTATGTTTACCTAGCTGGACAATGAGTTTTACGGCAAGCTCAAATTTTTCCAATTGCTTGATTTGTTCCTGACGCAACACCGGAACAAAAGCTGAATTTCTCAGGTGGTTTATTCTTTCGAAACTCATCATCATTAACTGCCCGGCTGGCCAGCCTGACTGAGCCAAAGAGAAAATGGAAGCACTGGGTATGGGGGTTAATAACTGCCGGGAAAAATCCTCTCCGCTTAAAGGGCTATAGGAAATTGTAGGCCTATCTATATGAGAGACACCTAAGCCTCCGCTTGCAGAACCGGCTGCTCCAGCAATATTGGCGCTACCTAGGTAGACGTACTGAGAAAGCACTGAACTGATAGATAGAAAGACGGGAACGTCGCGATAGCGTAAACGCACGAGATTAAGTAGCATTTGTTGGTTCGCTGACCGACCAATCGCCTGGTTATAATCAAACCGATCAGGGACAACTCGGACCGTGCCTAAGGACGAACAAGCTGACAGAGCCAGGAAAGTAAAGAGGACTGAAGTTTCCCAATTATTGAGTAGCTGAAATACACAATGCTGGTGTATCGAGGTTTATTTTAGGTGGTTTTGCCATGTTTATAGCAAACCCCTACTTAATTCCCCTTAGGCAATAGCATTTGAAACGAATGAAAAGACTATTTTTTTCATATAGTTGTAGCATAGTTTCAATTTTACCATAAATAATTATTGGGAAACTTCAGTCTTATTATACAGCCAGAGGTATTGTTAAGGGGCATAAATCAAAGACCTAGAGGATAGTGTTCGCGATTTGGGGCCTGGGTCTATAACATAAATGCTGAAATGTTAGAGCTGAGCTCGTTTTGAACTCATTCCAGTTGTGGATTGCTATGAGCTTAATTTGGGTAATCTTAAGGGGCAGGGAAGTTCCTCTGTTAACTAAAGCACCTGGAAACA
>NZ_BDMN01000148.1 GCF_002189065.1 Bathymodiolus platifrons methanotrophic gill symbiont
TTGTAGCATAGTTTCAATTTTACCATAAATAATTATTGGGAAACTTCAGTAAAGAGAAGAGCAAGGAGACGTTTGGTTTGCATTGGTGTGTCGTTGAAAAATACTGCGAGTAAGGTCGATTATTGTGAGTGAAGTAATGTAGAAATATAGTTTCTTAAAGACATATTTGAGTCGATGCTCACAGTAATAGTATTTGTGGTTTTATTTTAGCACAGGATGCTCTGCAGAAAAGGCAGGAACGTATTTGAATTAAGAGCCTAAGAGTCTCGAATTGAGAATTTAAATAAGTTTTTATTTTGTGTTCGCAATTCGGAGCCCCGTCATTTTTGATAAAATCCAAGTATCAGACATGAAGGATAACATGGATGATTTCCGCTCAAGGCAAGGGGTAGTCTGGGGCTAAGTTTGCAGGGCGTTAGCCTACCAGTCATCACATAATATAAGAGGAAGGGTTAATAAAGCCCTCTAGCCTTTCGCGCAAGTCATCCAGCTCAAAAGCTAATTGTCTACTGTTACAGTGATTGCACTCTAACGATAAATACCCTACTAACTCTTTAATATCATCCTGTTCTATATCTATGGTTTTTCTACGTTTATTTATGAGTTGAGTCTTTATGTGCTCAGGAACTGTGTACCAATATTGATGGATAAACTCTTTTTCACGATTATTAAACTCTATTCTCATCAGCTATCCGTAGTTTTTTTCATCAATTTAACCTAGCTATATTATTAATGTATTCTTTCACCTGTCCACCGATCAAGCCCTTTCCAGAAGGTACACTCCTGGCATTCTTCACCATCAGGATAGTCAATACCTTCTTGGTGTGGGCAACCAATAATAGCATCAGTCATAGCAATGGATTTGACACTATAATCAGCAATGAAACCTAATATTTCCTCTAGTATTAGAGAGTCATTTCTTACATCTTCTGTAGACACCCAGGTTTTCATTTGTGCCGGAACAGCATTTTCTTTTACAACAATACCAACCGCAACTTTCGTGGCTTTTTTATTTGTTGGGCCATAGTATGCAATAGTAGCAGCGGGATAGCCTCTAAAGCCTTTACGTACTTTATTGGCTATTTTCTTTTTATTACGCTCGGCTTTTAAACTCATTTTTTAAAATCCAGGGTCAGTTCTAACATTCCAACAAAATCAAGAAATACAATGGTAGATCCTGTTCTTCATTCTCTACGCAAAAAGGTGCTCTGAGAAAATGCTAGCTATACAGTTTTATAAGATGAATGTATAACTCTAGTGCATATGCGAAGCCAGCCAGCGCTCGGCTTCTTCTAGAGATAAACCTTTGCGTTGAGCATAGTCTTCAACTTGTTCTGAGGTGATCTTGCCAACATTAAAGTACGTTGCTTCCGGATGCGAAAAATACCAGCCACTCACTGCCGCAGTCGGGTACATGGCAAAACTATCAGTCAACTCAATAGTTGTATTGGCTTTAACATTTAATAATTCAAACAATTTTGCTTTTTCCGTATGGTCAGGGCATGCGGGGTAGCCAGGTGCCGGGCGTATGCCTTTATACACTTCTTTAATCAATTCCTCGTTACTCATTGCTTCATCATCAACATAGCCCCAGTGATTCTTGCGTACCTCTAAGTGCATATATTCAGCCAAGGCTTCTGCTAAACGATCTGCAAGCGCTTTGAGCATGATGGAATTATAATCATCATGGTCTTTTTCAAACTCTGCGAGTTTGTTTTCTATGCCAATTCCGGCCGTTACCGCAAAACCGCCTATATAATCTTTTTGTCCGCTCTCAACTGGTGCGATAAAGTCGGATAGACAATAATTAGGTCGCCCAGGCGCTTTGATATTTTGCTGGCGTAAATGATGTAATGTTTCTAGCTGTTCCTTACGCGTGTCATCTTTATAAAGGATAATATCATCACCGGCGCTATGTGCTGGGAAGAAGCCAATCACGGCTTTTGCTTGCAGCCATTGTTCGGCAATGATTTTCTTTAACATCACCCGGGCATCGTCATATAAGTTTTGGGCATGCTTACCAACCAGTTCATCTTTGAGAATATCCGGATAGCGTCCTGCGAGTTCCCAGGTCTGGAAGAAAGGTGTCCAGTCTATATAGTCGACTAACTTTTCTAATGGAAAATGATCGACCACTTCGATACCTAATTTTTTAGGTACCACAGGTGTGTGATTTTGCCAAACAAACTTATTAGATCGTGCTGCTTTCAGGTTATGCTGTTTGGTTTTTGCCTTACGACCTTTATGGCGCTCACGTACAGCAACGAGTTCCTCTTTTATACCAGCGAGATAGGCGTCTCTATGTTCATCGCTGAGTAAATTAGATGCAACTCCCACGGCGCGAGAGGCATCAGGAACATAAATAGTTGCCCCGTTATAATGCTCTTCAATTTTTACTGCGGTGTGTGCGCGCGAAGTGGTTGCACCACCAATCAGTAGAGGAATACTGAAATTTTGTCGCTGCATTTCCTTGGCAACATGGACCATTTCTTCTAGTGAAGGCGTGATTAAGCCACTTAAACCAATAATATCGACATTTTTCTCTTTAGCTACCTGTAATATTTGCGGCGTTGGTACCATCACTCCGATATCAATCACTTCGTAGTTATTACATTGCAAGACGACACCGACGATATTTTTGCCGATATCATGCACGTCGCCTTTAACCGTTGCCATCAGGATTTTGCCGTTGCTTTGAATCTCTCCCGCTTTTTCCTCCTCCATAAAGGGCATTAAGTAGGCGACCGATTTTTTCATTACCCGGGCGGATTTAACAACTTGAGGTAGAAACATTTTACCCTCACCGAATAAGTCGCCAACGACATTCATACCGTCCATTAACGGTCCTTCGATCACATGTAGTGTTTTTTCTGCTTGCTGACGTGCTGCTTCTGTGTCTTCTATAATAAAGTCAGTAATCCCTTTAACTAATGCATGCTCCAGGCGTTTGTTGACGGGTAGGTTGCGCCACTCTAAATCTTGTTTTTTGTTAACAACCGCATCACCGTGAAATTTTTCAGCAACTTCCAGTAGCTTATCGGTGCCGTTTGCGTCACGATTTAGCACCACATCTTCAACGACATTACGTAACTCGTCGGGAATATCCGCGTAAATTGCTAACTGCCCTGCATTAACAATCCCCATATCCATGCCTGCTTGAACGGCATGATAAAGGAATACTGCATGAATGGCTTCACGTACCAGGTTATTACCGCGAAACGAAAAGGAAACATTAGATACCCCACCGGAAATCATCGCGTGTGGGCAGGTGCGTTTAATTTCACGAGTGGCTTCGATAAAATCAACGCCGTAGTTATTATGCTCTTCTATGCCGGTAGCGATGGCAAAGATATTTGGGTCAAAGATAATATCTTCTGGAGGGAAACCTACTTTTTCTACCAGAAGTTTATAGGCGCGCTGGCAAATTTCTACTTTTCTGGCAAAGGTATCCGCCTGGCCGTTTACATCAAAGGCCATCACAATAACAGCAGCGCCGTAGCGACGCACAAGCTGTGCTTGCTGAATAAAGTTATCTTCCCCTTCTTTCATGGAAATTGAGTTGACGATACCTTTACCCTGTATGCATTTCAATCCCGCTTCAATAATGTCCCATTTAGAGGAATCTATCATAATCGGGACTTTGGAAATATCCGGCTCAGAAGCTATCAGGTTTAAAAAATGCACCATGGCTTCTTTTGATTCCAACATGCCTTCATCCATGTTGATATCAATGATTTGTGCACCATTGATGACCTGCTCGCGGGCAACATCCAGAGCGGTATCGTAATCTTCATCAACAATCAGCCGTTTAAAGCGTGCTGAGCCAGTTACATTAGTACGTTCGCCAACATTAACAAATAATGAGTCAGGGCCAATAGAAAAAGGCTCCAGCCCGGCTAATTGGCAGCGTATTTCTATTTCAGGTATTTTTCTTGGGGGATAAGGGCTTACTGCATCAATGATTGCTTTGATATATTCAGGAGAGGTTCCACAGCAGCCACCGATAATGTTGAGGTAGCCCTGCTTTGCCCAGTCAGCAATTTCAGCCGCCATTTCTTCGGGGGGTTCGTCATATTCACCAAATTCATTGGGTAAACCTGCATTAGGGTGTGCAGAAACAAATGTATCGACATGGCTGGATAGTTCTTCTACATATTGACGCATTTCCTGCGCACCTAATGCACAGTTAAAGCCAATGGAAATAGGCTCGATATGGCTCAGTGAGTTCCAGAAGGCAAGCGCAGTCTGCCCGGATAGCGTACGTCCCGAGGCATCGGTAATGGTGCCTGAAATCATTACCGGTAATTCGATATCATGTTCTTTAAAATAGCTATCGATGGCAAATATCGCTGCTTTGGCATTCAGTGTGTCAAAAACAGTTTCAATCAATAGAATATCAGTGCCACCGTCTACCAGACCGCTGACTGCTTCAGTATAGGCTTCGACTAGTTTGTCAAAGCTGGTATTACGAAAAGCTGGGGCATTGACATCGGGTGACATCGACGCGGTTCTGTTTGTAGGGCCAAGTGTACCGGCAACAAAGCGAGGTTTGTCAGGTGTTTCCTGAGTCGCTTCTTCTGCTGCCTGCTTAGCAATTTTTGCCGATTCAAAATTAATTTCATAGACCAGTGACTCCATATTGTAATCGGCCATGGCAATCGTGGTAGCGTTGAAAGTATTCGTTTCAATAATGTCGCAGCCCACATCCAGATAGGCTTTGTGTATCGCTTTGATAATATCCGGCTGAGTCAGTGACAATAAATCATTATTGCCTTTTAAATCAGAATCCCAATCACTAAAGCGCTCGCCTCTATAGTCCTGTTCTTCCAGGTGATAGCCTTGAATCATCGTGCCCATTGCGCCATCTAAAAATAAAATGCGTTGAGAAAGCTGCTGGGTTAAAAATTCTTTTTTAGTCATGAGGATCACTTGAGTTTGGTGCTATCGGAGTTGCGTAATTAGGCTAAAGATGGTTTACTTGCTGACGTTCTATATAATTATTTTCTAATGTTGTCGAGGTTTTTTTATGTCTAAACCTACACTTAAACAGGTCATTCAAAGCGTTTTAGCGGCAGCCATCGGCGTACAAAGTCAGGCAAATCGGCAAAGAGACTTTGAGCATGGTTCGTTATCTAGTTATCTTGTGGTTGGTGCAATAGCGACCGTATTATTTATTTTAACACTGGTCACTATTGTATCGTTTATTCTTTAACTGAAGTTTCCCAATAATTATTTATGGTAAAATTGAAACTATGCTACAACTATATGAAAAAAATAGTCTTTTCATTCGTTTCAAATGCTATTGCCTAAGGGGAATTAAGTAGGGGTTTGCTATAAACATGGCAAAACCACCTAAAATAAACCTCGATACACCAGCATTGTGTATTTCAGCTACTCAATAATTGGGAAACTTCAGTTCTTTAACAGAAGAGGTTTTAAGCTCTATACTCCGTTAGAATGCGGAAGCGGTGGTCGTTCGGGGTGTGCCTTAAACCAAAAAAGCCCAGTTTCAACTGGGCTTTTTTAATTTTACTTAATACCTGTAAGCTTACTCAGATGATTTGAAGCTATTTTTTATGTCTACAAACATACCTGAAATGCCACTAGTAAGATTTTTTACATTAATCTCTTCTTTCAAAATATATTTTGTTCTAATAAACGCAACTGTTAACCAGGCCATGAATAAAGGCAATAGTTCAAATAGAATTCCTAGAACTGTACCAAAGAACCCTTCCTGAATGCCGCCACTACCGCCACTGCTTGTAATTCTGTCTCCAATGTCAGTTAAATCACGCTCATAATCACCGCCAACATCATTACCAAAGCCATCAATAATAAAGATATTGATATTATAAAATAGCATCTGTACGACAAAGAATAAAATTGCAGCACCCGCTGTCCAAAGTATCACGTTACCCGTTTTTGCCTGTACAGCTGTTCTGAATACCCAGATTGCAATAAGAATTGCTAATACACCACCAAACATTATTATCCCCTTATTTTATTGTTATTTTTAAAACCCTGTCCCTACAAGATTATTTTGATCTAGTGTAATGTTGATTACATAGTATCAAGAAACTAGCATTATCCTAGAAAAATCAGTTAAACGCGAATTTATAGTGCAAGGTATTGCTTTTACAGTGCTTTAAAAAATTCTTAGCTTTACCATTAGGTTCAGCGGGCATTTTTTTGAAGTGCTGTGGAATCAAAAGCTTGTGCTAGAAAACGTGGGCAACTGATTTTTCTAGGGTTATAAACATCTAGCCTTTCTTATGGTAATTTATCAGTAAAAAATAGTATCTGATAGGTTACTTAAGGGGCTTTTTTTAGGGTCGAGTTGATGAGAGAGAGCAAGAAAATCTTGACTTCAATGAATCATCTAGTATCATCTTAAGTTCATTTACTGTCATGACTTAATGACGTAATTATTATAATAAATCACAAGAAGGTAGGACACTCATGGGTGCAATATTAGACGTTACTGAAATGTTAAAAGAGCCAGCAGGCATGGCAGTTGCAGCAGTTGTAATTGCTGTAGGTTATTTCTTCGTGAAATGGGTTTTCGCTGAGCCTGAAGACGAAGAGTAAGTAAGACGTTTCATAGCCTTACTTAAAGGCCCGTGAGTTTAAAACTCACGGGCCTTTTTTATGTCTGCGGCCTGGCTCGCCGCTCTATTATTTGTTAATCAAAAGCCCTTTTTTATACTGCTTTTACAATTCCTGCTGTTCTAATATGATCATCGCTGCCGGCTTTTACCTATAGGCAAGTTTGGACTCTGGTTTCTCTACTTCATAGCTTAATTGCACCTGTAAACCAAATTCCATTATAATTCATAGTATTATTTATAATACAGACGAGTATAAAATGCTAAGTATTCTCTCGCGCACCCTTGCGCAATATCACCAGCGTACAGCACCAGCCTTTATAGTAGGCATTTTTCGTATCCTGTACGGAATGGTTGCTTTTCAAGAAGTTCTGTTTCTGCTTTATTTTAACCATCTTATTTTTGATCCTATCCCCTATATTGACGTGGAATTCCCAATGATTCCAATGTTTTTATGTTTGTGGGCGGTAGTAGCTGGGTGCGTTATTGTCGGTTATCGAAGTCAAAGTGCGATTATTGCAAACTATATTTTCTGGATAGTCTTCGTTAATTTTACGCCCATGCAGCGTGATTTTGATGGGGGGGTTGACTTATTTATGATTGGTGTCGGCTTTTTTCTGATATTTATGCCCATCGGGCGGGCGCTATCAGTTGATAATTTGCTTTATAAGCTGCAATTTAAATATAAAGAGGCTCCTGCATTACCTAAAACGATCAGTGCGCTGAGTTTATTATTCCCTGTAATGATTTGTCTGGGGTTTCTGTATTTTGACTCGGCAATTCATAAATTGTTTGCCGAGCATTGGCGTAATGGTCTGGGAGGGTGGCTGCCTTCTGCGATGCCTTATTATATTTCCGCACTGGATTTGTCCTGGATGCTAAATAATGAAATCTTGCAAAAAAGTATTGGTTATCTGATTCTGGTGTTTCAATTTACTTTTCTCTTTTTATTTTATCGACGTTCCTTCCGACCCATTTTTTTATTTGTAGGCGCCGGCTTACATATAGGAATTACCATTAGTTTAAATATTTACCCATTTGGGTTAGGGATGCTATCCGTTTATATTTTAATGGTGCCTTTTTCATGGTGGGCAGCAGTGGCAGATGGCTTGATTTACAAAACACCCCAGCTTGCAGTCTTTTATGATGGTGATTGCCCCTTATGCAATCGTACAGCAAGTATTATTAGTCATTTTGACGTACTGCAAGGTGTTGCGTTTAAAGATTTACAGACACAGGCTGACTCTGCGCCACAACTGCAGAATTATGAGGAAAAACTTTTATTGGCTGATTTATATGCAGTGGATTTGCAGGGGCATGTTTGTGCTGGTGTTGATACCTACATACAGATTTTCCAAAAAATGCGTTATCTGGCTGTTTTCGCCTGGATTATGCGTATCCCAGGCATTTATCATCTAGCTAAGCTAATATATCGCCGTATTGCTGATAATCGTGTGCGTAATGTATGCGATGCGTCCTGTATGCCGGCCGTTTCAAAGTGTGCCTACCCTATCGATTTATATACCCGCATTTTTGAAAATTATGCACAGCAAAAGCCTAGGCAATTCAGGTTCAGATTAGCTAAGGTTTTTCTGGTTTTGGCGATTTTGCAGCTCAATAGCAGTATTCATTATGGCTTTTTATATCGTTTTTATGATTTGTCTACTGTGGAAAGCCCGCTTGTAAATCAGGCGCGTATACTCAGTAACTCAGTGCTGATGCTATCTACAACTTTTTTAGGCATTACGCCGCACGCCCTCTATTTGCACGATCATTTTGAGGGGTACGAGGACTTGTTTGCAATTAGCTATATTGATGCGCAAGGGAAGGAGTTATGGTTGCCTTTTGTCAATGAGCAAGGGCGAATGCTAGCCCCAAATTGGGGGAGAGTTCACTCCATGTGGGCTAATATTGCGATAACTCCAAATATCAACTCTGACAGACTGGATAAGTTTATTATGAAAGTGACCGCATTCTGGGGAGCTAAAGTAGGTTTGGATCTTAATCATGCGAGGTTTATTATTAAACATAAAAAAATAAACTCTCCTGTTCAATGGAGCAAGGATTTACGCAAGAATAACTTATCAGGGGATTGGGCGAATATTGGCACGGCAACCTGGACAAATAAGCATTATCAGCTGAAATTGCAGGAGATAAAATAAGTTATTTCCTTTTAACTCAATTGTTTATATATTTTTATGAGGCCCTTTTAGATTAAGAATTTAATCCATAATAAGGTGGTTTAGGCCAATTAAGGTTTGTACTTAAAAAAAGGTGTTGCATCAAAACTATTGTCATGATATAAATTGTCCCGTGCTTTTGATTAGTACGAAACAACAATAATAATTTCTATCCTGAGGAGGATGACATGAAAAAAGTATTATCACTATTAGCTATTTCTTTAATGTTAATCGGCGGAACTGGTTGCATGGATAACCCAGATGGTAGCAAACAGAAAGTTTCTAGCTCTATCTCTTTGTAAGAAATTTTATAGAAAAGCTCGGGAATTATTCCTGGGCTTTTTTATGTAAAGTACCCTTCAAATTTAAGCTAATTTATTCTAGATTAGTTAACTGCATTTTATACGACCCAGCATAAAGCAGTACTTAAACTCACTTTTTGTAACAAACATTTAGCGATCTCTGCTAAATTATCGTTACCTATATTTTAATGTCCTGGTTAAATACGTATTCATCCTCATTGGGCGAAACGTTTAATTGCAGTGCAGCAAAAATTAAAGAGCCGCAGGCTCAGAGTCCATGAACTTATCAAGGTGTTGTGGATGTGATTTTAGGTTAACTCTTTGCACGTTCTGAAGAATCTTTTTCATAACTCAAGTAGGCAAATAACGGTTGATAGCCTGTATTTGAAGGCAGGTCTAGTGCACCGTATAAATCCTACAAAACAATAGGCGATCCACAATGGCGCGCCTAATGCTTGGCAGGCTTTAGCAGTCAGAGACGTGAAGCGTATGTTTCGTTACTGCGCACGTCCCTGTGGTCAGATTGAGAAGAATAAACGGCTGTTTATCACCTCTCCAAACCGAGCTCTAATGTTACTTATCTAGGCTGTTATTTTGAAAGATAGACTTAGGTGATTTCTGTCAAATAACATACCAGCTTACTTGTCTTTTTGTCCTTCTTCTGCATTGCTACTACAGTTACGTAGCACAACTATGCGCCTGTAATTTCGCCGCCGTATCAAGTACGGGGCAGGCTTTGAAGATGAATAAAAATCCTGCGTTTCTGGTATATTCTTTTCCGACAATCACCTAACAATAAATTGTCGCCTCTATCGATGATAACCAAGATATTTTTCTTTTTTATTCTGTTCGTTGCCCAAAAAACATTACAATTCCCAAAATAAAAGAGAGTTAAAGCGCCTATCTATATTAATTGTTTTTTGTAACGTGCTGCGCGCTACCATCTGGATCATCCATACAGCCAGTTCCACCAATAAGCATTAATGTGATAGCTAAAGCTGATAATATTTTTTTCATTATTTTCTCCAATTTTTATAATTATAATTCGTACTTGTATAGCTTAGATAAAGTACGGTTAATTTATATCATGGCTCATTGTTAAATGCAATCGTGAATTAACTAGGCAATGAATATCAAAGGGAATAATAGCAATATCAGCGGTTAAATTTAGTTCGTACGCGTTCTTGAATGGAGCCAAATCATGAATTCAGGCTCATTTGGCTGGAGACTAGGGTTAAGAAAATGTGCGGGTGATTTTATGAAAACTCGACCCATTTTTTATGTAATGCATGCATTGCATAAAAAATGGGTCGAAGGTTTTGTGCTTAGCTTTGCGCTGGTATTTGCTTTTATCTTTGAAAATAATTGCTTTATTAAAGTAATGCGCATGTTTGGCGACCAGGTTTTTGGTCTCAGATGCGCTGTTTTTTTGTTGCTTTTTGCGTTCGCTGAAAATCCTGGAAACGGAGCTTAAGCGAAGTGAAGATTTTTAGATTTTGCGTAGATAAAATACAAGGCATTCCGACATCGCGTCAAGCCATTTGAGGTAACTAAATAAAAACCCCTCTAGGGTTTTTATAAGTGGACGCAGGGCGAATCAGGGCATCGCAGATTTTAATCAGTCCCGTTAAGCTTTTGCCGCGAACTTGGGCTTGGACGCCCAAAATGAGCTTTCGCAAAAGTAGGGACTCCCCGATCTTCATGGAGTGACTCCTTATTAATTACTGATAAAATCATTTCTTTTGTGCAAAACTCCCGCGAACAAATTAAAATACTGATTTGTTCAATTTTAAGATAAGTCCGTGCAATTTACAAAAGAATTTGATGTTATCGTTATAGGTGGGGGTCATGCGGGTACTGAAGCCGCATTGGCGGCGGCACGCTCAGGTGCGCAAACGCTATTATTGACTCAAAGTATTGATACTTTGGGGCAAATGAGCTGTAATCCAGCGGTAGGGGGTATTGGTAAAGGGCATTTAGTTAAGGAAGTCGATGCGCTAGGTGGTGTAATGGCAAGGGCAATTGACCATGCCGGTATTCATTTTCGTATTTTAAATGCGAGTAAAGGTCCCGCTGTACGAGCAACCCGTGGACAGGCCGACCGGGAACTTTACAAGCAATTCATTAGAAATGCTCTGGAAAATCAGCCAAACCTGATGCTGTTTCAACAAGTAGTTTCCGATTTAATGGTTGAGGCTGAGACTGTTGTCGGAGTTGAAACGCAAATGGGTCTGCAGTTTAAGGCAAAGTCTGTGGTTTTGACTGCGGGTACATTCTTAGGCGGAAAAATCCATATTGGCTTGCAGAATTATACCGGTGGGCGCGCTGGAGATGCGGCATCAATTGCCCTGGCTGAACGCTTACGTGAGTTACCCTTTAAAGTAGATCGGTTAAAAACAGGGACACCTCCACGCATCGATGGGCGTACTATCGACTTTGCGCGCTTAGAGCAGCAGCATGGTGATACGCCTGTGCCGGTTTTTTCTTTTATGGGGTCTGCGAACCAGCATCCTCAACAGGTTCCCTGTTATATAACGCGAACTAATGCACAAACACATGATATTATTCGTGGCGGGTTAGATCGTTCACCTATGTATGCAGGCGAGATTGAGGGTAAGGGCCCACGCTACTGTCCTTCGATAGAAGATAAAGTAGTGCGTTTTGCGGAGCGTGATTCACATCAGATTTTTATAGAACCTGAAGGCTTGAATACCAATGAGTATTACCCTAATGGTATTTCAACAAGCCTGCCTTTTGATGTGCAGTACCAGTTTGTACGGTCTATGCAGGGCTTTGAGCGAGCAGAAATTATTCGACCAGGCTATGCAATTGAGTATGATTATTTTGACCCAAGAGACCTGAAAACCTCTCTGGAAACCAAATATATGTCCGGTCTGTTTTTTGCTGGGCAGATAAACGGCACAACAGGTTATGAGGAAGCGGCAGCACAAGGTTTGATTGCTGGCCTGAATGCAGCACGAAAAACACAGGGTAAAGAAAGTTGGTGTCCGGCGCGCGATGAAGCTTATATAGGTGTTATGATTGACGACCTAATTGCTAACGGCACAACAGAGCCTTATCGAATGTTTACTAGTCGCGCCGAGTATCGTTTATTATTGCGCGAGGACAATGCCGACTTGCGTTTAACTGAGGCAGGGCGAGAGTTACAACTCGTTAATGATGAGCAATGGCAGTTTTTTAATGAAAAGCGGGAAAGCATTGTTCAGTTACAGCAACAGTTACAAAGCAAATGGGTAAGAAAAGACAGCCCTGAAGCGCTACGATTTGCTGAAATATGGGGTAAACCTCTGTCTAAAGAAGCAAATTTAATGGATCTATTGCGCCGCCCTGAAGTTGATATCGTGCAGTTGATGAGTTTATCAGAAGGTCTTGATGTTTCTAAGCAAGTAGCGCAGCAAGTAGAGATACAAGCTAAATATGCGGGTTATATTGAACGTCAGCAGCTGGAAATTGATAAGGCAAAGCGCTATGACCATTTGCAAATTCCAGAAGATCTGGATTTTAACCAGGTTAAAGGCCTGTCCAATGAGGTGCGTGAAAAATTTATAACACAGCGTCCTGAAACACTGGGTCTGGCTTCTAGGATTCCAGGTGTAACGCCGGCAGCTATTTCTTTATTGCTAATCTATATGAAAAAGAAAAATGGATAGTAGTCGAACTCTTTTGCTAGCAGGAATCGAACAGCTCGGCCTAGAGGCAACAACGGCTCAAATTGACTCTTTGCTAAACTTTGTTGATTTGATTGAAAAGTGGAATAAAGCTTTTAACCTGACTGCAATTCGTGGCCGGGATGAAATGTTGCGCTTACATATATTGGATAGTCTGGCTATCTTGCCTTTTATTACGGGTAATAAGATTATTGATGTGGGCACGGGAGCTGGTCTGCCAGGTATTCCTCTGGCTATATTTATGCCCAATGTGCAATTTACATTATTAGACAGTAACTCTAAGAAGACCCGATTTGTGCAACAAGCTATTTTAGAGCTACAACTACAAAATGTAGAGGTTGTGCACTCACGGGTAGAGCAGCTAGGGCGAGATGGTGAATATGATGCGGTTTTAAGTCGGGCATTTGCCAGTTTGGGTGATATTATGAATCTGACGGAGTATCTCTTGCAGTCTGAGGGTGTCTTAATTGCGATGAAGGGTCAGGTTCCCGAGTTAGAACTAAAAGAAATGAGTAGATCTTATTCAGTTAAATCAATTGTAGTGCCAGGTATTGAGGCTGAGCGGTGTGTGCTGCGGATAAATAAAATATGACAAAAATAATAGCAGTAACCAATCAAAAAGGGGGCGTAGGTAAAACGACCACTAGCGTTAATTTAGCAGCGTCATTAGCTGCTGCCAAGCGTAAAGTGTTATTGATTGACCTGGATCCTCAGGGAAATGCAGCAATGGGTTGTGGTATTGATAAATCAAATGTAGCGTATTCCAGTTGTGATTTGTTGCTTGAAGATATGCCTGTCTCTGAAGTGATCATCCCTGTACCAGAGTTTAGCTTTGATGTGATTGCTGGAAACTCAGATTTGACTATAGCCGAAGTGCAGTTAATGAAAATGACGCAACGTGAGCGGCGCCTCGCAAATGCACTTGAACAGGTTAAGGTAAGCTATGACTATATCTTGATTGACTGTCCGCCTTCATTAAACATGCTGACTTTAAATGCGATGGTGGCAGCAAATAGTGTGTTGGTTCCTATGCAATGTGAATATTATGCATTAGAGGGCTTATCTGCCTTAATGGAGACCTTGCGCAATATACAGGAAAAAGCAAATCCAGGTTTATATCTGGAAGGTATATTGCGTACTATGTTTGATAACCGTAGTCGTCTGACGAAAGACGTATCAGAGCAATTAGTGGAATATTTTGCGGATAAAGTATTTCGAACCTGCGTGCCCCGAAATATTAGATTAGCAGAGGCGCCAAGTCATGGTATGCCTGTATTGCAATATGATAAAAATTCGCGTGGCGCGCTTGCTTATATAGCATTGGCGGGTGAATTAATCAGAAAGGAAAATAAATAAGCGTATGGCAGAAAAGAAAAGAGGCTTAGGGAAAGGGCTAGGCGCATTAATGGGAGATATGGGTGCTAAAGAGCAGGTTAAGAATATCACCTCAAATTTACCAGTAGAATATCTTCAGCGAGGCAAATATCAACCGAGGAAAGATATAGACCCAGAGCGGTTGCAGGAGCTTGCCGAGTCAATCAAAGTTCAAGGTATTGTGCAGCCAATCATAGTCAGAGAAGTTGGCTATAACCGCTATGAAATTATAGCCGGAGAACGTCGCTGGCGAGCCGGGCAATTAGCAGGTTTAGCTGAAGTGCCAGTACTGATCAAGGAAATTGATGATCGTACCGCGATAGCTATTTCTCTGATTGAAAATATTCAGCGTGAGGATTTGAATCCTCTGGAAGAGTCGGAAGCTTTTCTGAGGCTGATCGAAGAATTTGATTTAACGCATCAGCAAATTGCCGAAGCAGTTGGGAAGTCACGAACTGCAGTGACAAATTTGTTAAGGCTAAATGATCTGGAAGCTGACGTTAAAACGCTATTGGCAAAAGGGACGCTGGGAATGGGGCATGCGCGTGCTTTATTAAGTCTGGAACCTGAAAAGCAGATTACTCTGGCAAATAGAGTGGCCGAAGAGGGATTGTCGGTGCGTGTTACGGAAAAATTAGCCCAGGATGCGCAAAAAGAAAAACAAGATAATAAAATACATGTTTCTGTACCAGCGCACGAAAGAATAATAGATAGAGATACGCAGCGCTTGCAGGAAGCGATAACTGATTTTATTGGTGCTAAAACGATTATTAAGCACAAGCAAAATGGACAGGGTGCTGTAGTGATAAATTATAACAGCCTTGATGAATTAGATGGGATAGTGTCGCATTTTGATATCAAGAGTGACTTTTCAGAATAATAAACCAGGTGGGTTAGTCAAGAGATAGCCTCTTGGGATTAAATTACCTAAATGGCATGAAGAAATACTCTCGGAGAGAAAAGGGGAAATTGAAAGTAGTAATGCTAATTTTATATCATTAGAAGAATTAAAATCAAAGCATGGAAAATGAATATCAAGCATATTCAGGTATTGCCAGAGGCAGAAGCTGTTCGTAACTATACTTCGCGCGGTCACGGATGCGGTTTACTAACAGCTTCTTTTTTGAAGTAAGTTTGGTAGCGTTCTCCTCCTTTATACGTTAAAAAATAACCTTACCTAGAGAGTTATAAAAATGCTTTTGATTTATAAGCAACGGAATGTGGATATTATTATCAGGCTTAAGCAAGCAGCCAGGCAAATCGGCCTAGGTCTTTTTCTAACTCAGCCACTAAGTTCACTAGCTAATGAATCGCAGCTTATTTATTCCAGCGATTCGATACATGCAAGCCAGCTAGTTGCAGAAATACTAACAGCCAATCCACAAATGGAAGTGGTGCAAGCGGTATGGGAGGCTTCGGCAACAAAAAGTGCATCAGAATCTGCCTGGGCTGACCCCCAGTTCCGCTATACTATGGCGCCGTTAACTATAGGCAGTAACGAAACAAGTTATGGGCAGCGCTTTGAGTTATCGCAAAAAATATCCTGGCCAGGGAAATTGCGTTTGCGCGGGGAAGTGGCTGATCATCAAGCACATGCTCAATATGAAAATATTGCTGCAGTAAAATTAATGCTTGCTAGCATGGCAAAGTCTTTGTTTGCCGATTGGTATTTTATTTATCGATCCATTGAAATTAATAAGGTCAATCAGGATTTGTTTGATGAATTTCGTCATAGTGCCGTTACTCGCTATGGGGCTGGGCTCGCTAGTAAACAAGATGCTTTACGTGCCGATGTAGAGCGTAATTTGCTTAAGCACCAGGCGATTGTGTTGCGCCGTGAGCAGCAAACAATTCTTGCCAGAATAAATACTCTCTTAAATCGTCCTCCCGATGCATTTATCCCACCGCCACACAGTTTGGCGGAAATAAAATCACTACCTGAATTAAAAGGTTTACGAATTAGAGCGCTACAGTCACGTCCAGAATTAAAAGTAATGATAGCAACGATTGATGCAAGTAGAGCGCAAGTGGAACTGGCGGAGTTAGAGTATTACCCTGATTTTAATGTGTCTGCTGGCTACAATAGTCTTTGGGAGAATGAGGATAAGCGTTTCACTGTCGGTGTTGGGGTTAATTTGCCTTTATGGCAAGCTAAGCGAAATGCTGCTGAAAAAGAGGCTCAAGCAAAGGTGAAGCAGGCTCGATGGCGCAAAACTGAGCTTGAAGCAAAGATAAACGAAGAGTTACAGATTGCTTATGTCCGTGTTGAGGAAAGTCTACATGTCCTAAAGCTCTATCGAGAGCAACTTACTCCACTTGCAGATGCAGACCTGAATGCTGCCAGAGCTGATTACCAGGCAGGAAAAAGTGATTTTCTAACTCTGATCAGTAGCGAAAAAAATCGTATGCAAACACAATTACAAACCGAACAGGCTATGGCAGATACTTACCGTCGTTTTGCTGAACTTGAATATGCAGTGGGTAGTATTGAAGCTATTTCTCTTGATGAACAGCTAAGGGGTATACAGCCATGAAAGCTGTAAAAATGAGTCTATTAATTATTCTGCCGCTACTTATATTAACCGGTTTGGGCGTGTATTTTCTACAACAGCCGACTGCTAAGCCCGCTGAGTTAGCAAATATCGGGGTAACGCATTATGCTGGGCCTTATAAAGTGCAATTAAAATTAAATCCTGAAAAACCTAAAATAGGTAATAATCAGCTCACTTTTCTGATTCGAGATGAACAGGATCAGGCCGTTAGCCATGCCCAGATAGAAGCTATGGCAGTAATGCCTGCTATGGGTACCATGCCAGAAATGCGTGAGGCTGTTGAAATTAAACCTGACGGAGCCGGTTTCTATCAAGGAGATTTCAGCTTACCCATGAATGGTAGCTGGCCGTTAACGGTGAATATTAATTCCACTGCCCTGGGTCAGACTGAGCTAGGCCTTGATATGAATACCAGCCGAGCGGGGCTGAAACTAACAGGCGCAACGACGAGCGCGATGGCTCCGCGACAAGCACAAGCTGAGCTTGTTGATGAGCCATTAAGCGCATTTACCGTCGATAGTTATCGGCGCCAGTTGATCGGTGTAACTACCAGTGAAGTGCTGTGCCAGAATATGATTAAAACCATTCATGCTGGTGCACGGGTAGACTATGATGAGTCACGGCTTGCAGATATTAATCTGAAATACGATGCCTGGATCGGTACCTTAAATGCGAATTATGTCGGCAAGCAGGTGCAAAAGGGGGCGCAGCTATTTACAGTTTATAATCCGGAACTGGTTTCTGCCCAGGATGAATATCTAAGTAGCCTACGCCGTAAAGGAGGCGGCCCCTACAGTCTACAACAGGCGGCACGAAGCCGTTTGGCTCGCTGGGATATTAGCTCTACCGAAATCAGGGCTTTGGCAAAACGCGGGCGGGTAGCAGAATACTTACCGATTCTTGCTCCAGTCAATGGCACTATTATAGAAAAAAATATAGTTGCGGGCGCGGCAGTCAAAGCAGGAACGCGTTTATTGCGCTTGGCTGATTTATCTAGAGTCTGGATAGAGGGCGAAGTCTACGAGGCAGACCTGCCCTGGGTTAAAGTAGGTATGGCGGCAGAAGTTAGTTTTCCTGATATGCCGGAGCAAAGGTATGACGCAGTTGTTAGCTTTATAGAGCCCGTACTCAACCCTGAAACACGTACTGCCATAGTGCGTGTTGAGTTAGCCAACCCAGAGGGGGTGTTAAAGCCTGGTATGTATGCCCGTTTAAATTTACAGGTCGATCTGGGCGAACGATTTGTGGTGCCTGAACAATCCGTTATTTATGCCGGTGAGCAGCGCGTGGTTTTTCTAGATAAAGGAGAAGGTCGCTTACAGCCACGAAAAATAAAAACCGGTGTGCGCAACGAAGGCTTTATTGAAGTGCTAGAAGGCTTACGCTTTGGCGATGTGGTAGTGACTTCGGGTAATTTCCTGATTGCCGCAGAAAGTAAGTTTAAGTCTGGATTGGCTCAATGGTAGCACAACAAAATACAGGGCCGATTGCACAGATTATCGCGTATTGCGCACGTCATGCGGTATTAACGGTTATCATTATTATGCTCTTTGCACTATGGGGTTATCGCTCATTGATGCAGACACCGCTGGATGCGATTCCTGATTTATCTGATGTCCAGGTTATTATCTATAGCGAATGGCCAGGACGCAGTCCCGATCTGGTTGAAGATCAAATTACTTACCCTTTAACCCGAAAACTACTGGCTGCACCGAATGTGAAATTTGTCCGTGGGCAAAGCTTTATGGGCCTGAGTTTTGTCTATGTTATTTTTAAAGATGACACCGATATATACTGGGCGCGCTCCCGGGTTATGGAATACCTGAATACCGCAGCTGCTGATTTACCCGAAGGTGTGCGGCCAACCCTGGGGCCGGATGCAACCGGTGTCGGCTGGGTATTTGAATATGCCTTAGTGGATAAATCAGGGCAGCATAATCTGGCCGATCTGCGTAGTCTGCAGGATTTTAAGCTACGCTATTGGCTAGAGTCTGTCGAAGGCGTAGCTGAAGTGGCCTCTATCGGTGGCTTTGAAAAAGAATATCAGGTGACAGTGGATGCCAATAAGCTGGCTAGCTATGGTCTAAGCCTTAAACAGGTGGCGCAAGCAATTCGGCGCTCCAATAATGATGTCGGTGGGCGGGTGCTGGAAATAGCCGGACATGAACATTTTATCCGTGGCCGAGGCTATATAAAAAGCGTACAGGATATTGAAGGTATTGCCTTAGGTGTGGGTAAAACAGGAGTGCCTGTCCGTGTGCGCGATATTGCTCAGGTCAGTCTGGGTCCTGCAATGCGCAGAGGCTTGGCAGAACTGGATGGTGAGGGTAAAACTGTCGGTGGAATCGTTATTATGCGCTATGGCGAAGATGCACTGAATGTGATTGAGCGGATAAAACAACGGCTGGTTGAAGTCAAAAGCAGCTTACCCGCTGGTGTGGAGATAGTTACCGCGTATGACCGTTCCGGCCTCATTTATGATGCCATCAGTACCCTGAAAAAAACACTGTTTGAAGAAATGCTGATTGTATCGCTGGTGATCATGATTTTTTTATGGCATTTCCGCTCTTCTCTAATTGTCATTATCAGTTTGCCTGTCGCCATCTTACTGGCCTTTATTCCACTGTCCATGCAGCATATGACAGCTAATATCATGTCTCTAGGTGGAATCGCTGTGGCCATCGGCGCGATGGTCGATGCCGCGATAGTCATGATCGATAATATTCATAAGCAATTGGCGGTGGCTGAAGCAGATGAAAAAGCCAGTAGCAAGGGGATCAATCGCCAGGAGATTATTATTCAGGCGATGCAACAGGTTGGCCCGAGCATATTTTTCTCTCTAGTTATTATTACCCTTGCATTTGTGCCGGTGTTCGCATTGCAAGGAACCGAAGGGCGTTTATTTAGCCCGTTAGCCTATACCAAAACCTATGCCATGGGGTTTGCTGCCTTACTCGCAATTACCTTAACGCCGGCACTGGCAGTACTGTTGATTCGGGGTAAAATAAGCGGCCATCAGAATGGGCTAAATAAGCTCTTGATTCAGTTATATCAGCCCATCGTTCGCTTTGCCCTACGCTTTAGACTCTGGGTAATTGGCTTATCGATTCTGGCATTAATCGTTACTATTCCCGTTTTTCTAAAGCTGGGTAATGAATTTATGCCACCACTGAATGAAGGCAGTATTTTGTATATGCCGACTTCATTACCCGGCATGTCCATTACTGAGGCCGGCAAGGTGTTGCAAACTATGGGTCGGCAGCTGAAGCAGTTCCCGGAAGTGGAACGGGTATTTGGCAAGGTCGGTCGGTCGACTAGTCCAACCGATCCGGCCCCGCTTTCTATGGTAGAAACAGTAATTACCTTAAAACCGCAAGAGCAATGGCGTGCGGGAATGACCTGGGATAAGCTGATTGCTGAAATGGATGAGCAACTACAATATCCGGGTATGCCTAATATCTGGTGGATGCCGATTCAGACACGAATAGAAATGCTGGCCACCGGGATTCGATCGAGTCTGGGCATAAAAGTATTTGGAGATGACTTAGAGACCATAGAACAAACCGCAGTTAGCATAGAACAACTACTAAAAAATGATCCCCGCACCAAACCCTATACGCGCAGTATTTATGCAGAACGCCTGACAGGTGGTTACTTTCTAGACTTTAATATAGATCGAGATAAGATCGCCAGATATGGCTTAACCATTGATGATGTAGAAGAAGTATTGATGACGGCTGTCGGTGGCATGACGGCCTCACACACCATAGAAGGGCGTGAGCGATATGCGATAAACTTACGCTATGCCCGTAGCTTCCGCGATAATCCCGATGCTTTGGAGCGAGTGCTAGTACCCACACCTGGAGGAGCGCAAATCCCCATTAGCCAGCTAGCCGACATAGAATTTACTGGCCCACCTATGCTGCGCAATGAAGATGGTCAACTGGTTTCGTTTGTTTTCGTCGATGTCAATGAACTGGGTATCGTCGATTACGTTAACCTGGCACAACAGATCGTTAATGAAAAAGCCAATATTCCGCAAGGGGGTAAGAATCTCCTGGGCAGGGCAGTTTAAGTACTTTGAACGAGCTAAAGCCAAGTGGCTCTATGTGAATCCTAGTGGGTAGTGCGATAATAATACCATGAATAGTGAATCTTTATTTAGTATGGCTTTAGGCTTACAATCGCCTTGGAAAGTGGAAGAAATTATCTTTTCAAACGACAATATTTTAGAACAGAATGAACTATCATTTGCAGATAGGTTTTGAATCAGGCGCCCGTTTTGCTGATGAATCGGGGGTTCTCTGCCCAGTGCATGATACAGTCGATCGGCAATGGCAACACTTGAGCTTCTTTGAGCATTCTTGCTATCTACATTGCTCTGTTCCTCGCATCACAACAGTAGAAGAAGTATTGATGACGGCTGTCGGTGGCATGACGGTCTCACACACCATAGAAGGGCGTGAGCGATATGCGATAAACTTACGCTATGCCCGTAGCTTCCGCGATAATCCCGATGCTTTGGAGCGAGTGCTAGTACCCACACCTGGAGGAGCGCAAATCCCCATTAGCCAGCTAGCCGACATAGAATTTGTCACTGGCCCACCTATGCTGCGCAATGAAGATGGTCAACTGGTTTCGTTTGTTTTCGTCGATGTCAATGAACTGGGTATCGTCGATTACGTTAACCTGGCACAACAGATCGTTAATGAAAAAGCCAATATTCCGCAAGGGGTAAGAATCTCCTGGGCAGGGCAGTTTAAGTACTTTGAACGAGCTAAAGCCAAGTTAATGGTTCTGGCTCCACTCACGTTACTGATTATTTTTCTTCTGTTATATATTAATCATGGCTCAATAGCTGAGGCGTTAATAATATTACTAGCGATCCCTTTTTCCCTGACTGGAGCCATGTGGATACTCCACTTTCTGGAATACAATCTAAGTATCGCCGTCTGGGTGGGGATGATAGCGCTAGCAGGACTGGCAGCCGAAATGGGCGTATTAATGATGCTTTATCTGGGTCTAAGTTGTGAGCAACGCAAGGCCGAAAATCGCCTAAAAACAGCGGCTGATCTGAGTGAAGCGATAGTTGCTGGTGCTAGTCAGCGTATACGACCTATGCTAATGACCAGTCTGGCCTCTTTTATAGGCTTATTGCCAATATTATGGAGTACAGGCGCAGGGGCAGATGTAATGAAGCGCATTGCTGCGCCAATGGTTGGCGGTATCGCCTCAGCTTTGATTATGGTGTTGATTGTCTTTCCTGCGGTTTATTCTTATTGGAAAGGCGGGCGGTTGCGTTAAATGCAATATCTTCAAAAAAGTCACCTATATTTCTGTTGTAATTATGACTATATTGAAATGACTATAGGTGCCATTATGAAAAATCTTCAAATATCAAAGTCAGAGTTTAAAGCTAAAGCCCTGGAGTTTTTTCGTCAGGTAGAAACCAGTGGTACTCCATTAATTGTCACTGATCATGGTAAACCTGCTATTGAAATTCGTCCTTATCATTCAAATGAATGCTCTCCTTTAGAGGTGTTAGAAGGAAGTGTTGCGGAATATATCAATCCAACAGAACCGGTCGGGGAGGATGACTGGGACGCACTTTTGTGATTGTTCTTGATACGCACATATTAATTTGGTGGGTCAGTAATAAAGAAAAACGGCTCTATGTGAATCCTAGCAGGCGCGCCATGCTACCTCACAACATTCTGGGACTCCTGTCACCAACATTCATTCGCCTACGCAGCGAATGGGAGATGCCCAGGTCGCCCTGCGTCCGTCTCAACTACGCACAAAACCCTGCTCCGTTAAGACTACCTCAAATGGCTGGACGGCTTTCGGAATGCAA